>CAZCWX010000535.1:0-3280 GCA_964502465.1 uncultured Enterobacteriaceae bacterium | reverse complement strand
GATCGTCTGTCGTTCATCGGGTTGCTGGGCGATCGCACTTAATGCTTGTGCGACGGCTCGGCCTTCACCGAGCGCCGGACCAATCGACCCGATGCCGATGGTGAGTCCCGCAGTAATAATCGATGCCATACCGATAAGGCTGATACTATCCATGCGATTCCTCTTCTGTTGGAGATGGGGTGGCGCGTCCTTGCGCTGCACGTTCATGGTGCGCCCGTGTTGCCGACGCAATGTATACCATCGCGAGGATGGCGAAGATGTAGGCGTGAATTAGTCCGGTGAGGAGGCCTAACGCCTGCATCAGAATGGGGAAAAATAACGGGGTAATGGCCAGTAAGATGGCAACGATCTTTGTGGTACTCATCACATTGCCAAAAAGGCGCACTGCCAGTGCCAGCGTGCGAGAGAGCTCCCCCATAATATTAAAAGGGAGCATGAACACCGTCGGCCTGATATAGTTCATCAGGTATCCACCGAGTCCCTGATGCGCGATGCCATAGAGGGGAACCGCAACGAACACGCAGAGCGCCAGTGCTGTGGTGGTCGAAAGCGATCCTGTAGGCGGCAGATAGCCCGGAACGATAGTCAGGAGGTTCGAGAGCAGAATAAAGAGAAAGAGCGTGCCAATAAATGGTAAGTATTGGTCCCCTTCCTGCTGACTGACCTCGCGAATCTGTTCGCGAATAGTGCTCACCACCACCTCAAGAAAGTTCTGCCAGCGAGGGAAAGGCGGATCTACCGACAGGGTACGGGTGACCAGCCAAGACCCTACTGTCAGGAGCGCCATGACCACCCACGTATACAGGATCGTGGCGTTCAGCGTGATGAATCGCCACTGCCACAGCATAACCTGATCTGGAGAGATATCGGCAATGTCCATCAATTGTTAGACTCCTACGGAAGTGCCGGGCAGGTGTCCCCAGCGCCGCATGAGCAGCTGCCGCATGAACAAAAACCCCACCAGACAGAGGCTCAGGCGTTCCCACGAGCCGGCCATGACCACATAAAAGCCGGTGAGACAAAAAACAACACGGGCAACAAAGCTGCCAAAGATGAACACTGTCGGATAACGCACCATGGACAGGCGTTGCACAGTCAGCCACAGGCCGCCAAAGTAGCAGAACCCGAGTCCGAGGCCAGCCATCAATGCCAGGAAGAGCGGAAGCATCTCGGTGTTCACGCAGGGACTCCTTGTCCCTGGGGCCACTGGCGTAACAGGGGAAGCAGCACAAGGAGGACAATGTGTAGTTCCGATTTACCCATGCCGACTCTCCCGTTTCACCCAGAACCACGCATTCAGACAGCCCAGCATCACGCCGATGAACAGCAGCATGAGGGTCCAGGAATATCGGCTCGGCCACGTGGTATCGATCCATATGCCTACTGCGATGCCAATCACCGTCGGAATCGCGACTGCCCAACCGACCAAGCCAAACATGCCGAGCCAGAACCACACCCCTTGGTCTTTTTCCTGCCGCGCCCTGAGCTTACGAGCCTCCTTGGTCCCCACCTGCTCAATGAAATCTCTCGGGTTTGGGGGACGCGTTTCCGGTGTTGAATCGCTGTTATCTCCCATGGTCGCTGAGTTCCATAAAGCGGCGGACCAAATCGGCTTCGAGTTTGGCCGTAGCGGCACGCGCCTTTCTCTCGCGTTCGTCCAAAACACGGAAATGGTCTTCCACGGTGCGTTTCAGCCTGCCGAGATCTGGTCCCCGCACAGCCTGCCGTGTCGACACCAGCACCTCAGTGTTGCACTTGACCAAGATCCCCTCATCAATCGCCAGGAACTCTTCCCGTCCCTCGCCTGAGGTAAAAGCGAGCAACCCCGGTACGAGGGCGGCGACGAAGTCAATGTGATGGGGTAAGAGACAAAAGGAGCCATTCTCGGCTTCAGCCACGACCTTCGTCACTTCCTGCTCGACGAAGACTTCTGTGGGGAGCAAGACTTTGAGGGTCATGGGTGTTGTACCTCACCAATGGTTCCAATCATATACAATGCGCGCTCCGGTGTGTCGGAGAACTCATCGTTGAGAATCCGCTCACACCCCTCGAGGGCATCCGCCAATGCAACGATCCGTCCCTCCTGACCAGTGAATTGCTCGGTCACAAAGAAGGGTTGCGTTAAAAATCGTTCGAGCCGTCGGGCTCGGTAAACGGTCCGCCGATCTTCTTGTGAGAGTTCTTCAATCCCAAGCATCGCGATAATGTCTTTCAGGTCTTCATACTGGGCAAGCGTTCTGCGCATCTCCTGCGCCACGCGATAATGGCGTTCGCCGACAACGTGGGGAACTAACATCTTTGATCCAGACCGTAGGGGATCAATCGCCGGATATAATCCTTCACTGGCTCGCTTGCGGGAGAGGACAATCGAGGCGGAGAGATGACTGAAAGTATGAACCGCCGCGGGATCGGTGAAATCATCCGCCGGTACATACACGGCCTGAACCGACGTAATAGCGCCCGCGGCCGTGCTGCAAATCCGTTCCTCAAGTTCGGCCAGTTCACTTCCCAGCGTTGGCTGATACCCAAGACGAGAGGGCAGTTGCCCAATAAGCCCAGACACCTCCGCTCCTGCCTGGATAAAGCGAAAGATATTATCGATCAGCAGCAGGACATTTTGCTTGGAATCATCACGAAAATACTCGGCCATGGTGAGGGCAGCATGGCCAACGCGAAACCGGGCGCCCGGCGGTTCATTCATCTGTCCAAACACCAAGACCGAGGTATCCAGAACCCCTGCTTCGCTGATTTCGCGGTAGAGCTCTTCGCCCTCGCGCGAGCGCTCCCCAATCCCACAAAAGAGACTGACCCCGCCGTGCTCTCCTACGACATTATGAATCATCTCCATCAGCAGCACCGTCTTGCCCACGCCCGCGCCACCGAAGAGCCCAGCTTTCCCGCCGCGTTCCAGCGGCGCCAGGACATCGATCGCCTTCATGCCGGTGGTAAAAATCTCCGCCTTGGTCGTCCGCTGTGTCAGCGGAACCGGCGTGCCATGGATCGAACGCCGCTCACCACCGGGAATGGATTCTTTCTGATCGATCGTTTCGCCAAAGACGTTGAATACTCTTCCCAGGGTGTGTTTGCCCACCGGAACACACAATGGCTGACCGGTATCGATCAGGCAGGAACCGCGCGACAGGCCTTGCGTCGGAGTGAGCGCAATGCCGCGCACCGTGTGGGCATTGAGGTGCGCAATGACTTCGATCAGGATACGGACCTCATTGCGCGCCTGCAGCACCGTGTGCAGTGCGGGCAGATGGTGCGCAAAGGCGGCATC
>CAZCWX010000534.1:0-18806 GCA_964502465.1 uncultured Enterobacteriaceae bacterium | reverse complement strand
ACATCCGGAGGTGACGTTTGGCAGTGAATTTCCTTCCCGCTTCCGGAAAGAGGAGGCTGAAGCCGCTGCTCCGGCTGCTTCACCAGCAGCAGCCAATGGATCTGGTGGCGTTGCCGAATCAGCGCCTATGACTGTTGCCCTTCCGGCTCCAGCAGCGAAGCCTGCAGCGCCACCACCGGCGTCGAAAGCTGCTCCAGTCAAAGCGGCTCCTGCTTCTGTTTCAAAGACCGCCCCGAGTCCTGCGAAAAAATCAGCGGAAAAAATATTTCCTGGGGAGTTAGCCGGCAGTTTCGAGCAGGCCCTCGCGCGGCTGCGTCCTCAACAGAGCAACTCGGTGTTGGGAGTGATTTTGATAGCAGCCCAGCCGATTCTTGGGGCGCTGCCATTCTCTACGAAGCTGGCCCTAGAACAAGCAGTAGGTGACCGCCGCTTTTTTAATACGGCAACTGCAACTGGCTTGAACATTCTCCTCAATACGATCCTCTATCCTGCTCTGCTACTCATTATGTACGCTACTGCCCTCGGTGGAGAGGTGTTCAGTCAAGGAGGCAACAAGTTTATCTTTCTCGGCCTAGTTTTGGCTTCGGCTGAGACGTTATTCCGTCTCCGCGAGTCATTTTTTCAAGGCGTGCCTACTCACCAGGCGACGTTTCGTGGCGCCTTCTATGGTCTCTTGTTAGCGCCGCTCATCGCACCCTTCCTAAGCAAAACAGGGAGCGGAACCTCTCCAGAAAAGGGAGAGGTTCCTGTTGAAGGTTACTATAGCCAGGAATTTGACGAGAAGACCGAGCGCGCGCGGCGCTATGGCGAAGTGTACACTGTAGAGGAATTCGGTAATGCGTACCTGTTGCGTATGGAACTCCCCCGACGAGTGCCAGTTTCAGCAGCAAAAAGAGAGATGGGTGTTGGGGATGAGATGCCAGACTACGACTACGACCTCTCCATCAACAATGGGAATTTCACCATTAAAGGTAAGGTAACTGACCTACAGCTTCGTAAGCTTGCGGCTATTTCTCCTGCTTTTCCCCCTGACTTCACCAAACAGATTGCGTTGAAAAGTCAGACTGCCAACTTCAAGCATCGCTACCGTGACAAGATACTCGAAGTGGTGTTGTTCAAACACTAGCCTGCCATATGACTACAAATCCTGAAGGGGCCAAGGATGAGAAACTGATCTTACGCCCCTTCGTTGTGGCTGATCTGCCCACCATTTTGCAGATCGAACAGGCTTCTTTTCCTTCCCCCTGGAAGGAGGGGTTTTTCCTCCACGAACTCCACAACCAGTATTCACGGGTGCTGGTGGCAGAACTAGAGGGGCAGGTGGTTGGGCATCTCTGGTGCTGGTTTGTCGTTGATGAAGTGCAAATTCTCAATGTTGCAGTCCACCCTCGTTATCGTCGGCGTGGGATTGGCAAAGCCCTCCTGCGAGACATTCTCGCTGAAGCTCGACAAGGCGGGGTTCGCTCGGTGAGTCTCGAAGTACGCAGAAGTAATGCTTCTGCTATTGCCTTATACGAAGGGTTCAGTTTCCGTCGGGTGACAGTCAGACGGCGCTACTATGAAAATGGCGAGGATGCCTTCTTGATGGTGTGTTGCGTGTCTGGGTTGGCGTTACCTGCTTAAAACAACGCCTCAATTCCTTTTCTTTATTTCAAGGCGTGATTCCCCTGCGGTTTCTTCTTGCCGTTCCTGGAGAGGGGAACTCGAGTAGAGCATGAGACTTCTTGCGCAAGTGGCAGAAAATGCAAGCAAAAGTCGAATGTGGAAAACTGAAAAAAGTTGTACGTTTTCAGGGGGTTATCAAGTTGACGATTCAAAGCAAATCAGCTAGGGTGAAGCGTCCCAGCCGTTACAAGAGCCAATAGGAGGGAGTTCCTATGTTCAAAGTCGGGGAAAAGGTTGTCTATCCTGGCCATGGCGTAGGGGTCATTGAGGGATTGCAATCGAAAAGCATCTCGGGGATGGAACGCAAGTTTTACATGCTGCGTATCCTTGAGAGTGAGATGACAATCATGATCCCCACAGAGAACGTCACTGCGGTAGGCCTACGACCCGTCATTAGCAAGGACATGGTGTCCAAAGTCTATCGGGTCTTGCGGACGAAGAAAGTCGATATTGACCAACAAACCTGGAACCGCCGCTACCGTGAGTACACAGAGAAGATTAAGACCGGTTCGGTGATCGAAATTGCGAAAGTCCTCCGTGACTTATTTGTGTTGAAAGCAGACAAAGAATTGTCATTTGGCGAGCGCAAAATGCTCGATACCGCTCGCAATTTGCTCGTAAAAGAACTTGCCATTGCGAGTTCTCACCCAGAAGAGAAAATTCTTGCAGATCTCCAAGGCATCTTTTCCCACCGAGTTTCTTCGCAAGTGACTGTCTGATAGTAGTGAGGAATTGCCCCGACCCTAGCTTTTCCCCTATGCGAGTCAACGCTGTGATGGTTGCCGCCGGAAGAGGGGAGCGGATGGGGGCAGTTTTACCCAAAGCGTTTCTTCATCTCGCTGGGGCCCCGCTTTTTATCCGCACGCTACAAAGCCTCTTACAATCTTCGATGATTACCTCCGTGGTAATTGTGGTCGCTGCGGAGTATGAAGGGCTCTGTCGCGATATGCTGAATGCGTATGGGCCATCTGGTTTCCCTATTCGTATTGTTCAGGGGGGGGCAGAGCGACAGGATTCTGTTCGTTGCGGGTTGACTGCGCTTGACCCCGAGTGTGAGATCGTGGTGATCCATGATGCGGCTCGGCCATTTCTCACCGCCGCCTTGATTGATCGCAGTATTATAGTAGCTGCTGCGTGTGGTGGTGCGGTCGTGGCCGTACCGGTCAGAGACACGATTAAGCGGGTGGGAGAAGACAATGTCGTGGTTGAAACGATATCACGTCAGCACCTTTGGCGGGCTCAAACCCCACAGACATTCTCTGTTCCTGTCATTCGTGCAGCCCATGCCCGTGCTCTGGCAGAAGGGAAGCGGGCTACCGATGACGCGGCATTGGTTGAGTGGGTGGCGGGCACGGTGAAAATTGTTATAGGGGATTCACTGAACTTTAAGATTACTACACCTGACGACTGGCAGTTGGCAGAAGCAATCCTACAAAAAGAGAGAGGTTTGCTATGATAAAGAGTGCAAACCCCCTCAAATCCGCCCGAACCGCTTGAAGGATTGCTCGTTCTCGAGGCGCAATCCCGATGAAGCGGCCTTCCCCGCAGCCGCCGCCTCTTTCGTTTCACTCACCTTGATTTTCAAGCGGAGATTATTGACGCTATCGGCATTGCTGAGTGCTTGATCGAGATCGATTTTGCCTTCGGCATACAGTTCAAAGAGTGCCATATCGAACGTTTGACAACCTTCCTGGGCGCCTTGTTCCATAGCCTCTTTGAGTATGTCAACCTCGCCCCTCTTAATCAGTTCCCGGATACGCGGAGTGTTGAGGAGAATTTCGAGTGCCGGGACCCGATGTCCTTGGGTGCCCATAACTAAGCGTTGGGAGATGATCGCACGCAAGTTCAAAGAAAGTTGAAGAAAAATTTGCGCGTGCCGTGACTCAGGGAAGAAATTGATGATACGCTCAAACGCTTGGTTTGCATTAGTGGAGTGGAGAGTTGCCAGACAAAGATGTCCGGTGTCAGCAAAGGTGATGGCTGCTTCCATCGTATCGCTGTCGCGAATCTCACCGACAAGGATAACGTCAGGTGCTTGACGCATCGCGTTTTTGAGCGCCTCGTGAAACGAGTGCGTGTCAAACCCGACCTCGCGTTGGTTCACGATTGACTTCTTGTGAGTGTGTACGAATTCAATGGGGTCTTCTACTGTGATGATATGACCCGGCACATGAGTATTCCGGTGATCGATCATTGCCGCCAGCGAGGTCGATTTTCCTGAGCCAGTCGCGCCAACGATCAGGATGAGTCCACGTTTGGTCATGATAATATCCGGAAGGATCGGCGGTAATCCGAGTTCTTCTATGGTTGGGATCGCGACGTTGATTTTGCGGACGACTATTCCCACAGAACTCCGCTGACGAAAGATATTCACCCGGAAGCGGCTGAGCCCTTTGTAAGAGAGTGCCAGGTTCATTTCTAAGGCGTCGGCGAACTCGCGCTGTTGCCGATCGTTCATAATCGACATGGCCAGGGTTTCGAGATCCTTTGGCGTGAAAACGTGATCTCCAATGGGCTGGACAACACCCTCGATCCGGTACATGGGAGGACTCTCGACCGTAAAATAGATATCCGAAGCATTGCGCTCGACCATGACGGTCAGAAAATCACGAAATTCCATCGCTGTGTTCCTTTCTCTCTTTAGCGCCCCATAGCAAGCCGTCCGGTCTGAGCAACCTGACCAAACAAGTTCGGCGTCATACTCTTTGTTTGAGCTTCTTCGCGGGTGATGATGCCTCGGGTTGCCAACTCAATCAGCGCCATGTCCATCGTTTGCATACCATCCTTCTGGCCGACCTGCATGGCCGAGGGGATCTGATGTACTTTTCCTTCACGAATCAGGTTTCGCACTGCCGGTGTTGCCACTAAAAGCTCCAGAGCGGCAACTCGCCCTCCTGCTTTTTTCTTGCACAATGTCTGTGTGACGATCGCTTCAATCGAGTCAGCAAACTGGGTGCGGATCTGCGCTTGTTGACCTGCAGGAAAGACGTCGATCACACGATCCACCGTCGAGGGTGCGCTAGGAGAGTGTAAAGTGGCAAAAACGAGATGTCCGGTCTCTGCGGCGGTAATCGCCAGCTGAATCGTTTCCAAGTCTCGCATCTCACCAACAAGGATCACATCCGGGTCTTCGCGCAACACCGCGCGCAGCGCATTAGCGAACGAATGGGTATGGACCCCAAGTTCACGCTGATTCACCAGGCATTTTTTCGTGCGATGGGTGAATTCGATCGGATCTTCAATTGTAATGATATGGCCCTCAAAGCTGTTGTTAATGTGATCAACCATCGCTGCCAGGGTCGTCGACTTGCCAGAGCCAGTAGGACCTGTGACCAGAATGAGTCCTTTTTCCCGGTCACACAGTTTTTTCATGATTGGTGGGAGTCCCAGCTCTTCAGTAGAAAGAATCTTGGTCGGGATAGTGCGGAAGACCGCGCCTTCGCCGCGCTGTTGCATGAACACGTTGACGCGAAAGCGGCCTATCTCTCCGAGATCAAAAGAGAAGTCGAGTTCTAGGGTTTCTTCGAACGCTTTGCGCTGGGCATCGTTCATGATGTCGTATACCAAAGCATGGACTTCCTCTCGGGACAGCGGCGGGTGATCCAGTTTTTTCATGTCTCCATGCAGTCGGATCATTGGAGGTTCGCCACTGCTGAGGTGAACATCCGAGGCGCCTGATTGTATAGCGAACGTGAGCAATGCAGTAACGTCCATACAGTTCTCCCTTGTGATGCTGTAGACAGAAATCGGCGTGTTATGGCAAAAGTTTATCGAGAAAGAAGGAGGACTGCCAGGGTTTTCAAGAGTCAAGCCCCACTCTATGCAACCCCTGTCTGCCTATGGTAAGCGATAAGCCCAGCACTTTGCAAAGGAGGCACGGCAATGGCATACGAGGCAATTCTTTATGAACAAGTGGAGGACAAGATTTTTTGTATCACCTTAAACCGGCCCGAGAAATTAAACGCCATGAGCCGGCAACTGTTGTCTGACCTCGATAGTGCGCTTGATGAATTCGAGAAGAATAACGATGCCAGCGTGCTGATCATCCGCGGTGCCGGTCGAGCCTTCTGTGCGGGGTACGATCTGCAACCAGTGGGGGGGGCGGGTGGATTCACGGTAACCAGTGACCGGTGGGGGTTACGAAAAATCGTCGAACGCTGGCAACGGCTGTGGAACCTCACCAAACCCACTATCGCCCAGGTGCATGGCTACTGTCTGGCTGGGGCGACGGAATTTGTCGGTCACTGTGACCTGGTGTTTGCTTCTGAGGATGCCCAGTTTGGCCATCCGGCCGGTCGGTCTCTTGGCGTGTTGCCAACTCTGTCTTTATGGCCGTATCTGATTGGTATTCGGAAAACTAAAGAGTACCTCTTTACCGGCGATTCGATGACTGCCCAAGAAGCTCTCGAGAACGGTTTGGTGAATCGCGTGTTTCCACGGGAGAAGCTGGAAGAAGAGGTACTGGCTTATGCACGGCGTGTAGCGATAGTCCCGGTAGACTTGCTGACCTTACACAAGGCTGCAACCAATCGCTTCTTTGAATTAATGGGTATTTATGCCGCCGAACAATCGGCCTTAGAATTTGATGTGATCGCCCACCAGACTGTGACGGTGAAGAGCGAGGTCAAGAAAATGGCCGAGCGGGGGCTGAAAGAGGCGTTGCGCGATCGCGATAAGCCGTTTGCTGGCAAAAAGTAGAGTGGAGCACCCTATTATGGATGGCCGCCGCATCTATCTCATGCGCCATGGAGAAACCTTATACCAGGCTCAAGCTACTGAGGGAGCGATCGGCAACGGTGCCCTGACGGAACGCGGGCGTGAGCAGATCGCTGCGGTCTCGTTGCTGTTTCGTGGGGTATCGCTTGATCGCGTCTATGCGAGTCCCCTTTCCCGTGCCCAAGAGACTGCCCGGATTGTCGCCCAGGAAAAAGGGCTTGATGTATTGCTGTCCCCCGACCTGCGAGAAATCTCCCCACGTGAAGAAGCGCTCGCTGGCATGAATATAGGCGCCATCTTTCAAGAGGTCCAACGATTCTTTAAAAGTCCGACGACTGGCTGGGACGAGCCCTATCTGGGTGGGGAGACCTTCCGACAGGTCCAGGAGCGGGGTGTCCGTTTTTTCGATTCCTTACTCAGTCAAGACGATTGGCAGACCGTCTTAGTCGTGGCGCATGGGGGACTGAACAATGCGCTGCTCGCTTATGCAACCGGAGTCTCAGACGGGCGGATTTTCAATATTGAACAAGACTTTGGCTGTATTAACATCATCGACTTCGTTCACGGACGCCCATTGGTCCGACTCGCGAACTTCACGCTGTACGACCAGCTCAAGATCAATTTGCGGACCCACAGTCTCGACATCATTTTGAACTTGCTGCGGGAGCGTGGCATCATTCCGGCATAGGGCCATGAGGAGAGAATTATGTTTACACTCTATACCGCTCCGCTGTCTGGGAATGGTCGCAAGGTGCACATGTTCCTCGAAGAGGTTGGCGCACCTTATCAACTTGTGCGTCTCGATCTGATGAAAAGTGAGCAAAAAAACCCTGAATACCTGAAGCTCAACCCAAACGGCAAAGTGCCGACCCTCGTGCATGATGATTTTGTCCTCTGGGAATCCAACGCCATTCTCCTCTACCTGGCCGAGCAGTTCCCTGCTGCCAAGCTTCTTCCCACTGGGGCGCAAGACCGTGCGCGAGTGTTTCAGTGGTTGTTGTTCGAACAGACAACCTTTCGACCGCCTCTTTCTTTGCTCTTTCGTCAGATACGATTCACTCCCACAGAACGGCAAGATCACACAGCCATCGAGCAGGCTTGGACTGAAGTGCGAACGAACTTGCATATATTGCAGACGGTACTTGCCGGGCGTGACTATATTGGAGGAACCTTCTCGGTAGCGGATATGGCGGTTCTCCCGTATGTCTACCTGGCCACAAACTTGAGCACTAATCTCTCATTATGGCCGGCCGTGGCGACGTATTACCAGCGCCTTTCTATCCGACCAAGCTGGAAAAAGGTTATTAGCTGGACATAGCAAGCAATGGCAGCTTCTCTCCTGGCTAGGGTGATCACTTTGCGTGATTGCCCTGATTCCCCCGGCAGCGCAGTCTGACTTTTCGGCAAACCCTGGCCAGGATAATGTAAGAAGATTGACTTGACATATATTCAAGACTCGCTTATATAGCCTAGACAAACTACTCTGGGAAAAGTAATTTGTGAGCGTACAACTGGTTATCCTTGGACTCCTTTCTGAACAACCGCGTCATGGCTACGAGCTGCGTCAGGAAGTCGAACGCCGTCTGTACGCCACCTACATTAACCTCAGTGGTGGATCTCTCTACTATAATCTTGGTCAACTCGAACGGGCTGGCTATATTGAAAAAGCCTGGGTCGAACAAAAAGGTCGCTATCCAGCCCGTCAGGTATATCAGCTTACGCCCGCAGGGCAGGACTATCTGCAAGCCGAGCTCCGTCGGCTGTTATTTGATACCGAGGGGCGAGAAAAGCTGTTCGATCCGCTCAATGCTGCCTTAGCTTTTGGCTATTTTATTAGCGATGACGAATTACGTGAAGCGCTCACCATTCATCTCAAATGGGCGCAGAAACAGGCCGAGTGGATTGTTGCACAGCAAGCTTACTGGAGAGCACAAAATATCTCCCTTACCCAAGCCAAGATCATTGAGCACGGCCTAACGCACGTCAAAGCCGAAATTGACTGGCTCGAAAAGTTTCTGCAGGATCTGGACGTATCAGAAACGCAGCCGTTGAAGCGAGCGGCGCGTTCAAGCGTCTCTTAACAAGTATTTCATTCCGCTTCACTAGGAGGGCACATTGTGGAAGGCTTAAGTGTATTAGACATGATTCAACAAGGGTGGTACATCACCTACCCCCTGATCATCATGTCGATGGTGACCATTACGATTATCGGCGAGCGCCTCTGGGCGTTGCGTGGTCTCATCCCAGGGACGCTTCGAGTGGCCGCGTCCCTGGTTGGGCTCTTGCAGAAGGGTGACTTTAAAGGCGCCCTGGCAACCGCCCAGCAACAGCAAAAGACTCCTGCCGGACGCGTCTTCCGTGACGTCATCGCCCAACAAGACGGGGAGTCGCTCGAATACCTTGCTGAAGTGGTAGAGGATCGGCGTTTCGAGGAAATCGAGGCGCTGAAAGGGGAAATCTGGGTTCTGGGAACGGTTGGTGTGAGTGCCCCATTTATTGGATTGTTGGGGACGGTGATTGGTATCATCAAATCCTTCCATAGCATGGCGGTCGAGGGCAGCGGCGGTTTTGCTGTGGTGGCGTCCGGCATCTCTGAAGCGCTTGTTGCCACTGCTTTGGGGCTCGCCGTAGCTATTATTGCCGTCATCTTCTACAACTATTTCCATACCAAGCTCGAGCGCATTGAGGCAGTGATGACCATTGGCTCTGATCGGGTGCTTGAGGCTACGCGTCTCGGGAGGAGATCTCATGGGAATGGCTAGTCCACACAAAAAGAAGGGTAGTGGCTCTGCTATTATGGCAGAGATTAACATTACGCCACTGACCGATATTTTTCTAGTCTTGTTGATCATCTTCATGGTCACAAGTGTGGCCATGGTGCAGACTGGCGCGACCATTAATCTCCCACAGGTGCAAGAAACCGACTCTGAACCGCGTCAGATTGTCATCACGGTCACCCCACAAAAAGAGATATTTCTTAACAATACTCCGACCACGTTGGCAGACCTGGAAATGATGCTGCGCCCTCTTATTGAGACGCAAAAGGATATCCCGGTCGTTTTAGAGGGCGATAAGGATGTCATTTTGGGCGAGGCTGTGAAGATCCTCGCTGTCGCCCAGCGAGCTGGTGCGACCCAGATCGCGATTGCCTCAGGCCGCGAACAGGCCAGCTAACGCGTGTCGTCAACTCGGAGAAAATGGATATGGCTACTGCCGAGGATAAAAACAACACTCCCGCGATTACCTCTGTCGAAGACGAGATACGGGAGGACATGTGGCTCTACGGCGGTCGGCATTTTGGTCAGAACGCACGTTGGTTTGCATTGTCCACCGCCGCCCATATCCTCGTACTTGCACTCTTTGCCACGACTGCCATTACTATCGCGCAGAAACAACAAGAGCTGATTAAGGTCAAGACCCTTCCTCTGTCAAATATGGATCAGCAAAATGCGCAAAATGCTGAGGAACCGGAGGATTGGGAAGGGGAACCGTCGTTGCAAGACTTGCCTGGACTCTTAACCATGGAGCAATTGACTCCGCGTAATGTGCAAACACCGGCTGGTCCTCCTCCTCCAGTCGGTGGCCAGCCCACGGCAGTGCGGGCCGCAGCGATGCCAGCGCCTCCGCCGGTTATGAGCGGGCTTGGGCCAATGACGATAGGGGTCGGCTCGGCGACAACCGATGGCGAATTTGCGAACGCTTTTAATGCGATTGGCAACATCGGTGGAGCGATTGGTGGAATCGGTGGTGGATTCGGTGACTATGTTGGTGGCCTGCGTAAAGTCGGTCTTGATGTCGTGCTGGTGGTTGATGCCACCGACAGCATGCAATTTGTCATCGACTCGGTCAAAAGTCGGCTCATCAAATTGGTGACCTCATTACGCCAAATGGTGCCGACCTCGCGGATTGGCATCGTCGCGTATCGTGACAAAGGTGAAGAGTATGTCACGAGATGGGTAGATCTCAGCTTCTCTACAGGGAAACTCCAAGACTTTCTTTCAAATCTGAGAGCTGGGGGTGGTGGAGATTGGCCAGAAGCAGTCTGCGAAGGGCTCGAGGTTGCAGTCAACGACCTCAACTGGCGTAAAAAATCGAAACGGATCATCATTCTGGTTCCCGGGTCGCCTCCGCATCCAGAGACGGTCAGTAACTGTCTCCAACTAGTGCAAAACTTCCATGCTCAAGGTGGGGTGCTGAGTGTAGTGGATCTGGCTGAGAAGATGCATGAAGACTTCGAACGTGCCTTACATCGCTCGAGTGCAGGGTTGACGAAAATCGAGTTCAAACCGACTCCCTTGCCCGGTTTTTATCAGGAATTCCGCAGTACCATGGCCTCGATTGCGCAAGCGGGTGGAGGAGACTTCATTCCTCTCACAGAAGATAAGGCCCTGACCAGGCAGATTATTGTGCTGACATTTGGCTCCCGCTGGCAGACGGAGATGGCAAAATATCTGCGCGACTTAGAGTAAGAAAGCTATCAGCAATCTGCCATCAGCAGATAGCGAAGGGAAGAACGTTGCGTTGTTCATGTCTTCATACCGAAAGCTGGGTGCTTGTATAAGGAGTTCTGGCGTGTGGCGTGCGATCGTCTTTTTCTCCTGTTTTTTTGTACTCCTCGGCCTTTCCCGCCCATGGCAGAGTGAAGCTGCCTCGATCGCTGAACTCCTTTCCCAAGCCCGCCAAGCTCAGGCGCGGGTGCGTGAGATCAAGGGTCAGGGCTGGGGATTTGCTGAGAAACAACGGGCTATTCAAGCGCTGGGTCCGATCGCCCTGGGCTTTCTCTCTGCCCCTGACCTTGCGCAAGCTGCCTCGAGCAAAACCCAGCGGTCGCAAGTTCGCGAACTCTATAACACCCTCAATACTCCGCTCGAAGAGATCTACAACAGCAGCTTTACTCGCCTCAACAGTCTGAGCAAGGCGATCATGGACCAGGATGGTGATCTCGAAGCGTTGTATGAGACCAAAGAATGGAAAGACAATCAGCTCATCGCTTCACAGTCACTCTACTTCCTCAACTGGCTGCGCTACGTTGGATCGTTTATCTCTGGCGAACAGGAGCGAAAGAGGCTCTTAGAAGAAGCCTCGAAAGGTTTTTCTGAATTCGCCGTCGGGGAACAGAGTTCACAACTCAAACGCGAAAGCCTCTTTGGCCGTGCGTTATGTGAGAAAGAACTCAGGCGGTTCGATTGGGCGATTCGCGATTTCGAACTGCTCCTCAAGGACCCAGGCTTGCCGGCTGATATGGAACGCAAGGTGAAGACTGCTCTGGCCGAAGCTCGCAAGCGCGATGCCCGTGGGGAGAGAGCAGTGGCGCAAGCCGAACGCGCGGAAGATGCAGCTGAGGCTCAAGCCCGAGCGATGTATCAGCGTGCGCAGGATTTGTTTAGGAGCAGTAAGAAAGCCTCAGGGGCTACACGTACCAAGCAGCGATGGGAAGCTATGGCCCTGCTCGACGAGTTACGCAAACAGGGCGGATCTTGGAAAGACAGAGCTGATGCGTTAGCCAAGGCGGAGGTGAGCGAACAGGAATTGGCGGCGTGGGAAGAAGAGAAAAATCCGTTCCCGCCTTGGGGACAGGCGAGAGCGCATCTGCAAAAGAGCGCCTTTGCCAAAGCAGTGCCACTGTTGCAAGAAGTCTTAGCGTCTAACGATCCCAAAGCGGCCATGCGTCACCGGGAAGCCCGCTATTTCCTCGGGGTCGGGCTGTTCCAGCGCAAAGACTATCGTGCAGCTGCGCGACAACTTGGCGAGTTCCTCAATACGGATGGCACGCTCCCACAGTATGCCTCTGAAGCGACCTATCTTCGTTTTAAGTCGGCTGAAGCTCTCTATGCGAAAGATGCTAGCGAAGAGAACACGAAGCTGTATATGGATGCAATCAGGGATTTTATTCGTCGCTCTCCAAAGCATAAGGCGATTTTCGAGGCGTACTTCCGTTTAGGCGAATATAACCAGGCGCACCAGCAGTATCTGCAGGCGGTGGAGGCTTATCAGAAAGTAAGCGGGGATCAATCGTTTCGCGTACGGGCGGATTATGCCACGTTACAGTGTTACTTTTCTCTCCTCGATACGCTTGACGTTCAACGTGACGGCATTGGTATGAGTGAGAAAGAATTACGCTCCCGTATTGGGGCGAGTTTGCAAGCGTTCTGGAAGAATAATGAAGATTTGAAGAAGAGCAACCCAGACCTCAGCAAGCGAGATCCGTATAAGGAATACCCTGGTAGAGTAGCGGTGATGAATGCAGTCTTTCTGAGCAAAGAGGTCGATGCGCAGGCCCCAGAAATTCTCGCCTTGCTGGAAAACTTTGAACAGACGTATCCGGACCAGAAGGATGCTTTTGCGAAAGTCGCCCGCATGCGTCTCGTTGCCTATGAGAAAGCTGGGCACTTTGTCGGTTTGGAGAAGGAAGTGGACAATATCTATGCGCGCTTCACTCCAGATGAGCAAAAGGAACTCCTGGCAGGGTTGAACCAGGTGTTGCCGAAAGACATTAGAAAGCTGGAAAGACAGAACGACCGGGAAAATCTCGTGGCAGCCAAACGTACCCTGGCACAGCTCTACGCAGATCGCTTGCAAAGAAATGAGGGCTTTGCCGAGGATGAGTCCCCTGCCCGGTTTAAGTACGAACTCGCTCAACTGTATCTTGATGTGAAAGACTACGACAAAGCCACCCCCCTCTATCAGGAACTGCAACAAGGTGCGTACTCGCTCGTCTCTCTGGCAGGCCTCGCTCAGATCGCTGAGGTGAAAGGTGAGCAGGAGCAAGCCCTCTCTTACTGGGAAGAAATGCTCAAAGGAACCCAGGTGGGAGATCCGCTCTGGTTCCGCGGCACGTTTGAAGTTGCCCAATTACATGCGACCATTGGCAACACCGACCTGGCATGTAGAACCATCAGCACCACTCGCCCTATGCTTGGTCGTCTCGGCGATCAAGGACTGAAAAAGAAGATTCAAGACTTCACCGGTCAAAGCTGCGGGAAATAAGGTATCCAACGTATAAAGGGCAGGCAGGGAGCCTCTGCTGCCCCTACTATACCTCTTTCCCTCTCCCTGCAACTCGGCTAGAAATACCGGCATGCCTATGCAAGCAGAACCTACTGGGGTGTGGTTTTTTATCCTCAAGGGTGGTCCGATGATGATTCCCATCATCGCACTCTCGATTGTTGCCCTCACTATTATCCTGGCGAAATTCTGGGAACTCTGGCGCTTTCGCACGCAGCTCGCGAAGCTCACCCAACGACTCAGCGGACAGGTGCAAGATGGCAACCTTTCCGTCGCCCTGCGTATCTGTCGAGAATACCAGACTCCACTCGGCCGCTTGTTCGAGGCCGCGATTCTGTATCGTGCGCAAGAGCGGATCGAACTCACCCGTCGCCTCGAGCGTTTAGGAGGAGATGTGGTTGCGGGTCTGGAAGCATACATGAGCACGCTGGCGACGATCGTCGGCGTCGCTCCAATGCTAGGGTTTCTTGGGACGATTATCGGCCTGATTAAGGCGTTTATGAGTTGGGAAACAATGGGCGAGGGGATCACCATCAATCTCCTCGCTGGTGGGATCTACGAAGCGATGATTACCACCGCTGCCGGACTGAGTGTGGCGATCCCCTACTACCTTATCTACAATCAGCTTGCTACGCGGGTGAAAACTCTGACCCGCCTCACCGAGGAGCGGGCCGAAGAGTTTATCGATTTACTCACAGAGGAGACCGCAAAGGAGCCAGTCCGCCATGCGCTTTAAACGCGAAACCCAGGTGCTGTTCAATATGGAGTCCATTGCGCTCACGGACATCATCATGAACATGTTCATTTTCTTTTTTATCACCTTTAGTTTCCTGGCGACTTTCAATCGCTCTCGCGAAGGCCAGATGGACGTGAATCTACCAAAGGCGACGTCAACGCCGCAGCCGCCGGCGGAGAGGAAGAGCCTGGCGGTCAATCTGACCAAAGAAGGGGGGCTCTTTCTGGATAAGGAGCCCATGACTGTGGAGCAGCTTCAACTTCGCTTTCAACAGGAAAAGGGCCAAGGAGCAGAGATTACGCTGATCGTGCGGGCCGATCAAGAAGTACCGCACGGTCGCGTCGTTGAGGTCATGGATCTTGCTCGGACTGAAGGTCTGAGTCGCCTCGCCATCGCAACGCAGAGCAGGTGAAAACAGGGACTGGAGGCTCGGGGCTGAGGATTAAGGGTGAGAGCTGCGGGCTGCTGGCCTTCCGTCGTAGAATGAGAGATGTGTTTTGCTATGCTTCCTTTGCTCCCTATCACCCAACTCCTAGCCCTCCATTCCCATGATGTCCCGCTGGCAACAATCTAATGCAGCAGCGATCTCACGTCGGCTTGCGCCGTTATTTCGCATGCCGTCTGGCATCCTCTTTGAGCACGTATCCCAGTACAATCATATTGCCGTCCGCTGGAACGGAGACCAACTGCTGCTCTGCTATCGCCAGGCTCGGCACCGAGTCGAGGAAATAGAATCCCGCCTGAATCCCGCTGAACCGCTTGCATTACCCTCAGCGTATACCAGAGCGATGCTGCTGGCGCTGGTCTGGCAGCCGGCGCCGCAGCGGATGTTGTTTATTGGCCTTGGTGGCGGACGGTTGCAAATGGTGCTGCACCACTATTTAGAAAAGACTGTCCTCTACACCGTCGAGATTGACCCAGTTGTTGTCGAGGTAGCGTGTCGATTTTTTGGTATCATCCCTGACGCGCGCCAGCGTATTGTTGTCAAAGACGGCAGGGATTATCTGCGGGGAATGCCCGGAGAGGCACCGTACGATGTGATCCTGCTCGACGCATATCGTGCATTTGGTATTCCTCGACACCTCTGTACTCGTGAGTTTTACGCCGAGTGCCGTGCGCATCTCACACCGCAGGGCGCAATTGCCACGAACCTGCAGACCGCCACACCGTTATACGACGCGACCCTCAAAACGTTTGCTATATCGTTCCGCCATACCGTGAGAGTGCCTTTGCACGGAGGAAATGTCGTTGTGATTGGCTCTGACGCTGAACCCCTGTGCGCTCAAGAGATGTATGCTCGGGCCTGTGCAGTGGAGGAGCGCTACAACATGAATTTCTCCTTGCCCAGGCTAGCGCAGACAAGTACCTCTCTGGTTCCATACCAACAGCACGCGCCAGTCTTGTCTGACCGAAACCTCTCTCTGGCACGACACGACTGATGGCCTCTTGACAGAAGCAAAAAGTGTAGTAGGAGGGACTGTAGGTCCCGAGGCGGATTCGTGGTTGGGGAGGGAAAGTCCACCAGGCGAACAAACGGAGGGCGCCCACCACCATGTTGTATAAGGAGTCACCGTTACACTCCTTCCTTTGGGGCAAGCCATTCTGGCCCGCCTTTCACCCCCCCCTGTCCTCTTCCTTTGCGTCTTTATTCACTCCAGTCTGTGAGTGGCCGCCCTCTTTGGTGCCAACGCGGGAGACCACTGCGTGGATAGGCATATGTTTCTCGCATGCGACTACGCCTGAGATCGCCAATACCGGCCAAGGTCAGCGCCCCTGGAGATCGGCAGAGATCCTTCCTGCTATATACAGTCAAGAGACGTGCCCTCTTGGCAGTCGAGCGCGTGCGCCTCCGCTAGGTGTTCAATAACCACCTGACAAGAACAAAGGAGCACGACATTTTCTTGTGACGGGCTATCCGGAGATAGGGAGAGCCAAACACGCTATGTCTTTTACACGACTCGCACCAATCGCGACTCGGTCTCTAGCCGCCGGATAGGCTCAGTTCAACGGTTCACTTTCATTGGCTCCTTCGTTCTTATGTGTGTCTACGCCCCTGTCGGGGAGGACAGGGGCGTTTTTTCTGCAAAAAAGGGAGGGGGTTATGGCTACTGTTCAGTCCAGCACGACAGAACAGGCAGTGTCGGTCAGTTCAGCTGAGGAAAGTGCCAAACTGTATCAAGAAGGGAGCGTCGCTGGTCTCATCGGAGCGGCGACCGTTGCCATCTGGTTTCTCATCATAGACGCAATTAACGGACGGCCTTTGTACACACCCACCGTTCTGGGAACTGCACTGTTCAGAGGGGGGGAGGGGCTTGCCTCTCCGGAGAGCTTGCAGTCAATCTCGAAATGGTGCTCATGTTCACCTGGGTACATGGGCTGGTGTTTATTGTCATTGGCGGTATTGCCTCGCGGCTTCTTGGTTATGCGGAACACAACCCGAACATCGGATTCGGCATCCTGTTACTCTTTGTCGTGTTTGAGTTTGGTTTTGTCGCAGTGAATATGGCGTTTGCTGATGCAGTCCTGCGGGCACTTACCTGGCAGGCGGTGTTAGTGGGCAATTTGCTGGCTGCTGCCGCGATGGCTAGCTACTTCTGGCGTCGGCATCCGAATCTGACAGTGAATCCTTAGTCCTTGTGCTTACCTTGTCGATCGTTGAGACAGGACCGCATTTACAGTGGTCAGCATGTGCAAGTGAGGGCGGCCTCTTCGATTCAGTTGCTGACCTCTTCCCGCAGACTCGTCTTTGACACAGATAATGAAGTCCGGCACATAGTCGCCCCCTGCTTCCTTCTTGTTCTGCCCTTTCTGCCTTAAAAAATCGACGAGCGGCCGATTCTTTCCCTCAAGAACCAGCCTACAGTGAGAGGAGGCAGAAAAATGCGTACAGTATGGTTTGTGGGGTGCTCAGTGGTGTCGCTGCTGACCACGCTATCGCTCGCCGTGGCCTGTCCGCCGGATAGCGTGCAGGTCGGCACAGTCTGTGTGGATCAATACTCAGCCATGCGGTAATGGAAATCGGTCATGCGCACCACTTGGAGGTGGCGCTGCGTGATATTGTCAAGAAAACGTTGACGGACTACTCAAGAGAGAAATGAAACGTATCGTATGCCGCTCAATGTTGTTATTGTTGCTTTTCCCAGACTCGCTCAACCGGAGACGGCAGCCCAACTCGCATAAAGAATCGGGCAAAAGCTTGTGACAGATGCTCACGATACGGCGGCAATAGCCACAACCTGGGCTGCCCTCGTTGCTGAAGAAGAGATTCGAGAAAGTCACGTGGGACAGTAAAAATATCGTGAAAATCGACAATGCGATGTTCAGTACTGAGCCTCTCCGTGCTCCCTGCGCTTAGGACAGCGAGATTCCAGACGTATCCTTCGCGGATATCATCGCAATGGCTGCGCCAAGCTTTCTGCGTTGGATTCTGGCCCTTTCTCTCCATCTCCGCTTTCCAGGCCCCATAGTATTCAGTCAAGGACAAGTGAGGACATAGTACCACGTTCTGGACCTTTCCCTGTTCAAGGTCGCATGCTTGTGTCATGACTACAGTATCGGCCTGGATAGCCTCGATCATTCCTCGCAGCAACTCGGTCTCTCCGCTTCCGCTTAATTGGGGTGGTACAGCTTTCCAGGCCACGAGGGGACAGTTGAGTATGAGGTCCCCTTGCATCAACTTCGTCGCCGCTTCGACCTCTTCATACCAAGTATCACTCATCGTCTCCTCTCTTGAGCATGCGGCGGTCGATTGTGATACATGGTTTCCAACGCGGCAAATCAGCTGTTCGAACCTCAATCTGCTCTGAGAAAAGCACCTTGGGATGGTAAAGAGGGGAAAATACCCCGCGCCACGCACTAGAATCTGGCTCGGGGCGCTGCCACAGACCAGACTGGGAGAGTTTGGCTTTAATTTCAGGATCGCCCTCTAACCCTTCTTCACGAGTTCCATAGTAGACGAACACAAGGAGAGGAGGGATCTGTTCTCCGTTGCGAGGCGGTAGCATGGAAAGACTTGGGAAATCGGGTAACTCTCCTGCCAACTCGGTATTAGCGGTCGAGCTAGTAAGAGGTCTGTAGAAGCGACTCTTGGGCTGATTTCTCATCCGGTCGGACGTGCCAGAGTAAAAGTTTCCGACAGTTACTGTCATGCTTTTAACCTCCAGACGTCGCTTTGTATCTGAGGTCCGGTGGAGTCGGCGAATCCACCGGACAATCCACTCATGGGCTAAATCGAACCAAGCCTGCATAGCTTTGGGAGAGGTATCTGTCCCAATGCCTCGCGCGGTAATCTCGAACCGAAATAAACGGCGCTTGTCGTCGCGGCGTCATGCAGTTTGGATATGCATATGCAAGCGGCCTATACGATTTGGAAGAGGGAAGCTCGTTCGCCAATTAATTCCATCAGGAGCAGGAAGGAAACGTTCTTTCCCCCCTTGCCAGCAAAAGTCTGGGAAAACCTTGTGAATGTCACTTATTGTTTCCCACTCCTCGCCTTGTGGGATGAGGTTGACATAGGTCATCTCGTATTGTCGCGGTGTGACTGTTCCCAGCCGCAACTCATTCAGAAATTCCTGAAAGGTGGAGAGGTGCGTCTGGAACATGTGAAAGACTTTGCGATAACGTGGATATTCGTCTGTCGGTTGAAGCTTTCTCCAGTTGTGAAGAAAACGGTCTCGTTGAATTT
>CAZCWX010000533.1:0-11426 GCA_964502465.1 uncultured Enterobacteriaceae bacterium | reverse complement strand
GGCTTGTTCATACTGCTTCTGGAACAACTTGATCATGCCCAATGTTGCATGGGGGCCGGGTAGAGCGTCATCCAGGACAATGGCCTGTTGGGCGATCTCAACAGCGCGTTTCACATTCTGCGGGTCCGCACTCCATTGCGAGAACCACGCCATAAAGTACGTAGCACTCAGGCCGGCATATGCCGCAGCATACTGCGGGTCCAGTTCGATAGCTTTCTCATACATCTGCCGCGCCTGGATATTCGTCTCTTTCGTCATACGGAAGAAGAGCTGAAATCCGCGCAGGTAATACTCGTAGGCTTCGAGGTTATTGGTGGGGGCTCGCTTAAACCGTTCTTGCTCTTCCGGCGTCAGCTTCACTTTTAAGGCAAACACAATCTGCTGCCGAATCTCATCTTGCACGGCGAAAATATCTTGCAGTGGTCGGTCATAGCGCTCGCTCCACAAATGGTGCCCCTGAATAGCATCGATCAACTGCGCGGTGATCCGCACTTGGTTGTCATTCCTCCGGACACTACCTTCCAGGACGTAGCGTACTCCCAATTCGCGCCCTACGTCTCGGATATTCGCGGCCTTGCCTTTATAAGTGAACGCCGAGTTGCGCGCGATGACAAAGAGACTGGCAAGCTTGGAGAGGTCAGTCGTAATGTCCTCGGTGATCCCGTCGCTGAAATAGTCTTGTTCAGGATCGTTGCTCATGTTGTCAAAGGGCAGCACGACGATGGAGGGTTTGTCCGGTAAAGGCAGGGACGGAGGCTGTGCCTCCTGAGTGCGGAGTGCGGAATGGGAAGAAAACCAGAAGGTGCCGAGTCCTGCGACCAGCAACACGCTCACGAACACGGACACGAACACGACCCGCGAACGTCGAGGCACGTCCTTCCTCTGCACCTGGGAACGGGTCTGCTGGGCTGCTTCTACCACTGCCCACGCCGCCTCATTGAGCACGATCCGATAGACCCGCACTGGCTCAGGAATGTTCTTGAGCTGGTGTGGACCCAAGTCTTCGTACTGCAACGACAGCTTGTTCTTCACCTGTTGGTAGACAACCTCTGAGAGACAAATCTCCCCTGGCTCGGCTAACCCTTCAATCCGCACGGCAATGTTGATCCCATCCCCATGCGGCTGCTCGCCGTCAATGACAATCTCGCCTAAACTGATGCCGATGCGAAAGGCGATGCGTTTATTCTCCGGAAGGTTAGGGTGCTGGGCTCTTAATTGCTGCTGCATCTCCACGGCACATTGTACGGCGGCTACCACGCTGGGAAACTCGGCCAGGAGACTATCACCCCGTGAGCCGACTGCATGCCCTCCGTGTTGCTGCACCAAATCCCGCAGCAGAGCCAGAGCGGGGGTAAGGACGCGGAGGGTACCGATCTCGTCTTCGTTGATGAGGCGGCTATAGCCGTGCGCATCAGCATGGAGGATCGCAGCAAGCCGGCGCTCGGTTCGTGGGGGACGTGGGGATGGAAGACTCTCCTTGACGCTCACAAGACCCGATTATTCTGCCTTCCCTGCGCGGTTGTCAATCGGCGAAAAACACCGAACAGGCGGATCTCACGAGAGGCGGGAATAGGACAGACCACGGCTGGGCTATGGCAGGTTTGCTTCCTCCAGCCATCATGGAGCGTATCGCCACATTGTAGCAGCCTGTGTTGGCAAGCAGGTGCGGATCTTCTACGGCCGTCACACTGACGTGGCATGCGTCCCTCTCTCCGGCACCCTGACATCCATCATCTACGTCTCAGCACAGGCTCCGTCGAGGCACAACACTCCACCTCACCGCATCGCCACCGCCTTAACCTGGTTATAGTCTGTCCAGCCGTGCAGGCATTTGAGGATGCCGTCTTGCACCAGGGTTGTCATCCCTTGCGCGACCGCCACTTTGAACAGATCCGCCGCTGGCGCGCGTGCGTGGATGAGCCTCTTCATTTCCTCTGTTGCAACCAGTAGCTCGTGCAACCCGATACGACCTCGATAGCCGGTCTGGTGACAAGCCTCGCACCCTTTCCCCCGATACAGGAAGAAATGCTCATCGTAGGCAATACCAAGCTGCGCGAAGACTGCCTCGCCATAGCCATAGGCGAGTGTGTCATAGTCCTCTTGCGATGGATGGTAGCGTTCTTTACAGTGCTGACAGATTGTCCGCGCGAGCCGTTGGGCCAAGACCCCCAACAGTGCATCGGCAAAATTAAAAGGGTCCATTCCCATTTCCAACAGGCGCGTGACGGTTTCGGCTGCACTGTTTGTGTGTAAGGTGCTCAGAACCAAATGTCCGGTCAGAGAAGCTTCGATGCCGATCTCCGCCGTCTCGCGGTCACGAATTTCGCCGACCATGATAACGTCTGGATCCGCGCGCAAAAACGCCCGCATCGCCGCCGCAAAGGTGAACCCAATCCTCGGATGCACTTGCACCTGCCGCAGGCCATACTGGGTAATTTCGACGGGATCTTCCGCCGTCCAAATTTTGGTGTCGGGAGTGTTAATGCTCCCCAACGCGGAGTGGAGGGTTGTCGTCTTGCCGGAACCGGTTGGCCCCACGCAAAGCATCATCCCATAGGGCTTGTCCAAGAGCCGGCGAAACTCTTGCAGGTTCCTGTCGGACATGTGCAATTGGTCTAGCGGGATCGGCTTACTAGAAGTCAAAATACGCATGACGACATCTTCGTTATCAGCTCCTGCAGTGGGAAGCGTAGCGATCCGCAATTCGATCTCGCGCTCAGGCAGGCGAAATTGGATTTTCCCGTCTTGGGGCTTCCGTCGTTCGGCAATGTCCAACCGCGCCATGATCTTCAGCCGGGAAACGATGGCGCGGCGATACGCTGCGGGAACTTTGAGGGATTCGTAACAGTTGCCGTCAACGCGAAACCGCACCACGGTCTCGCGCGCCTCACCGTAGGGCTCGATATGAATGTCCGAGGCTCTGGTCTTGTAGGCATCGATGATGATCTGGTTGACAAGACGAACGATGGCGCTGTCGTTTTCATCGACCAGCGCCTCGGAAGATCTCCCGTCCTTCTCTTGACGCTCTGTAGTCAACAGACCAAGGATCGCGGCGATGGAATCCGCGCGAGCATTCGATTCAAGGCTGATACTGACCGCGTCGATAATTTTGGTGATATCCTCTTGGAGCCCGACGAAGAACTTCACTTCTTGCTGGGGAAACAGGCGGTTAATGTCCTGTCGGTTGTGGAAGGAGTAGGGATCGTCAATGAGAATCTCGACCGATTCCTCACCCCCGCGCAATGGAATCCAGTGGTGGGCTTTGAGGTAGCTGAGATTGATATTTCTCAGCAACGGCAGTTCGATCATCAAGCGTTCGTTCGGCTCAAAAAACGGACACTTGTAGAAGGTGCTGAAGGACTGGCCAAGGGCTTTCCTGCTAATCTGATATTTGCCCATGAGTACCGATTCGATCGTTTGCTGGGTCTCGCGTGCCTCGGCGATAGCGGCGTCCAGCTCGGGCTGGCTCATCAGGCTACTGGAAATCAGCCCATCGAATCGCGTGGGTTTTCTGCGGGCGAGTTGAAATTGATTGTACAGTGCAATCCCCAAGGTCTGGGCAATCTCTTGTACCTTTGCTTCGTCCTCTAATGTAAAATGGGCCGTGTTTTTTTTGTTGATCAGTTGGATAACGCCGGTGAGAATCTTCGTGTTCGTGCAGAGCGGTGCTGCCAGCACCTGAGTTGTGCGTACCCCTGTTTTCTGGTCCCATGACCGATCAAACGCGAGAGTTGGGCTAATATGGGCCAATTCGGTGGTGCAATAGGCATCAGCAATGTTGACCATTTTTCGGTGTCGGGCGGCGAACCCAGCGATGCTCTGGTCACCCAGGGGGACGCGAATTTCTTTGATTTCATTAAGGTCGAGCAGTTTTGAATACAGTTCTTTCTTGTCTTCATCGAGCGCATAGAGCGTCATGTGCTCGGCGTCGAAGAGACTGAGGATCTCGTCGCGCAGCTCGACGAAAAGCTGGTCCAGGTCTTTCGCCGCGTGGATGCGGTTCATCACCTGCTGCACCTGCTTCGAGTAGGCAATCTGCTCTTGTAAAGCTTCGATCCGCCCTTTCATGGGGTAACGAGGTTCCATGGCCTCCTCCTGTATGCGTCGGTCGTTGTTTTTCTGAACTTTTGGCACATGGAGTAGGGACGAAGGGATTTCGCCCCTGCTAAATTGCCGTATCGCACCTCTCGATGGCGATTGTCAACCTCTCTCTTCTGCTGGTACTGTCCTAAGTTGATTGAGAGTGTCCTAATTTGCTCATGTAAGCATTCGAAATTTCTTGTGTTGAAAACGTAGCAGTGTCCTAATTCGGACAGTACTCTTCTGCTCTATCGTTCACCTTTCCTGGTCTTGGCTGGTGTGGTACAGAGTCTAAACATGAATCTGGCGCAAAGTTTTTGGCAGCGACTCATACAAGACGACTCTCGCATCTTGCTGGAACGGTTAGAGCCAGGAGGAGAAGTAAGCTGGCAGCAAACCCGTGGTGCCCTCTTAGAGGAAGCCTCTCGCTGGATGGCCGCCCTGCAAGCCGCTGGGATCGGTCCCGACGACCGCGTCGCGCTCTCGTTGGGGAAATCTGCAGGTCTGGTGACTGCGCACCTGGCTGTCCTTGGTGTCGGTGCCGGAGTGGTACCGCTGAATCCCGCTCTCACTCCACGTGAGACCGCAGCGGTGCTGGCGCAGGCTGACGTACGCCTAGCGATTACCACCGCGGAAATGGCTGCTCGATCGCCAGAATTAAGCACCGTGATTCACGGACCCTGGTGGGTTGCCGGCCAAGTACCTCCGGCGCCAGCGGACACCGTCTCACTTGAGACGGTGCTTGCTATTAGCCAGCCTGGACCTGAACCAGTTGATCGCCGCGATGACGAGGTGGCGTTGCTCTTGTTCACCAGCGGGACAACCGGCGTGCCGAAAGGTGTCGGCCTCACCCATGGGAACCTGCGGGCAAATCTCCACACGTTGCTGGTTGACACCTGGGGGATGAACGAGCAGGATCGCCTCCTCCATGCGCTCCCTCCTCATCATCTGCATGGCCTGGGGTTGGGTTTGTATGGCACGCTCTTTGTGGGCAATGCGACGGTGCTGCTCGAACGGTTTGATCCTCTGGTCGTCCTGCGTGCCTTTGACCTGCACCAGATCAGTGTGTTTATGGGAGTACCGACCATGTATCATCGCATGGTTGACATCGAAGGAGAATTTTCGCTCTCTGCGATGCGGTTATTGACCTGTGGTTCGGCACCGCTTTCCCCAGAGACGTTTCGCCGCTTCCAGGAACGGTTTGGGTTGACGCTGGTCGAGCGCTACGGTCTCACCGAAACTGGGATCAATACCTCGAACCCCCTTCGCGGGCCAGGCAAACCAGGAAGTGTCGGCTTGCCACTTCCTGGTATAGAGATTGGTATCTTCGACCCACAGACTCAGCGCCGGCTCACTGATGGGGAAGCTGGGGAAATTTGGGTGCGTGGCCCAAACGTCTTTCGCGGATACTGGCGCAACCCGGAAGCGACAGCCTCGGCGTTCTCTGACGGATGGTTTCGCACCGGCGATTTAGGAGCGTATTCGGACGAAGGCTATCTGGCAATTCTGGGCCGTATCAAGGAGCTGATCATCGTCGGTGGGACCAACGTTACTCCTGGAGAGGTCGAAGCGGTGTTCGAGACCGAGCCTGGGGTGGCGGAATGTGCGGTTGCCGGTGTTCCTGATGTGGATCTCGGCGAGCGCATCGCTGCCTTCATTGTTCCACGAGAAGGAGCGGATACTGGAGAGCTGGAACGGCGGCTGCGAGCGAGAGCGGAACACCACCTCGCGCCCTACAAACGTCCACGGCAGTATTATTTTCTCGCTGCCATTCCTCGTAACACGATGGGCAAAGTAGAGCGGGGAAAGTTGCGAGCGAGCGGTCAGCAGTGAACAGTCAGCCCTCTTACGGCTACCGGCCACAGGCAAAGGCTTGAGAGACTCCCCTTTCGCCTGAGGCTTACAGTCTAAAACCTTAAGCCCGGTGATCCCGTGCGGATTGAGGTCCAGGAGAGAGGGATAGGGGAGAATCCTGTGGTGAGTTCATAAACCGCTGTTGTTGGAGACCGCTTTTTATCCTGGCTCATAGCAATCACGATCCGACCGCAACGAGGCAAAATACCTCATGGAACACCAAGATGCCACACCTCAAAGAATTCTGCCCGCTCCTGACACGGTAAATAGCTAAGAAATTCAGCGTTTCAGTTTCCATACTGTCGGCACTTCTTTTGCCCTTTCTCATACAGAGAAGGAGAAAGACAATGAAGACACAAGGCACTTCTTTGCGCACGGGGATCAGGAAATCATTGCTTGCGGTCCTTACCATCACCATCCTGGTGATGCCTCTGCCCGCCACTTCTGCTGAGCGCGATGGCGCGACGTTCTTTTTCTCTCTTGAGGACGTGACACAGGGTCTCCGCTCCTTGACACCTTCTCAACTGTATCCGAGTTTTGCGTGGCGACCTCAGCAAGAACAAGCAGGCCAGGAAAGCCGCATCGAGCGGAACTATCGCTGGGGGAACAGGTTGGGGTTCGATAGCTATACCTCTCCCAGGACACGCCAGCCGCTGTGGGGCTACTAAACACGCCGGAAAGGACGGGCCACCATGGAACTGTTTGACGCTTTGCTCTCGACCGAGATCTTGACCATGGCCTATATACTCCTCTTTAAGGCTGCTCGTTAACGCGACGCTGTGCGGACGTAGGGTAATATCCCCCATACGGTCTCCCACCTCACCATGCGGGATCCCTCCCTGCAGATGGTGAACTATCGTAAACAGAGTCCCCAGTCGCGTAGAGTGCGGTTACGTCTGACGGAATGCAGGCATGATCTCTTTGGCGAACCGGCGCAAAAGCGCACGGTCGTATGGTGCAGGCAGCGAAAGAATGAAGTGCTGGACGCCTGCATCTGCCAAAGACCGCAGACGACCTTGTACCTCTTTGGCAGACCCAGTGAGTTGTGGGGGGCGTACAGAGACGGATTTCTCGACTTTGGCGGGATCACGCCCAACTTTCTGGCAGATGGCATTAAAATTGTCACACGCCCGTTTGGTCTCTTGCGGGTCACCATCGCGTACGAAGAAGTGCCAAATGTCTGCCTGCCGAGCGGCGAGCGGCTGAATCACCTGTGGTCCCATACCGCCAATCAAAAGGGGAGGAGCCGGGGTCTGCAGCGGTTTCGGTTCACACAGCGCGTCTTTGAGTTGATAATATCTGCCGTTGAAGGTGCTTTTCTGTTGGGTAAACAATAGCTTGATCACATCTACCGCCTCGACGAGTCGGCGTGCTCGTTCCCCGGCAGTATAAAATGGAATATTGTAGGCTGTATGCTCCAACTCAAACCAGGCCGCCCCAAGGCCAAGAATGAGCCTCCCATTGCTTACATGATCGACTGTCGCTGCCATTTTGGCGAGGACCGCAGGATTACGGTAGGTGTTGCCGGTCACCAACACCCCAACTTTCACTCGTTGTGTGCGTGCGGCCAGGGCGGCAAGCAGTGTCCACCCTTCAAAGCATGGGCCATTGGGATCAGAATAAATAGGAATGAAATGATCAAAAACAAAGGCGGTATCGAATCCCAGTTCGTCGATTTCTTGCCAAGTCTGGAGAAGGTCATTGTACGTCACGTGCTGCGGAGGGGTCTGGACACCAAAGCGGAGCGGCCCTGTTTGGGAAGCTGCTGGGGCTGCCTGTGCATGTGACAGCGAGACCCGCCCGGCCAACGTTGCTGCTGCAGTGGCTGCACCCACTCCTTTGAGGAAGTTTCTCCGTGAGATTCGCTGTTTCGTCATGCCTGGCTCCTTTCTCTTTCCCGTCAGACTCAGCACACGTGGGTATGCTTACTGATTATCACGACTTTTTGCTCCCCCACTGCTCCCAGAACAATACTTCTGCTACTGGCTTGCGGGTGGTCTTGCCGAATTTGCCGCGTGGGTAGCCCAGAGGAAGAAGTGCAGCAATTTCCATAGTATCCGGCACCCCGAACTTTTGTTTGAGGTCCTCTTCAAAAAAATAATGGGTCGTCGTCAGCGTCGCGCCCACACCAAGCGCCCGGCAGGCTAACAGGATGTTTTGTGTTGCAGGGTAAATGGAACCATGCATGGTCGCGACCGAAGCTCGCTGATTTCCTGTCGCAGCCCATGGCGGGTACTCCTTAAGCGAGCAGGCTAAGAGCAGAACTGGTACTTCATGGAGATGCTCGGCGAGGTATGCTGCCGCCTTCATGGTCCGCTGGCGTGCAGGCGGTAAGGTATTGATCGGGGGACGTCCTTCCTGAAGTTTCTGCCAGGTGGCCCAATACCGATCACGGATGAACCGTTTACGCTCGGCATCCTGTACCAGAATAAATCCCCACTCTTGCATGTTGCCACCACTCGGTGCATGGATGCCCGCTTCAATGATTTTTTTCAGCGTCTCCTCTGGGATAGGATCAGGCTTGAGTCGGCGCATGGAGCGTAACGAGGAAATCGTCTCGAAGAGACCCATCTCTTCCTGAGAAGATATCTTCTCTTGCGCTGCAACACGAGATAATGGCAGGGGAGCAACAGCCAAGCCTGCGGCAGCAATGCTCACCCCTGTGAGGAAAGCACGACGGGGAATATAAGAATCAGCAGAATGGTTATCTCGGGAATGGTCTCTCGTATGGCCCTGTTTCCTCCGCATAAAACCTCCTCTGAGTGCTGGCGAATCTCACTCTGAAGTGAGCAGCAGCTTACCGCATACCTGTCCCGCGACAAGCTCCTGCAACGCTTGACGCGCACCGCTTTTCTCTACTTTTCCGTCTTTACCGCATCTGGCGGTGGCGCGGAAGTCGCTTGGCGTTGCTGGCCCCAGCTATTCCAATGCGTGCGCTCGCGAGCTGGCAGCCGCTTGGCGGGCTGAAAGTCTGTTCCGGTGTAATAGGCAACGGGGATCAAAACGGCCTGAGTGATATTGTCCGGAATCCCGAGAGCCTGGGCGGCCTCCTTTTCGTGAATGAGATGTAATGTGGTCCAGGCCGAGCCAACCCCACGGGAGCGCAGCGCCAGCATCAAAGACCAGGCAGAGGGGAGAATCGACCCATAGGTGGAAGCCTGCATAAACTGCGGTTGCGTTTCCACTCGCCCCTCGATACACGCAATCACCAGCACGGGCACTTCATGCAAATGCTTATAGAGATGCGCACCAGACTCGGACATTCGCTCCCGCTGTTTGGTCCGTGGGTCATCCGCGCCGTAGTCAGGACGAGGACGGCTGCGATACATATCAGCTCCCTTGCGATAGAGATCAGCAATGGCTTTCTTTTTTTCGGGATCGGTGAGTACAATGAAATGCCAGTTTTGTAGGTTTGATCCTGTTGGAGCCTGCATGGCGATCGCGATCGCTTGCTCGATGACTTCAGGCTCGACCGGCCGAGTAAGGTCGAGTCGTTTGCGCACCGAACGGGTGGTGGTCAAGATATGGTCCACAGCGGCACGATCACTCGGAGCGATGCCGCTCTTCCCATCAGCAGGGTTCTGTGGTTGGGCTGGTGCCGGCGCGCTCATCCCCAGCACGCTGATGCCAATCCCCCATACGAGAACAGTGATGAGTTTTTTCATCGCTTTCCCTCCTCTCTTCTTCACAAAGAGACTCGCCCACATGGAACGGTCGAGTCTGGCTCTGTTGTAGTCGATAGACTGGAGAGAGTGAAGTACACACGATACAGTGTCATCCGAAAAGGAGGCAGCAACATGAAAGCGATTCGCATTCACGAATTCGGTGCGCCAGAAATGATGCGCTTAGAGGAGATTCCAGACCTGACACCAGGGCCGGGACAGGTCGTGGTCCGGATTCATGCTGCCGGTGTGAATCCAGTCGAAACATACATCCGCGCTGGCATTTATCCCAAACCTCCGCTTCCTTACACACCTGGGGCAGATGGTGCTGGTGTGATTCTGGCGACTGGTGAGGGAGTGAGTCGTGTCGCGGTTGGAGACCGGGTCTATACCGCAGGCTCACTCAGTGGCACATATGCCGAACAAGCCCTGTGCAGAGAAACTCAGGTCTATCCTCTGCCACCTAACGTGTCGTATGCGCAAGGTGCTGGAGTCAATGTGCCGTATGCGACCGCTTATCGTGCACTTTTTCAACGGGCACACGCTGCTCCCGGTGAAGTGGTATTTATCCATGGGGCCAGTGGCGGGGTTGGGATCGCTGCCGTGCAGTTAGCCCGTGCAGCGGGACTGACAGTGATCGGCACTGGAGGTACCGAAAAAGGGAGACAGTTAGTGATCGAGCAAGGAGCCCATTTCGTGCTTGACCATCGAGCACCGGGCTACTTGGAACAGGTCCTGACGTTGACGAAAGGCCGCGGTGCAGATGTAATTCTTGAGATGCTCGCGAATGTCAATCTTGGCAAAGATTTAGGAATCGTCGCTGCGGGCGGACGTATCGTGGTGATCGGCAACCGGGGAACGAACAATCAGGGCACGGTAGAGATCAACCCACGCGACACGATGAATCGTGACTCCACAATTTTGGGGATGAGTTTAGTCAACGTGTCCGCAGCGGATTTGGTCCGTATTCATGCCGCCCTTGTCGCAGGGTTAGAGAGTGGTTCCTTACGCCCGATTGTGGGACAAGAATTTCCCTTGGCGGCTGCACCGCACGCGCATCATGCGGTGATCGAAGCGAATGCCTATGGCAAGATTGTCTTGATTCCCTGAGAAGTTCGAGAAAAGAGGAGGGAACGGGCAATGATAATGAGAGAAAAGAAGGAGGGAATTGTGAAATATCTGGTAGTGACTGCTCTGCTGATCGTGCTGTTGTGGACCGCGGCTGGCAACGCCTGTTCTGTGTATCCGGATCGACCGGTCTCGTTACGGGTGACCGGAGCACTACTGTCTGTCGATGGGCCAGAGCGCGAAGATCTCGTTACAGTCAAAGTGTTCGTGCAAGGCCAGCCGTGGCTGCTGCGGATCGGCAAAGTAGAAGATTTGACAGCGCAGGCACGAGAGCAGGCAGCGAAAGATGACGTGCTGTTACGACAGGTACGTTTTTATGGACCTGAAGAACTTATCAGCAAGCTCCAGAAACCAGATATTGCCGGCAAAGTGATTACCATCGAAGGGCGCCTCGATATCAAAGAAAAACGCTTTTTGGTGACAGGCGTGCAAGAGGCTGCTAGCAGTAGTCCGCAAACGCCGTGACAGATGGGGTTCAACATGAGGGACAATATACGCATTGTCTCTACGGCTTCACCTCTCTGCCACAGTCGGAGCGTGCGCTTCTGAGTACGAGCGCATTGTATGAGTGAGCCTTAGAGCCTATCCGAATCATTCTTCATCCTCTTGCTCCGCAGTGCTGGACAAATCCCCCGCTCGGCTGCGCCTTCGCGGCCCCCTTTGGCAAAGGGGGCCGACAGACGCGGAGCGGCTGGCGGGGGG
>CAZCWX010000532.1:0-3140 GCA_964502465.1 uncultured Enterobacteriaceae bacterium | reverse complement strand
AATAAGGGGTCAAATCTTTACTCTTGACCCTTATTCCTGTTCTGCGTACCTGAGGGCGCATGGCAAGAGCGTTGCGGCTGGCATATGCCGGCGCCTTCTCTCATGTGACGTGCCCGGGGAATGCCCGCCAACCCATTTTTCGCGATGAGCGCGGCCGGAGACGAGGATCAGGTCTTTACTTTAGCACTCCAGTGTCGTGGGGCTCTCGACCCACCCTTTCTTCTCTTGCTCTTGCTTCTTAGCTGGCCAGTGCTTGCTCGACCGCCCGAGGCGCACCCTCGATCACCTTGAGGAGAATGCGGGCCGGGCGGTCGGGGATCGCCCGACCGTGTTCCCACTGTTGGAGGGTACGGACACTGAACCCAAAGCGGCGGGCAAACGCGGCTTGGGAGAGCCCCAGCTTTTGGCGGAGCGCTTTGAGATTCGGGAGTGGCGGGTTAGAGACGCGATAGAGGAGGACTATCGAATTTCCCCGACCCTCTTGAGGGCATCTTGATACACCCGCCCATGAGGGTCAAGGTGAAACCCTGCGGAGACAAGCTGATCGAGGAGCGGTTTTAGCTCGCGGATTGCCCCCTTAAGACGAGCCTGAGTCAGAATGCCCACACTTCCCATGACTGGGAGGCCTTCGCGTTCTGCCAGCCTCCGTACCTCTATATCATCAGCCAGGACTAAGCTGGCTTTCTTCTCAAGAGCACAGGCGAGAACTGCTGCATCTGTTTCAGAAACGTTGGGGGCAGCGAACTGCTGCACCAAGGCAGGGTCAATCACCGGTTCAATCTTCACCCATCCGTCGCTGACGGCTTGACGCAGCTCCACATCTCCAGGCCTCCCTCTCCCTTGGGTGACGACCTCGTCATAGACCTGCGGAATGACGAGCAGCGTGTGGAAGTCTTGCTTGAGCAGCAGAAAGTGTCCAACGACGGCAAGATGGATGAATGGGCCACTGTCCGCGACGACCGTCATGATTCGTGCTCTGACTGCGCTTTTGCAAAGGTGGTGAGTTCTTTCTCCAACCACCCTTCCTCATAATCGAAAGTGGGAACCTGATGCTCTGCCATCACGGTCAGGAAATCCCGGTAGGGCATACCCAGAAGCTCAGCCCCTTTCCGCCAAGAAATCTTCTTCATCCGCACCCAGTCGAGTACGGCTGCGCATTTTACTTCCTCAGCCGCCTTGGCTGCATCCTCAATAACAATTCCGAGTAATGACTCAGGTAAGTCCCATTCAAAACGAACTTTGTGGCTCATGGGTGTCCTCTTTTCCTATGATCGTTCTTGGTTCTGCCGCCTTCGCATCCATTCCCCTGCTATCTTGCTGAGAGCTGCCCATACTTCAACCACCCCTTTCAAGGTGCTGCCCCCCAGTACAAAAATGGTCCGTCTTCTTGGCAAAGTCTCCAGGCCACGACGGCGAGAACCGTCACGGTCATTCCCTCAGCTCCGTATACAACGTGCGTTGTAACGCGTGCGCCGCTTTCCCGAGAGTGGCCAACGTCACGGACGGATTCGCTGGGTCCAGTAAACGGTCCACCGCGGCCCGACTTGTCTTCATCCGCTTGGCCAGCATCTCTTTCGTCAGCTGTTCCTGGCGCATCAGCTCCAGAATCGTCGCGGCCAGAAGCTTCTTGACGGCTAGTCAGACTTCGATACCCTGCCTATGCTCTCTTGGCCTGTAAGCGGTAGCTCTACGGCGTTATAGACGGAGGAGAGTGTCTTACGTTAGAGGACTCTCAGTCGTTGGCGCCTGCCCCGCAATGAGCCGCGACACCTGTTTGACTTGAGCGAGACGGTCTGCCTGCGGCGTTACTGTCTTTCCCGCTACGACCGGAAGAGCGGGAATACCTAGTTTACTCAGGAGCGCCGCGCGTTGCACGGCGCGCTCGACATCATGTGGCCCGACTCCCCACGAGACTTCCACGACCAGATACACGTCAGAGCCGTTCTGTTTGGAGCGACCTCGCACCACCAGATCCGCTAACAACACCTCATCTTTTTCTTCTTCGGTGAACCGGCCATGATCGACTGCGTCTTCGAGGAGCGCTGCCAGTTCCGCCGCGGAGAGGACTTGAGCACGGCGGATCAGCCGACCTACGTAAGCCGGGGCACGTTCACCATAGCGGAGTTCAAGAAGTTCCCCCTTTAGGTCTCCGATGTCAATCTTCTGGCCCCTCAGGTCATTGGTGAGAGCAGCTATTGCCCGCGTGAGTGTTGCTATGTGCTCATCAGTGCGACTCTGCGCTTCGGCCAGTTCCTGAAAGCGTCGTTCCGTGTCCGCGCGAAAACGAGCGACTTGCTCCGGCAGTGCTAACAATTCCTCGGTAAGCACCAGTCGTCGCAGATCTGCGCGCCACTCAGGGTGTAATTCCAACAAGCGCACCAGATCGTGAAAATCGTCGATGCCAAAGGACATAGGTGTCCACTCTACCGCGTTCCCTCTTCGGTTGCCAAGGGTGTTTACCTGACAGTGGGGAAAAACCTCCCTGCTACGCCATCCCTTCCAACAACGCCAACCGGGTAGTAGGAGGTCAGATTTCTCTATCTTGACTATTCTCTCCTGGCCTGTTGGCGGACCATCTCCCTTCGCCAGGGTTGTCAACTCTGTTTGTCTGTCAACTTTTGTTGACACCTCTTCTAAGCTGCTTTCTTGCTTACACCTTCTGTTGCGACAGAGTTTTTGGCTGTCAAAAAAAACTGCCACAGGTTTCCACCAAAGTGTAGCGCTTTTTCTTCTCTCCATTATGAGAAGAGGCGGAACTGAAGGCGGCGTGGCGTCGATCGAGGAAAGACAACTGTCTCATCCGCCCCTTGGATGAGACAGAACTGTCTCAGAACCATGAGACAGAATAAATCCGCCCTCGCTCGGTTGCTCCTACCAGTTAACTTGCTGATTTTACACGCTCGGTTGCTCCCTCGCTTCTTCCGCTTCTCTGCTGAACTCCGACAAGGGGTGATGAAGTTCCCCATGAGGAGATCGTTTCCCGTTTCCTTAGAAATCTGGGCCGATCTCTTCCATCTGGTATCCGAACAGTGAGAAATACGACTCCGAAGCGACCCATGTCGCTCTCAGGACTAAGGGACAAAACCCCTATCGCATGTGCATAAGGTCCAGGCGTCATTGCGAGCAGAGCGAAGCAATCT
>CAZCWX010000531.1:0-2976 GCA_964502465.1 uncultured Enterobacteriaceae bacterium | reverse complement strand
AACTGTATGCCGATCAGATGATTACTGTCAAAGAGAAAATAACAGACAGTAATTTGCCAAAGACGATACCGGATTTGATGCTTCAGTATCTCAATGAGGTCAACCGTACAGGGAAATACGATGATCGGCTTGTTCACCGTGTTGCCAAAATAATTGCATGGGAAACCCTAAAAACTACATACCGACCGAAATCAGCCAAACGAGATGCCATCCTAGCGGCGTTAAAGAGCGAGACAGACCCCGAAGCGCTCCTTACCTATGTCCAAACCCGATTACAATTGGTAGAGACCGTGGGAGTGAGCAAAGATCGGATTCGCTTCACCTTGGATCCACTGGCGGAATATTTGGCCGCTCTGTACGTGGTAGAGCTGTACAAAGATAATGGGGCAGCATGGCGGGAGTTTCTCGCTCGAGCTGATTGTATGCCAGAAGCCCCTGAAGCAATCGTAGGCTTTCTGCTTGCTGTACGTGACTGCTGTATTGCTCCGGATACTGAAGCAAAGGTCCCCAGCTTTGTTCCTCGCGAACTTGCTCAACGTGCTCAACCTCCCGCTTCATTAACGGAGAGCAATTCCCTGCTCTAGCGATACTATTTCTTTTCATAAGCTGGACAATGAACTGAGAGATTGTCAGGCTATGGGCTTTCGCTTGCTTTTCCGGCGGACCAAAACGCCTCAAACCTCTTTAACACGGGTCAAGATCGTAAAACCGAACTGATCCTCGACCTGCAAGGCGTGACGGATACACTCGTCCATCACGGCTTCTCTGTCCATTCCTACAGGGATTCTTACCTCCAGCGTAAAATCCTCATCTTCGTAGGGCGGAATAGGACGGGTTGAAACAGTGGGAAAAGATCTGTGAATCTCTTCTACCAAAATAGCGACGGCTTCAGCTAGGCTTTTCTCTCTTTGTTCTACAACACTCATGGGCTTTCCTTTTGAGTTCTCTGATCAATTTCCACAATGGTTCGTTCAGCCGTCCTTACACACTCCTCTGCACTATTGACCCCGATCCGAGTAAGATCATAATCCGCATCGACACGAAATTGATAGAGCCTGTGAAGAGAAAATCTGAGATGTTCCAAAAGGCCAGGTCCGGTTCGAGGGTGGGTTGGCTCACACCAGTAGCCTCTCACGAAGTGGCTGATAATCCCTATGTGTCGCCACTGGCCCCCTCGTGGTGGGTCTCCCAAGGCGGCCCACATCGCCTGATAGGCAGCATAATAAGCACGGGAGACCGCGCTCTCCAAACGACCTGCAGCAAGCAGATACCAGGCATCGTCAAGGTATCTCCTGGCAGCCGTGAGTCGTTCAACTAACACCTTGAATTTCCTCCAGCAGTCTACCCCACCACCGCAATCGTACTCGCACGGCTGCCTTTGCGCACTTCGATACGTCTCGGCATGGCAGCAGCCACCTCTTCTACATGGGTGATGATGCCCACTACGCGGCCTTCTTCACCACGCAATTCTTGCAATGTCTCGGTCACTAATTGTAACCCCTCGCGATCCAGCGTGCCGAAGCCTTCATCCAGAAGGAGACATTCGGTCGAGGTTTTTGCCGCTTTGCCGGTGGCAATCTGGCGGAAGCTTTGCGAGAGCGCAAGCGCAATAGCCAGAGAGGCGAGAAATGTCTCTCCACCGGAAAGCGAGTGCGTAGGGCGAGTCCTTTGCTGGTCTTCATGGTCAACGATGAGCAGTTCGATGGATCTGCGTTTGTAGTCAATCCTGAACGAGTAACGGTTGTGGGTCAGTTTCTGGAGATGGACGCTGGCATCATGCATCAGCGCCTTGACCGCACCTTCCGACAGATAATCAGTAAATTCCGCGCCCAGGAGTTTGCGGAGATCCGCGGCAAGGCGACTCTCGGTCTCCGATTCACGCAGCTTCTGCTCTTCCTGTTCCTTTTCCACACAGCGGCGCTCAAAGTCAGCGATTTCCGCTTCCAGGCGACTCCGTCTTTCCCGTAAAGCAATATTCCGTTCGCGGACAGCCGCTAACCGCGTCTCTACATCATTACCTTCCGGGTTGAGACTCGGAATCGCGCTTTCTTGGATCGCATCTCGTAACGCACGGCGCGCCTGCACAAGTTCTTCCTCCGCTTGTCCGATCGCGTGACGGGTGCGTTGCCAAAAGTCCTCGCGCGCCTGGAGGGCTGCTCGCACGGCAGCAAGGGTTTGTTCAGCGCTACTCTGGTCTTTCCGTAGCGACTCTCTGCGGTGCTCCTGCGCGGTATGCTGTTCCTGCTTCCGAGCCAACTCCGCCAGTTCCTCTTCGATGACGACAAGGGCTGGCAACGGCGCATCCCCGCCCAACTCAAGGTTCTCACGCACCGCTCGCGCGGCGCGTTCTGCCTGTGCGGCGGCGGCGTTATATTCAGACTGCAAGACATGAGCAGTTCCTTCGGTCTGGAGCTTCCGCTGATTGAGCGTGTTCAGCACCTCCTCCGCCCGATACACGGATGCCTCCAATGCTCTGACCTCTTGTTCCGCCTGCACGAGTTGTTGCCGACGCGTCGTCAGCTCTCTTTCCGGATCTTTTCCGTCATTCCGGTACGGAGCCAGAGAGGCTGCCAAAGCGGCAATCTGGGAACCGCCAGTTTCCAGAGAAGAGGCGATGCCGCGCAGTGCTTCACTTGCTGTAGCCTCGGCTCGCTGCAACTTCTCCCGTTGTTGAGTCAGCTCCCGCCTGGCTTTGTCCATCGTCTGCGCTGTGATCTCCAGCTCTTTCAACAGTACGGCAAGCTCTTGCCCTTGCGCCTGCAACGCAGTGAGCGCGTCCTTCAGAGAGGAGAAGCCAGGAAATTGCCCGACAAAATGTTCCTGCGCTTCCTGCCGTTTTTGTTCACGAACTACCAGTTCGTGTTCTGCGCTGTCCTTTTTCGCGCGGGCCATGGCAGCCCCGGCCTCGGCCTTTTGCAACGCCTGGCGCGCCTGGGTTAGCACCACTCTCGCTTGCTCAAGGGCACGTTGTAGCGC
>CAZCWX010000530.1:0-9053 GCA_964502465.1 uncultured Enterobacteriaceae bacterium | reverse complement strand
CCCCCCCCCAACTACCCTCCGACACCCACTATTTCCCGCCACGCCGCTCTTCCGTTCTGTGGCAATGTTTCCGCAGCCTCCAAAGCTGCGGCCCCATTGAAGCTTTTATGTGGTGGTGGATTGCGCTCGCAGAAGCTGCATGAACGCTTCAGGGCTGATCATCGTGACATCTTGGTAGATCGCAAGCGTTAAGAGGTCTTTGTCTCTCGCCACAATATGAGAGGCTCTCGCAACGATGGCGGTCGCGATGACGTAATCATCATTTGGATCTCGGCACACTTTGACGCTGGGAAGGTTAGACACCAAACGAGCAAAGGCGCGGAGTAAGGCAGCATATTCCTCTACATCCCGGTTCGTGTAGGAAAAGTGTAGGCGTAAATGCTCACGGTTCAGCAACACATTTCGCGTCTCTTCGATAATGTCCTCAGCCAGATATAACTCAAAATCTCCCTGAACGGCTTGTTCAAGAAGCTTAGCGGTGACGCCGCCTTTCCGCAGGAACGCACTCACCAGTGTGGTCGAGTCAAACACCACCTTATGCATGGCGACGCTGCTTCTCTTTCCTAAAGGCTTTGACCTCTTTGGCAATGAGTTCTTCCTGTTCTTCGGAAGACAAGTCGCTTGCCGACTGCCGAGCATGCACACGGGTCAGCAACTGCAGGAGAGCTTTCCCTGCTTTCTGTCGCTCAATTACCGCAACAGGTTTGAGTAAAATGCCCTCCTTGGTTGCTTCTGCTTCTAGATAATCCTCTTCCGCCAGGTTGAACTGTTTTCGTAGCTCTGCTGGTAAAGTGATCTGGCCCGACCGGAGAATTTTTAAGAGCGCCATGATTTGCATCCTTCCGAGAAGAAGTAACAAACAAAGAAATTTAGTAAACTACATATTATGTATCCTACTGGGTTAAGCAAGCCAAGAGGAGATCAGGTTCCTACGTTAGCCGCGACTCATACTCCGTTCGTCCTGAGTCTTTCGACGGCGGCGATGTCCGCAGCCTCCAAAGCTGCAGCTCCATTGAAGCGGGGATCTCCACTGCTCATCACTGCAGCCGTGATGAAAGAGTTCTCTCCGCAGGATGGGACGCATAGCACGGAAACTCCGCTCCAGATCGGCGCCGTCTAGAAACCAGCGCGTTTGCCGAGGCAGGTGTCCCAGGGTTATACTGTAGGTATGAAAACCGCTATTTCTATCCCTGATCCCGTATACGCCGATGCGGAGCAGTTGGCCCATCGGCTTGGCAAGTCACGCAGCGAGCTCTATACCGACGCCCTCACTGAATATCTCGCCCGCCACGACCCTGAGGCGATCACCGAAGCGATGAATGCCGTGTGTGCCGATCTCGATACCCGCCCGGATCCGGCACTGGCTGCCGTAGCGCGCCGGGTGTTAGCACGCAGCGAATGGTAATCGCACAAGGCGACGTGTGCTGGGCGGATTTGCCGGACCCCACCGGGTCAGGACCCGGCTTTCGGCGTCCGGTCGTTGTCGTCCAGGGCAACCCCCTCAATCGGAGTCGCATTGCCACAGTGGTGTGTGTGCCACTGACCAGCACGCTCCGGTGGGCCGACGCGCCAGGCAATGTGCTCTTCCGCGCCCGCGACACTGGTCTGCCGAAAGATTCGGTCGCTAATGTCTCGCAGATCATTGCCCTCGACCGCACGCTCCTGACCGAGCGCGTTGGGCGGCTCTCTGGCAGGCACCTGGAGCTCGTGTTGAGAGGAATTGATATCGTCCTGGGGCGCAACGTACGCCGTGCGCGTCCTACGCCGAGGTAGGCTTCTGAATTGCCTGGATTATTTATTGAGATCACCGCGCAAGCAGCCGCAAGCGGGATTTGCCAAAGCCGTGCCCGTGGGATAAAAGAGCCGGGGTTTTCGCAACATGGCTCGAGTCTTCAACCTGCTGGCCCATCTTTTCCCGGTTTGGGTGCTGATATGTAGTGCGTTGGCGTTGGTTCACCCGGAATGGTTCCTCTGGTTTCACGGGCAAATGATCGTTCTGGGGCTGGCGGTCATCATGTTGGGGATGGGTTTGACCTTGCGGGCGGAGGAATTCACACAGGTGCTCCAAGTGCCCCGTCCAATCATCCTCGGTTTCGCCGCCCAATATTTGCTCATGCCGTTTTTGGGTTGGTCTATCGCTCATTTACTGCAGTTGGAAACGGCGTTGGCCGTAGGGCTCATTTTAGTGTCATGTTGCCCGGGAGGGACAGCCTCGAATGTGGTGACCTATATGGCTCGGGCCAACCTGGCGCTTTCTGTTCTGATGACCATGTGCTCGACTTTCGGTGCGATTTTCATGACGCCGGTTCTGACACGATGGTTGGCTGGCACCTTGGTGCCTGTGGACGCCTGGGGACTTTTCTTCAGTACGGTCCAGGTGGTGTTCCTGCCCTTGCTGGTGGGAATGGCATTCAACCGCTATACCCCCCGGCTGGTCCAAGTTGTTCTTCCGGTCTCCCCCTTGATCGCAGTGATCACGATTGCGTTGATTTGCGCGAGCATCATCGGCCAGCATGCAGACCTGATCCGCACCAGTGGGGGGAAGTTGTTTTTAGCCGTGGCTTTGCTGCATGTCTTCGGGTTTGTATTGGGTTATCTCAGTGCCTGGGTTTTTCGCTATGAGGTAATCACCTGCCGCACCGTCTCAATCGAGGTGGGGATGCAAAATTCTGGGCTGGGGGTTGTTCTGGCCAAACAACATTTTCACCAGTTGAGCGCGGTTCCCTGCGCCATTTCCGGGGTGATGCACTCAATTATTGGCAGTATTCTTGCCATCTTTTGGCGGTTCCGCCCTCCTGTGGAAGGGCTCCACGCACGAGTGCCAGAAGGGAAAGGGTGGCAGGTCGGCCGACGTGCGCACTGAATCATTTTCTGCGAACAAATCGGTTCACTTCTTCATGTTTGCCGAGCACGATCAGCGCGTCGGAATTCGTGATCGGCACGTTCGGATCAGGATTCACGAGGACCTCGTCACGCAACGTATCGCGTATAGCGACGACCGTGACATGGTAGCGTTGTCGGAGGTTCAGTTCTGCCAACGTGTGCCCAACAATTTCTCTAGAGGGAGCAACCTCTATTAACGACACCGTCTCTCCCAATTGGAGCGTATCAAGCAAATTAGGGTTTGCTAAGGTGTGAGCTGTCCGTTGCGCCATGTCCGCCTCAGGAAAAACCACCTCCTCGACTCCGAGGAGCTGTAATAGGCGACGATGGTCTTCGCTGACCGCCCGCGCCACGATCTGACGGACCTTGAGATCACGCAAATGCAAGACCGCCAGTAAGCTGGTATCGAGTGGTTCTCCCAGGGAGAGGACCACTGCGTCATAATCTTGCAATTGGAGCGCCTCTAAGGCACGCGGATCACGCGCATCGGCAATGACTGCCGCGTCGACGTATTCACGCACCGCATTGACCTTATTTTCGTCGAGGTCGGCCGCGAGCACTCGACAACGCTCCTGACTGAGCGCACGCACCAACCCTGTCCCAAAGGTCGACAGTCCGATCACGGCAATCTGTCGCATTTTTCCTATCCTTTCATCAGCCGACCATCAGGTCTTCTTTGGCATATCGCACCGGGGGTGCTGGGGGCAGGTGTTCAAAGAAATCCATCAGGGCGAGCGGACCGAGTCGGCCGATAAACATGAGGCCGATGATCAAAATTTTTGCCACTCCTCCGAGTTTGGCAGTAATCCCCATCGACAGCCCAACTGTGCCAAAAGCTGATATGGTCTCGAAAACCACCTCAAGCAATGCGCCACGCTCGGCAAGGTGAGGAAAAGCATTCGCTCGTATGGTTTCAATGATACCGACGGTAATCCCGATCAGCAGCATAGCCAAAAATGACAGGACCACTGCGCGCTGCAATGTCGCCTCGCCAATAGCACGACCGAAAAGACGGATGTCACGGTTGCCGCGCATACGATGCCCGACTAACGCTAACACGACAGTGGCGCTTGTGAGTTTGATTCCTCCCGCCATTGATCCTGGCCCTGCGCCAATAAACATCAGAGTGAGGAGCACGAGCAGGGTTGGATTTGAGAGGGCGGCAATGTCAACGGTATTAAAGCCTGCCGTCCGAGCAGTAACAGACTGAAAGCTGGCAATAAAGATCCGTTCGAGCCAGGGCCGACCAGCGAGGACGTTGTCCATTTCCAGTCCGAGGATGAGGACGACACCGCCCACAAGGGCAACTGCCGTTGCCGTAAGAATGATACGAGAGTGCAAAGAAAGATGCTCATAAGCGCCCGTGCGGCGCAGCCGTGAAACAATCCATAGCCGCAGCTCGACCACAACGACGAAACCCAGCCCCCCAACAATAATGAGTGTCATAACAGTCAGATTGATCAAGGGGTCATCAACATAACGTATAAGCGAGTCCGACCACAGGGCAAACCCCGCATTGCAGAAGGCAGAGACACTGTGGAATACCGCAAGCCAGGCGGCGTCGGGTGCCGGGTACGTGCGGGCGAAGGCCAGAAATAATAAGCCAGCCCCTATACATTCAACGACTATCGTTGTGAGGAAAACGGTGCCAAGGATATCGCGAATACGAATCGTAGGCCGATGACGTGCGAAGCCGGTGAGTAGCTGACGCACAGCTGCGGTAGGCCGTTGCCCAAGGGCGAGGAGCACAACCGTCCCGATAGTCATGACCCCCAGTCCACCGATTTGGATGAGGACCAAGATGATGACCTGGCCAGGAAAGGTGAAATGCGTACCGGTGTCAACGACGACCAAGCCAGTCACACAGGTAGCAGAGGTAGCAGTAAAGAGCGCGTCGAGCCAACTCAGCGTGGGACCCGTTTGCGCGAAGGGGAGCCGGAGGAGGATGGTTCCCAGCAAGATGGTGACCAGTAAAGCGATAGCTAAGAGAGCCGGTGGTGGCAGAATGTGGCGACGAGTTTTTGTAGTCACAAAGGCTATATGCTAAGAAAATCTGTTCACTGTCTTCTTCGTTGCAATGCGCATCGCGGTCAGGTTCACTCTCAGAGTTCCAGCGATTCCTTTTATAAACAAAAAGAGTCTCTTTTTCGAGTGCTTTCCCGTTGCATCCTCAGATGTGTCGAAGCCTACGGCAACCGTCATTCATGGTTGCCTGAAACCTGGTCTTCCGCCCTGAACCAAAGGGAATTCGCAAAAACAGGAATGACATCAGGAAAGAGAGTGGAAATCTTGCGGTATTGTCTTTGTTAAAATAAAAGAGAGTATTGAAGCAGGAGGGCTGACGTATGCAAATCAAAACTCTTCTTGTCCCGTGTGATTTTTCTGAGCACGCAGAATACGCGTTTACCTGGGCATCCGGGTTAGCTGAGAAGCAGGGAGCGAAGATTGTGCTCCTGCACGTGGTACCGGTGTTGTCGCGCGTCGCTTTTCCGGACGCTCTGGCATTAATTGACCTTCCCAAAATGGAGGCTGAACTCATTGCGGATGCGGAGAAGCGCTTGCAAGAATTCGCTGCGGCCACAGGGACATCGGCAGTGACGACCGAGACCCGCGCCGTCGTTGGAGATCCAGTTTGGGAGATTTGCCAGATAGCTGAGCAGGAGCAGGCTGACTTGATCGTGATGGGGTCTCATGGCCGCACTGGATTAGCCCATGTCCTCCTCGGGAGTGTGGCCGAGCGTGTGGTTCGTCATGCTCCTTGCCCTGTCCTGGTTGCACGACTTCCACAGGCAACAAAGAAATAAGGGCCAGGGCCTACTTCGTTCCGTTCAGGGCGACTCGGCGGGTCGCCTCTCCGCTGCGAACAATAGGAGCGTGCTGAAGTCTACCGAGGATCTCCGTTGCTAATAGATTCTGCCTGAGTGGCGGTCCCTGAGGTCTATTGACCCAATTTGTTGGCTTTCAGGGGGGGCCAGGTGCAGCAGTTGTCTTCTGACTTTGGCCTTTTGCAGCAACGCCACAATTGCCGCAGAGCCTGTTTGGGTACTTGATTGTAGTCGAGTGTCTTTCGCGTATTGCAAAGCTGTCCACCCATCCTGATCCTTCGTGTCCAGACGTGCACCGTGTGCGAGCAGGGTTTGGACAATCGCAGCATGTTTATTCCAGGCTGCATACATCAAGGCAGTCATGCCCCGGTTGTTTTGGGCGTGAACGTCTGCACCATGATCCAGTAACATCTTGACAATGGCAATGTGTCCATGAATGGTTGCCATCATTAAAGCAGTCCATCCCCCAGAGAGTCTTTCATTTGGAGACACTCCTGTCTCTAACAGCAGTTTGACCGTACTGAGGTTCCCCTTTTCCGCATTTTCTAACAGTGCCTTGCCACCATGAGAGACATCTCTCTGCCCTAACTGGGTATGGTTCTCTTTTCGCGGTCTCTGTGTTGGTACGCGACGTGGCACCGAGTTCAGAGTTACAGTCTGCACGCTGCGAGTTCTCCCCTTCTTCACCTCTGCCTGCGTTTTTTCTTCCTTTCCTCCTCGATGGACTGGCGCAGCCCGGTGCTGAGATTGCTCTTCAGTCGTGTGTCGTGCTGACAGCGCGTCGGTTTTGGCCGGCGTCGTCATGCTCTCCGGTTCATTGAGAGAAGCCCTTTGTGGACCGTTGTCTACCGCGGTTTTCGCATGCCTTGTGCGAGCAGGTCCCTCTGCACGGGCAAGCGATTCAGTGCTGTACGGGACGTATGCGAACTGCTGCCCGGCAGTGCGCCAGCGAATCGCGTTGGCAGGGCCTTCTGGGATGCCTGAGGCAACAACTGCATATCCTGGCTGAAATTCCGACGCTTTCATCCCGCGATCATGCGACTCACTCTTCTCCCATAGGGTATCTCCCTGCACGACTACTCGGTCGAGGAGGACCCCTTGTTGGTCAAGAGTAAGACGGCCTGCGCCAATGACCCAACAATCGGTGCAGAGATTGGCTACTTTCGTACGAAGACTTGCATAGCCAGGCTCAGTGCGGAAAGCTGCAAGGTGCCTGGCAGGGTGAGCCTTCACTTTCGGGATCCATTCCTTCACATACAAGGTCAGACTCACCTGGTCTTCTTTGGAAAGCGCCGCCCACTCAGCCTCTGGAAGGAAGAGTGCCACCGCGGGGTAGGGTGTCATGAGGCCCCATACAAAGGGCTGGATTTTGGGGTATTTGCGCACCAACATGTCAAAAAGCACTTGTCCTCGCTTGGCAGTCTGCGGAGAGGTAACGGCATGAGCGGAAGAGGCCAACTCTGGGACAGCGTGTGTGGCTCGCATGAGCGAGGGTTTCTCTGGAGAATCAAGACTTTGTTCGTGCGGTTGCGGGCTGAAGGTCACGAGGGATTCAGCCCGCTCTTGGATCTGCGGTGCTCCCTGTCCAATAATATGGAAAGTCAGGGCAGCCAGGCACAGCAAGACCAGAACACTGGCCGTTCCTCGCACCCACATTTTCTGGAGGACAAAGAAGTGCAAGAGGGGCATTCCCCTTCCCTGGGACACTTTCCCCGTGATTTTCTCCCATATCCAAACAAGCGACCAGGAGCGGGGTTGCGCAGGCTCCAAGACAATCCCGGGAAGCATCGCCTTTTTCCAGCCTTCTGGCTCACTCTCAATTGTTTCGGGCTCCGGACGGGCCGCTCCCGTCTCTTCCTGAAACTGGAGGGTACGGGCAGCCTCCAGCACGATCTTGGCAGAGATACGCTTCTGGGCTGAGGCATCAGCAACCTGCAGGGCACTGTCGCAGATCGCGTTGATTGTACGGGGGACCCCTTTTGTATACGACGTAATCAGTCGCAGGGCTTCTGGGCTAAAAGGGTGGCGTTTTTCAGAGCCCCCGGCACGGAGGCGGTGGTGAATAAACGCGGGAACTTCTTCATTGGTCAGCCGACCAAGTTGATAGTGGAGGCCAATACGCTGCCGCAGTTGCGCGAGGTCGGGGTGTTGGAGCTTGTCCCGGAACTCAGGGTGTCGCCCACTGAGAATAATTTGGAGCAGTGGCGGATCAGCAGGGTGAGAACTCACAAGCAGGGGGATCTGCTTCAGCACCTCCACTGACAGGCTGTGTGCCTCATCAAGCAAAAGCGCTATGGTTTCTCCCTGGTGGGACCGTGCCTGAAGGAAGTCCGTGAGTGCCTGAAGCCTGAGCCCGGTCCCCTCTTTTTTCACTTCTAGTTCCAGGTCTTCGCAGACAAAATTGAGCAGTGCGGCAAAAGTGAGCCCCGTATAAGAGAAGAAGAGACAACGAACAGTTGGTTCGGCTTGGAAGTCGGACAGCAGGTTACGCAAGAGCGTTGTTTTGCCGGTTCCTGCATCCCCGCTTAATACCGCCAGGCCTTTGCGTTCATAGACCCAGTCTAACAATTTGATATACGCCTCCTGGTAGGCAGCATTGGCATAAAGGAGGCGTGACCCCAAAGCGGCGTGGAAGGGTTTCCCCTGTAAGCCGAGGTATTTGGTATACATAGAGGCACCTCACTACTCAGTGCTCAGGAGGGAGTAGGAAGCTTTACTTATGACCGTTTTCTGTCTCTTCTGTCAACATGGGGTAGGAGGACGAGTGCATCCCTGAGGGCCGCGCTGTTACCTGTCCCCGTTGTAGGGCAATGGCATGAAGTTAAGGAATGGCTGTCATTGCGAGGAGCGTTAGCGACGAAGCAATCTCCTGTAAAAACAAAGATTGCTTCGCTGCGCTCGCAATGACACTGCGGCTTAACTTAACAGCATTGCCCGTTGTAGGGAGGAGATACTGCCCCCAGTCACAACCTAAACCATCCATCCGGGGCCTTTCTTCCCTCTCCCCTCTACCATCTCTAGCTCTTCTAATGATGGGCCTCATGTCCCTCTGGCTCTCCACCTCCAGGCTGTGGTGCTTGTGTCGCCGCACCTTCGCCGCTGCCGCTATCTGACTTTTTTTCTCCAGATTGCTGTCTTCTCTCCATTCGCTTGTGCATGTGTTTATGATGCTCTTTCATACGAGTAAACATTTTTTCTCGTTGTTCGACCATGGTGCCGAGCAGGGCATCGGTCATCTGCTGGTGTTTTTTCATTTCGGTGAGCAACTGTTTCTCGTCGGTGATGCTCTCCATCATCTTGGTGTGCTCACGGATAGCGGCCAGTTGGGTCTGCAGATCTTGCAGC
>CAZCWX010000529.1:0-30439 GCA_964502465.1 uncultured Enterobacteriaceae bacterium | reverse complement strand
AGGATTAGTCGCGGACGAGCTGGTCAGCGGCGTGCAACAGGTCTCCCAAAGGACGCTATCACAGCTTCTAGATCAGTTTGACCACATCTGGCACTGGTAGGCAGAGCCCTTTGTGAAGGAGGAGCAGGGACAGCTTGTCACCTGCTCTCTGGCGCAGGTGTTCGGCTATTGTGCAAACCAGCCGCCGTCGATCACTAACTCTGCACCAGTGACAAAGGCGGCTTCGTCAGAACAGAGATATAGCGAGCCGTAGGCGATCTCGTCAGGTCGGCCCATACGTCCCAACGGCGTCATCTCTTTGATCTGCGCATCCTGCTCCGGAGTGAGCCCGGCAAGGATAGGGGTGTCGATCTGGCCTGGGTGGATCGAATTCGCACGAATCCCCTGCCTCGCATACTCTAGCGCCGCCGCTTTGGTCATGAGACGCACCGCACCCTTGGTGGCGTGATAGGTAATTGAACTCGGACTCCCAATCAGCCCATACAGCGAAGAGATATTGACAATCGCGCCGCCACCCGCGTTGCGCATGGCTGGGATGGCAGCTTTCATGCCGAGCCAGACACCAGTCTGGTTGACTGCGACCATCTTATTCCAGCCCTCCATGGTCTCGGCTTCAATCCCTTGAGGCCAATAAATGCCAGCATTGTTGATGAGTGTTGTCAGCTTGCCGAAGCGTGAGACTGCCGTGTTCACCGCACTCACCCAATCGGCCTCTTTGGTCACGTCGAGGCGCACAAACACTGCCTCACCACCGTTCTTGTTGGCTGTTTCCACAACCGCCCTGCCCTGCTCCTCTTGAACATCTCCGGACACCACTTTTGCCCCTTCCGCAGCAAACACGCGCACGTGCGCCGCACCAATGCCGCTCGCACCACCCGAAATCAACGCTACTTTACCAGTGAGTCGTCCTGCCATAAGGGAGCCTCCTTCTCGGTTATCAGTTGTTAGTTGCCAGTTTTAAGGGGAGGGCTACTGATTACTGACTCCTGGCTACTGGCAACTTTTCCCCGCCGGTCCGCACCTTACCCCACACAATCCGGACACGCAAGGAATTGCGCCATAGCCAGTGCAAGTGGTAAGTGGGTAAGAACAGCAAGGAGGACATTATGGATTTCCAGTTCACCGAAGAGCAAGAAGAGATTCGCAAGCAGGTCCGGGCGCTGTGCGCACGCTTTCCTGATGAATACTGGCGCGAACGGGACGAAACCGGAGAATTTGCCTGGGATTTTTATCAGGCCTTTGCCGATGGCGGCTGGCTCGGCATTACCATCCCGAAAGAATACGGTGGAAGTGGTCTCGGTATCACTGAAGCCGCGCTGGTGATGCAAACTGTTGCAGAATCTGGCGGCGGTACCCAAGCCTGTTCCTCCATCCACCTGGGCATCTTCGGTTTGGAACCGTTGATCAAGTATGGCACCGAAGAGGCAAAGCAGAAGTATCTGCCCAAAGTGCTCAGCGGCGAGATTCATGTCTCCTTCGCTGTGACTGAGCCGGATGCGGGTACCAACACGAGTCAGATCACCACCTTTGCAACTCGCAAGGGCGATGGCTATGTGATCAACGGTCGCAAGGTATTTATTACCAAAGCGCAAGAGTCCAAGAAGATGCTTATTCTCACTCGCACAACGCCGTATGAGCAGGTGCAGAAAAAAACGATGGGAATGAGCCTGTTTTTCGCTGACATCGATCCCCAGGCTGTCGAGGTGCGTGAACTGCACAAATGTGGCCGTAAAGCCGTAGACACCAATATGCTGTTCATCGACAACCTGTATGTGCCGAAAGAGGACATGATCGGCGAAGAAGGCAGAGGCTTCTACTACATCATCGATGGCATCAACCCAGAACGAATTCTTGTTGCCGCCGAGTGTATTGGCATGGGCAAGCGTGCTGTGGAGAAGGCAGTGCAATACGCGAAGGAACGTATTGTCTTCGACCGACCGATCGGCATGAACCAAGGGATTCAGTTTCCGCTCGCTGAGTCGTTTGCCAAATTAGAGACAGCAGAGTTGATGGTATACAAAGCGGCCTGGCTGTTTGACAACGGCAACCCCTGCGGAAAAGAGTCGAACATCGCCAAATACATAGCGGCGGATGCCGCCTGCGAAGCAGCAGACCGAGCGATGCAAGCGCACGGCGGTTACGGCTACATCAAAGACTATGATGTCGAACGCTACTGGCGGGAGGCACGGCTGTTCCGTATTGCCCCAGTCTCTCAAGAGATGGTGCTTAATTACGTGGGTGAGCATGTTTTAGGGTTGCCGAAGTCGTACTAAGAGCAGTCAGCGATCAGCTATCAGTCGTCAGCTAAAACCAGGAGGAAAAGGCCAAGAATCTTTTTCCCTGCAGCCCCCAGCCCCTTCTCCTACAAGCTGAGAGCTGAAAAGCTCAGGAGCTATATATGCCCAAATCCCCTTTTGCAAAAATTATTACTAGCCTGCCAGAAGCAGACATTACCTTCAAAGGTGTCAAAGGTTGGCTCTCGCAAGCGAAGGATCATCAGGTAGTTTTCATGGACATCGCACCGATCGGTGAGGTTGCTCCGCATGCACACGGCGCACAGTGGGGCATTGTCGTTGATGGCGAGATGGAACTGACGATTGGTGGCAAAACGCAGACGTACCGCAAAGGGGATAGCTACTTTATTCCCAAAGGGACAGTCCACTCTGCCCGCTTCAGCACACGCACCTTCGTCATCGACTTCTTTGCCGATAAGAACCGCTACAAAGCCAAGAAAAAGCTGCAAATGAAGTGAGCACTTTTCTCCCTCTCCCACAAGGAAAAGGAAAAGACGGATCTCCAGGATGCAATCAAGAAACACCACATCGCCGCTCATTCTGGCCTCTGCTTCCCCGCGTCGCAGCGAGTTGCTGCGCCAGGCACGTATCGCTTTCATAGTGGTTCCCAGCAGTGCGTCTGAAGAGCTTCAACCAGGAGAGGCACCGGATGCATATGCTTTGCGTGTCGCCCAGGAGAAAGCACGAGACGTCGCCAGAAGACATTCGGGCTCGTGGATTTTAGCAGCCGATACGATTGTCAAGATTGATGGCAAAATCCTGGGAAAACCGCGCGATGAGGAGGATGCCCGACACATGCTGCAGCAACTGTCTGGCCATACCCATCAGGTAAAAACGGCCTTCGTCCTTTTAGACGGTCATGGTCGCACTTTCGCCAGCCAGATAGTCACCAGTACTGTTACTTTTCGGCCCCTCTCGGAAACACAGATCCAGGCGTACCTTGCGACCGGCGAGCCGTTTGATAAAGCCGGGGCCTATGCCATCCAAGGTCAAGGAGCGACCCTCATTACACGGGTTGAGGGTTCGTATACCAACGTTGTCGGCCTCCCTCTGGACGAAGTGCTCCAAGTCTTGCACACTGCTTCCCTTCTGAACAATGCCAACCTCCATGACTGACGTTGCAGCCAATTATCTCAGAGTACGCGAGCATATCGCGACTATCGCTCAGCGCTGTGGCCGCCGGCCAGAGGACATCACGATTGTCTGTGCGGCGAAAACGAAGGGGCCCGAAGTGATACGGGCTGCTTTATCGGCAGGCGCAACAGACATTGGTGAGAATTACGTTCAAGAAGCAGAGGACAAGATTGCTCAGGTCCTTGAACCCGCGCGTTGGCATCTGATCGGGCATTTGCAGCGGAACAAGGTCAAAAAAGCGCTCCGGCTGTTCACTCTGATCCACTCACTTGATAGTGTGCCCCTGGCCCAAGAACTGCACCGCCAAGGAGAGAAGCTCGGCCTCACAGTACGAACCCTCATTGAGGTCAATCTCGGTCAGGAACAGAGCAAAAGCGGCATCGCCGAGGCGCAGGTAGCAGGCTTACTAGAGGGAGTGACGACTCTTCCCCACGTCCGGGTTGAAGGGTTCATGGTGATTCCTCCGCCTCATGGGAACGCCGACGCTTCGCGCCCGTACTTCCGCACGCTGGTCCGTCTACGCACCCAGTACGAGCGGTTTCGCAGCGCGAACATTGATGTACGCGAACTCTCCATGGGGATGACTGACGACTACCCGGTGGCCATCGAAGAGGGAGCGACAATCGTCCGTATCGGCCGGGCAATTTTTGGTGAACGCTGAAGAAAGGCACAGCATGAAGAAAATAGGGTTCATTGGTGCTGGCAATATGGCTGGCGCCCTGATTAAGGGGTTGACCGCATCAAAGCGGTATCGACCGCAAGACATGCTCGTCAGCGATGCCGTTCCCACACAATTGAAGAAGGTACATAAGGCCTATCAGGTCGAAGGCCTGCGTGACAATCGGGCGCTTGTACAGACTGTGCAAACTATTGTCCTGGCAGTCAAACCGCAAATCATCGATGACGTGCTCGCGCAAATTCAGCCTGAAGTAACCAAAGAGAAGCTCTTCATTTCCATCGCCGCGGGGGTTCCTTTAGCACGACTGGAAAGCGGTCTCGGCGGAACCGCTCGTGTGGTGCGGGTGATGCCGAACACTCCCGCTCTTGTAGGCAAAGGGATAGCAGTCATCGTGCGTGGGAAGAAGGCGAAGCCACAAGATGAGCAATTAACCCTGGCGTTGTTCCGTGGTGTTGGCGACGCCCTCGCCGTCAAGGATGAAGTGTTGCTTGACCCGGTTACTGGCTTGAGCGGCAGCGGTCCAGCCTATGTCTACCTCTTTGCGGAAGCCCTGATTGCTGGCGGTATCCAGGAAGGGCTGGCTCCAGGGGTGGCCACACGTCTGGCCTTGCAGACCTTGGAGGGGGCAGTTGCGATGCTGAAAGAGACGGGGAAAAGCCCGAAAGAATTGCGCGACATGGTGACCTCCCCTGGAGGGACAACGCTCGCCGGTCTTTCTCAGCTTGAAACACATCATTTCACAGCAATCGTTATGGCAGCAGTCACTGCAGCCACCCGTCGATCTCAAGAGTTGGGAAAGGGATAAGGAGGAAGGCCCATATGTTCATTTTTGGCAATTTTCTCGCAGCACTTGCCTCAGTCCTCAACATGCTGCTTTCGATCTATATGTGGATCCTGATTATCCGCGCCCTGATCTCGTGGGTGAATCCCGACCCGTATAATCCGATCGTCCGGTTTCTGCATGCCGTCACTGATCCCTTGCTCTACCGGGTACGTCGTTTTCTTCCGCTCTCTTTTGGTGGGATCGACTTTTCGCCTATCGTTGTCATTGTCGCCATTATTTTCTTGCAGGCGTTTTTAGTGCAGAGCCTGCTCGATCTCTCTCGTTCCTTTCGTTGAAACACGGTGTCTCACCCCTGGAATCGCACCCCCAACGGAGTTGTCTTGCACATTCGCCTTCAGCCACGCGCTTCGCGTGATCGCTTGGTCGGCCTTCATGGAGCAGCATTGAAAATCGCCCTCACTGCTCCTCCAATCGAGGGCGCAGCAAACGCCGCACTGCTGGCTTTTACGGCGACCCTCCTTCAAGTCCCTCGCTCTGCGGTCTCCCTCTTGTCTGGAGCAAAAAGTCGAGACAAACACCTACTCGTACAGACTACGACTCCCGACCACCTCATCCAGCGCATCGAAGAAGTGTTAGCACGGGTTGACAAAAAAGCAGGGAATGATTAGCAATCTGTTGACTGCTTGTCCTGCCGAGGAGCGCCGTTATGCCGATCTATGAATATACCTGTAAGCGGTGCGGAAACTTCGAAGTTATGCAGCGCATTTCCGAAGATCCGCTCAAAAAGTGCCCAACGTGTGGCACCAAAGTCTCCAAGTTGATTTCTCGTTCTGCTTTTCACCTCAAGGGTAGCGGCTGGTATGCGACCGATTACGCAACGAACGGCTCCACCAAGAGTCCATCAGACGACACGAAGGAGGCAACCAGCGCACCAAAAGAGAACAGCTCTTCAGAGGGCAGTTCTTCGAGTACCTCGTCTTCCCAGTCGCCTTCAACGTCATCCTCAACATCGTCCTCAGCAAAGGATAGTGCTTCAACCACATAAAGAGTGCTCTCCTTTTGCCTCGCGAGGGCGAACCTCTCGGTAGTTCTTTGCTTGTCCGTCGTCGTGTCCTTCCCCACTTACAAAGCCCCCGTGACAATGCTAAGGAAGGCCATATGGTCGCATAGCTCAGTCGGTTAGAGCGCTTGCCTCACATGCAAGAGGTCCGGTGTTCGAGTCACCGTGCGACCACTGCAAAAGCCCGCACCTCGGCTGGCTTTTGTCTTTCTTCAGGACCCTTCTTGAACGGAATGAACGGTGACGCTCCGGTAAGGAAAAACAATCGCTCTCACAGTGCGAGGGATGAACAAACCACAACCGTGTGGGTGCATAACAATTTCTTGGCTCATGGACAAAGGGAAGCAGCAATCCCATCAAAAACACCTCCGTACCGAGCATTTCCGCCTGCCCGTCATTCCCGCGCAGGCGGAAATCCAGGATTTTGTCATGCACCCTAACCGTGTGAGTGTTTTGCGCCCGTAGCCTAAGTGTGCTAAAAGTGAGTTTATTAAGAGGGCTACCGCTACAGAACGGACGTAGAAGAGGAGGCGCATCATGGCAGAAAAGAGTTTTGGGCGTGTTATCGAAGACCGCCGGCACGAGTTGAACCTCACCCAAGAGATGGTCGCCAAGAAAGTCGGAGTGAAGGCAAACTACATCGGGTATCTGGAACGCGGCATGCGCCACCCCAGTCAGAAAGTCGTTGAGAAGCTTTCAAACGCGCTGAAGCTTGATCCCCAGGATCTGTATCTGCTCGCGAACCCTCGGGTCCGTTCCCTCCTCGGGAAAGGGAAAGCTTCACCCTCCGTTAGCACCTCGCTGTGGCAACAGTTCCTCCGCGACTCTGCCCTCCAACGCAAGCATGGCTTGATAAATCGCGAACAAGAAGCGCTCGCGCAGCTTGCGCAGGCCGAAAAGGCCGAATCGATGGCTGGCATCCTCAAAGTGGTGAAAGCGTTACGTCGCGGTTTCTCGGCGTAACCAAGGGAGAAGGACATTTTTCTCCCCTCGCAGACGCTTTTTCGCCTGTGCCAGGGAGCAATCCCTCACTCAACGTTCCCATACTCGATCGCGCCCGGTTTCCTTTCGGAAGCCTGGTTCGCTGTTATGCTTTCTTACACTGCTCAATGCCAGGCTTTTCTTTTCTAGGCACGGTCAAGAAAGGCAGAAAAAGTCTCCAGACTTGGCGGCTCAGCTACAGGCGGCGAGACTGGCTGAGCCACAGTAGGAACCAGCTCTTTCACCTTTTTTGCTTCAGAAGTAGCCTCTGGGGAGTAGGCACTACATCCTGCCCAGCCAAACAACGTGGCGGTCACGAACAGGGTTCTCATGCTCTGGGACACTACGATTTTCACAGCGCTTACCCTATCCTCTTCATCGCCTATACTCAACCCGTATGCAGCCGACAACCACTCCGGCCTTGTCTTTGGCTATCGTCATGCTAGCGTGCTCTTGATGCGACGCCTGCTTGTGATAGGGTTATCTGCGTTATTGGTGCTCCAGCAGGGCATCCCCCCTCGTGCCATCGCCGGTATTATTGAGGCGGACATCGGTCGCAAGTTTTCACTGATTGCCCAATCCCAGCTCCCCTTGGTGCGGGATTATACCGTGCAGCGGTATGTACAACGTCTGGGACAACGTATTGTTGCTCATCTTGACCAGGCGGAGTTTCCTTACCAATTTTTCGTCGTACAAGAACCGCATCTAAACGCCTTCTCGGTTCCAGGGGGCTATATCTATCTCCACTCTGGACTCATCCTGCGCGTCAGTAGCGACGACGAACTCGCCGGAGTATTGGGCCACGAAATCGCTCACGTGCAGGGGCACCATGCAGTACGCCAACAACAAGATACGAAACTTCTCTCGTACGCCGGACTGGCAGCAATGGCATTAGCCATTATTAACCCGGTGTTAGCGGTCGGCGCATCCTCAGCCGCGGCGGCGAAACAACTCCAGTATCAGCGCCAACTCGAAGAGGAGGCTGATTTTCGTGGTCTCCAATATATGCGACAGGCTGGATTTGATCCTCATGGTATGCCTCGGTTCTTGAAGAAGATGTGGAATGAAGACCGTCTGCAGGCGGATGTTATTCCGCCCTACTTTCGTTCTCATCCGCTCTCTCAGGACCGCCTGAGTTATATCGAACGTATTTTAGGCACGTTTCAGTGGAACGCGCCCGCGCCTCCGAACAATTTCGAGCTCGAACGGGTCCAGGCTATCCTACGCGCGCTCCAAGGGCCGCGGAATCGAGTCATTGCCGACTATCAACAGCGAGTGAAGGAGCATCCTGACGATCCCCAGGCGCTGGCTTTGCTTGGCACCGTGCTCCTCCGCTATAATGATGCAGCACAAGCTCGGCAACTGCTTGAACAGGCCAGCACGAAGGGAATCCAGCTCGACTGCGACCTTGGCCTTGCCTATCTCCGTCTCGGCGACCGCGAACGTGCGCGTCAGGCATTCGCGCGTCAGAGCGAAATCGACCCGAGCGACGCAGATGCCCATAACCAGCTCTGCAAGCTGTTGATGCAAGAAGGCGATATAGAACGCGCGGAGCAAGAATGCCGCGCTGCGCTTGACCTTGACCCTCGTCTTGACGAATCCTATATCACCCTTGCGCAACTCGCTGAGCAGAAAGGAAAGCTCGGAGAATCTCGGCTCTTTCTTGCTCAGGCTATGGAATTACAAGGTCGACTGGAGGCGGCTCTCAGTCAGTATCAGCAAGCTGCCGAGGTGTTTGGCCCCGGGCATCCCAAAACCGAAGACTTAACAGAAAAGACAGAGGAGCTTGAAGAAGTGATTCGCGCCCTGCCACGACAGCGAGGACGTTGACCGGCGATTGTGTCTTTTTCTCCCTCTCCCGCGAAGCGGGAGAGGGTCGGGGTGAGGGCCTTGACAGTTTCCGACCTCACTCCGGTAGTCCCAACGTCTTCCGCCCGGCCGGGCTAATCATGCTGGGGTCCCAGGGCGGATCCCACACAATTTCGACATTGACTTCCTGAACCCCGGGCAGATCACGAATGCGTTCTGCCGCCTCGTTCGCGATATATCCCCCCATCCCACAGCCTTGTGTGGTGAGACTCATCTTCACCTCCACCTGACCGTCCGCAATTTGTACATCGTACACCAAGCCAAGGTCGACGATATTCACCGGAATCTCTGGGTCGTAGCATTTCCGTAAGGCGTCGTACACGTACTCCTGGTCGAGCGAGGCATCGGGCTTTGACGGTTCCAACACTTGTGGTGAGGAGGACGGTGCCACCGGTGCCACTTCTTGCGGTGATACAGGAACAGGAGGTTGTTCTTTTGTCCAAAGAGATTTGAGACGTTGAAAAAGAGACGGCATATTTTTTTGGCACTCCTATTCGTCCCACAGTTTGGTACTAATGTAGCGTTCCCCAATATCAGGAAATAACGTCACAATCTGACCACGGCGCACCCTCCGTGCGATCTGCTGGACTCCGCACAGATAAGCGCCAGACGATTGCCCGACGAAGAACCCTACGCTTGCAGCACGCACACACATGTCGTAGGCGTCTTCGGTGTTCACAGGGAGCCATTCATCGATGACGCTTTCGTCAAAGATCTCTGGAGTGATATGGCCCGGTCCCAAAGGTTTGAGCCCTTCGATACCAGGGAACTCTTCGGGCATGACACAGGCAACACGGATCTTTGGATCATGCGCCTTGAGACGCCGCGCTACACCAGTAATCGTCCCGCCTGTACCAACCCCAGCGACAAACCAGTCAAGCCGCCCTCCTGTTTGGGCCAGGATCTCTTCTCCAGTGGTGTCGTAATGGGCCTGCCAGTTGGCACTGTTGCTATATTGATCGCAAAAGAAATAGCGCTCCGGATTGGCCGTATACCGCCGGTGCACCTCACGCAAGGCCTCGTCGTATCCGGCCACAGGGTCAGTCTGCACCAGCGTCGCCCCATGGGCACGGATACGTTTCTTTCGTTCTGCGCTCGCGTTACCAGGGACTATCAGTTCGACACGACGGCCAAGAATCGCCGCAACCATGGCGTAGGCAATACCCGCGTTCCCAGAAGAGGAGTCAAGGATCGTCTTATCCGCAGATAACGTTCCATTGACAACCGCTTCTGCAAGCATGCGTAACACTGGGCGGTCTTTGACCGAGCCTCCAGGATTCAAGAACTCACACTTTGCTAAAACATCAACATCCGGATACTCACAATGGAATACTGGCACTGGGACTAAAGGCGTATTGCCGATGAGGCACAGCAAGGGATAGCGACGGATTAATTCCTGTATGGGTCGAGGATGAGACATGGGTCCTCCACACACAACTGAACCTTAGCACCCTGTTTCACTGACTTCCTCACCCTGAGGACATATTGAGAGAATCGTCTCATTCATAGAGGCATTATAGCGGTCAAAGACCGCATCGATACTAGCAAGTAACTGAGCCCGGAGTTGTTCGCGGTTTCCTTCGAGGACGTGGAGAGGCAATGGCCTCTGCGTTCCATCACGCAGAACGATCCCACCTCCAATCACCTGCGGAACCTCTTCTGCGGAGAAGAGGTGTAACCCATAGATCAGTGAGAAGGTTTTTCCTTTGCTTTTCCCACCGGGGATTGCTCTGAGCTTTACCATGTAGGGTCTCCTTCCCATCAGGAATTTAGACAGCTAATGTCTACATTGTCAATTACAGTTCGGCAGGGAGCGAGAGACTGGAGGCTGGGGAAATGAGATGAAGAACGACCATAGTCAGTTCCAGCGTGACTGACTACGAGTAGTCCGCCGTAATGATTTTGATGGGTTTATCCTTTGCCATTCACCCCACTCCCTGGCCCTCTCCCACGAGGGGAGAAGGGACCCGAGAGTAGACTCTTCAGACAAATACAAACTGCTGTAATAGTCCGTCAGTGTGAATTTGAGAGGGAGGTCACGGCTGTGTCATTCCCACGAAAGCCTGTCCTAAGCGAAACCGAAGGGCAGGCATGACGGCGATGCACCCATCAAAATCATCTGGACTGAGTACTCGCTTCCTTTAACGGTAAATTTCCGAGCCGCCTTGCTTAAACTCTTCCGCTTTTTCGCGCATGCCGGCTTCGAGCGCGGTGTGCTCGTCCATCTGCTTTTGCACAGCGTAGTCGCGCACATCTTGGGTGATTTTCATCGAGCAAAAGTGTGGACCACACATCGAACAGAAGTGCGCGACTTTGGCCCCTTCTGCGGGTAAGGTTTCATCGTGGAAATCTTTCGCCGTCTCAGGGTCAAGGGAAAGATTGAATTGATCCTCCCAGCGGAATTCGAACCGAGCCTGGGAAAGCGCATTGTCACGTGTCTGCGCCCCAGGGTGCCCCTTGGCCAAGTCGGCGGCATGCGCAGCAATCTTGTAGGCAATCACTCCTGCTTTCACATCCTCTTTGTTTGGTAAGCCAAGGTGTTCTTTGGGTGTCACGTAACACAGCATGGCGCAACCGTACCAGCCAATCATTGCCGCACCGATGGCAGAGGTAATGTGATCGTACCCAGGAGCGATATCAGTCGTCAGTGGCCCAAGGGTGTAAAATGGCGCCTCATGGCACTCTTTGAGTTGCTTCTCCATATTGACCTGAATCAAATGCATGGGCACGTGGCCAGGACCTTCAATCATGGTCTGGACTTCATGCTTCCAGGCAATCTTCGTCAGCTCACCTAGCGTTTCCAGTTCCGCAAACTGCGCCTCGTCGTTGGCATCAGCGATACTTCCTGGCCGGAGACCATCGCCTAAGCTAAACGAGACATCGTACGCCTTCATGACTTCGCAAATCTCCTCGAAGTGCGTGTAGAGAAAATTCTCCTGATGGTGAGCCAGACACCACTTGGCCAGAATCGATCCACCACGGGAGACAATACCGGTGAGCCGTTTGGCAGTCAGCGGGATATACCGCAGCAGCACGCCGGCATGAATGGTGAAATAATCCACACCCTGCTCGGCCTGTTCGATGAGCGTGTCGCGAAAGATTTCCCAGGTTAATTCTTCGGCTTTCCCACCTACCTTTTCCAGCGCCTGATAAATTGGCACGGTCCCGATTGGCACTGGCGCATTGCGCAGAATCCACTCGCGCGTCTCGTGGATATTTTTTCCCGTAGAGAGATCCATGACCGTATCGGCTCCCCAGCGCGTTGCCCAGATCATTTTCTCGACCTCTTCCTCAATAGAAGAGGCAACTGCCGAGTTGCCAATGTTGGCATTGATCTTCACCAGGAAATTACGCCCAATAATCATCGGCTCCAATTCTGGGTGGTTGATATTGGCTGGGATAATGGCCCGTCCTCTGGCGACTTCGTCACGGACAAACTCCGGCGTAATGGCTGGTGGAATGCTGGCTCCCCAACTGTTGCCAGGGTGCTGCTGTACAAGAGGATCCTGGCCATTGCCATTTTTTCCCTGCTCGTGCTGTGCTAATTCCCGTGCCTGGTTCTCGCGGATAGCGATAAATTCCATTTCAGGCGTCACAATGCCTTTCCGAGCATAGTGCAACTGGGTCACGTTCCGGCCAGCCAAGGCGCGTCGGGGGCGGCGGATATGAGAGAAGCGCAGTGCTGCTAGCTGCGTATCGGCAGCACGGAGGCGGCCATACTCTGAAGAGATGTCAGGCAGTTCTTCAGTATCCGCCCGAGCAGTGATCCAGGCAAGCCTGAGGGGAAGCAAGCCCAGGCGGATGTCGATGGTGACGTGAGGGTCGGTGTATGGGCCGGAGGTATCATACACAATGACTGCCGGCGTTTCTTGAACAGGGTTCGTGGGTACGCGAGTCGGCGTCAGGCTGATCTCTCGGAACGGGACATGCACCCCCGGCTGTGTTCCTGTGACATAGATTTTCTGCGAAGCTGGCAGAGGACTGGTTGTGAGAGCAGACTGCTCTGCACCGTTGCTCCCATGGGTTCCGTTCTGGCTGTGCTTTCGCATATGGGCTCCTCTCTTTCACTTCACTACACCTAAAGGTGGACAACAAACCCCAGACAAGTCTGGGGGGCACGTTGCCGGGACACACCGTCGGAGGATGAAAGCCCACTCTGCTGAGAGCACCCACACAGACACTCATTTTCCTCTAGGCATCTGCCTACATACCTAGGAATAGCAATGGAACGGAGGAAAGCGATGGGTAGTGACACCGTATTCCCTTCGCTGGCATTACCCAGATCAGGTTCCAGGGGTCGATGGTCCTTCTCAACAACAGGGCCATCCTCTCAGCCAAAATTTCAGCTCCCCCAACGGCCTCGTGGCCGGTTAAACAACATGCTACGCCGCACGACGAGAACTGTCAACGCGCCGCCACCACCAATACGCTGGCAACCCGCTAAGACAGAGACCGATGCCGAGCAGGCACTCGACAGGTTGTTGCCACAGCGCATTCAGCACGATTCCCGTTGATCCCAACACATAGAGTCCGGGTAACCAGGGATATCCCCAGGTACGGTACGGACGTGGGAGGTCTGGAGCACGTTGTCGCAGGACGAAAACCGTACCAACCGTACAGGCTGAGACCAAGACGAGCACGACGGTTGTATAGGTCAGGAGTTGCTCGAATGTCCCTGAGACAAGTAACACCGAAGTCCAGACAGCCTGGAGCAGGAGAGCATATCCTGGGGTATGAAATCGTGGATGGAGCGTAGCGGCACGGGCAAAAAAGACGCCGTCTCTTGCCATGGCAAAATAGATGCGGCCGCTGGTTAAAATCATCGCATTCAGCACCCCAGCAATAGAGAGAGCAATTAAGGCAGAGACACTACGTGCGGCGGGAGCAGGAAATAAAGCCCGTGCCGCTGTTTCGCCTACGGCGACAACCCCACTGAGTACAGCCGGTGATGCTGCATAGAGATACAAAATGTTGAGCGCGAGATAGACGGCAATAGTCACCCCGGTACCGAGGACGAGTGCGCGAGGCAACGTCACCTCCGGATTCCTGACTTCACTCGCGATGTAGGCAACCGCATTCCAGCCAGTGTAGGCAAACATCACTGGGATGAGCGCTATTCCGACCTTATTGACCAGGTTGTCCACCCCTGTCGTCGTAAAGAATGGAGAAAAATGCGTCCATCTCCCACTGCCGGAAGAAAATCCCGCACTGAGCAGTATGGCAATCGCTATCAATTTACTGCAGCTCAAGATGTTTTGTGTCACACTACCGAGACGGAGCCCACAATAATTCAGCAAGGAAAATACCCAGACGAGGAGGATGCCCCACCCCTGCCCATAAGAAAGCTGAAAGGAAACACTCCTCCACTGCCCTCCCCACAGAACACTGCCAGAGGGGATTGCAACCACGAACCCAACAAAGTAGTCAGCCAGCGCAATCGCTAAGACTGCGATAGAGCCAGAAAAACTGGCGAGAAACGCCGCCCACCCACTGAGAAATCCCCACACCGGACCAAAGGTTTCGCGTAAATAGACGTATTCCCCTCCAGCCCGAGGAAAGGCAGCTCCCAGTTCTGCCCAGGCGAGAGCACCAGCAAGGGACAAGATCCCTCCGAGTATCCAGACTAAGAGAATCAGCCCTGGACTCGGCAGATGCTCGGCTATCACCCCAGTTGTGGTAAAGATGCCGACACCGATGGTATTGCCTACCACCAGCATGGTGGCGCTGAAGAGACCAAGAGAAAACCGTTGGGAAATGGTTAGGATTTCAGAAGGGAACATCCGAGTTGGTTTTTGTCGTGCGCCATCCAATGCTCACCTCTCACGGCAGTCCGTAGCATTCTGCCTGGAGGAGTTTTTCAGTTGCTCGCCAAATAGAGCGCGTAAATCAACGCTTCCTCGGATGGCGCAGAGAAATCCATCGGAACCAGGATACAGCGCCATACAGGTGCCGCCGTTCCCTGCTCTTGCGGCTGAAATCCCTCCGCCACGCTCTCCCCTCCTACTCTGGTTCCTGTTTCAGTTCGCTTTCCTGTTGCAGCCAGTTAATTGTGCGGTTGATCTGCGCACGTTCGTTTTCGAGGAATCTGGCAACAGCGGCGGATAACCGTGGCTCAGCAAAGTAATGCATACTGAGAGTCGGCTGTGGGTCAAAGCCTCGCAGTCGTTTAAAGTCACCACCCGCTCCGGGTTCAAAACGGACAAACTGTTGCCTGATACAATGGTTGATGGCCGCATAATAGCAAACATTAAAATGTAGGTGACGGAGTTCCCTGAATGCGCCCCAGTAGCGACCATAAAAAACCCCACTTTTTTGAACATTAAAGGTGCCAGCAATCAGTTCTCCTTGCTGCCGGGCCACAACAAAACACAGGTTCCGTTTGAAACGCTGAGCAAGGAGATCGAAGAAACGGGCGGGCAGATACTGCCGGCCCCAGTAGAGTTTATCGATGTGAGCTTTATACAAGGCAAACATGCGGGGAAAAAGGGCGGCGGGAATGTCCTCCCCGCTCAGGACAGCGATCTCGATCCCTTGTTCTTCCATCTCGCGCATCTCGCGCTTGATCTGGTTCCGTCGCTTGGTGCGAAAATGGGCAAGATAATCATCGAATCCTTGATACCCATAATTGAGCCACTGGTACTGCAGCCCTACCCGTTTCAGGTAGCCAATCTCCGCTAACACTTCAGTCTCATCAGGCAAACAAAAATTCACATGCACCGATGACAGTTCGTTTTGCTGACAAATGTCTTGTAAGGTCTGTCCGAGGAGCCGGATGAGTGCCCGGCGATCATGCTCGGGCGCAGTGAGAAATCGCACTCCGGTCGCTGGGGTAAACGGAGAAGCAATAAGCAGCTTCGGATAATACTCGATACCAGCTCGATGGGCGGCATCAGCCCAGGCATGATCGAAGATGAATTCGCCCATGCTGTGACTCTTGAGGTACAGCGGGCAGGCAGCAACAAGCCGTCCATCATCGTACACAGTAAGATGTTGAGGTTGCCAGCCATTTTTCGCAGTAACACTACGGGACTCTTCCAGGCAGGCAAGCCAGTCCCATTCGAGAAATGGGGAACCGTCCCTCACCAAAGCGTCCCATTCCTGCTGATCAACCTCACCTATGCCCTTGGCTATTTTGACTTGCAGCATGACAGAGGGCATTATTGGCAAGCATTCGTATGGATGCAAGGGTAGAGGATTGTCAGAACTCCCTGTAGGATTGCTGTTGCTATGCATGTTGGAAGTATCGTTGTCTATCGCGACCGTGGACGCCTGGCTTTGGGCGTTGTGCAAAAAGCCCCTGGTTCCTCAGGAAAGACCCAGATCGAAATTCTTGGTGAGGACGGCAAGAGGCAGGCGTTCGCACCGGACCGGATTGTGTTTGACTGCAAAAGCACCCTCCCTTTGACGCTTTCCACCATCGAGGTCAAGAAGCGCCTGCAAGACCTGCGTGACCAGATTAGTGCGTACGCGCAAACCGTTGACATCAGAGAGTTGTGGGAGCTGCTGAAGGACGAAACGGGAGAGGAGTTTTTCTGGGAAGACTTAGTCGGATTTCTCCTTTCTTCCGCCGATGATCCGCTCTCGCGCGCTGGGGTGCTCGACGCTCTGTGGGGTCAGAATCTCTATTTCAAAGAGAAGAAAGCTGGGGTTTTCGTCCCTCGTGACCCAAAGAGCGTTGAAGACAGTCTGCATCAGCAACACATGGAAGAGCAGCGGGTGCAGGCGCAGCGCGAGTTTATCGCCTGGGCAAAAGCCCGCCTGGCCGCTGCCGATACAGACGTACCCCCTCCTGTGGGAGGAGAACGGTACCTGACTCTGCTGAAAGATCTGGCGCTGTACGGTGACTCGTACGAGAAAAAACTCCAGGCCCTCAGCCTGCTCGATGAAATCGGCATCCGTGGGAAAGGCCACCCGTGGGATGTGGCGTTTCAGCTGCTGGTAGGATTGGGCGTGTGGTATCAAGATGAGGAACTGAGTATCCTCCGTCACCAAATCCCCACACGCTTCTCAGCCGAAGTACTAGAAGCAGCAGAACACACTCCACGATTCACAGCCACACACGAGCCTTATACCGATCTCACCTCACTTTTGACCTTCACCATCGATGACCCAGATACCAGCGAGATCGATGATGCGCTGAGTTTTCATGAAGAAAATGGTACAGTGCTGGTCGGCATTCACATTACTGATGCTGGATTCTTTGTCCCGCCCGGTGGGGTCATTGATAAAGCCGCCCTTGCCCGTGGGACGACCGTGTACCTCCCACGTGGCAAGCTCCCCATGCTGCCAACTGCTCTGAGCGAAGACAAAGCCAGCCTTGTCGCCGGAGAGGTTCGACCAACGCTCAGTTTTTTTGCTAGCGTCGATGCGACAGGACATCGCCAGGTAGAGCGGATCTGCCGGAGCTTCATTCGCATCGGGAGGCGTTTTTCCTATGCTGAAGCTGACACGCTCCTGCGTGGTGAAGACATCGATCCTGTTGTCACGGCATTAAAGCACCTTTCCCGCTTTGCGCAGACCAGAAAAGCTTTCCGCGCGTCACAGGGAGCAGTGATCATTGAGGGGGATGAGGTACGAATCCGAGTCAATAACGGCGAGGTCTCGGTTGCTGTGCTGACCAACGACTCCCCCTCCCGGACATTAGTGAGCGAATGTATGATTCTGGCGAACGAGATGGCAGCGCGTTATTGTTGCACCCATCAATTGCCTTCTCTGTATATTGTGCAACCTCCTCCCGATGAATCAGTGCCCGCAGCCATCACGTTTCCCACTCAGCGCGTGTACGTACACGCAGCGCGGCGCTTAATGAAACCTTCGCAGATTGGCATCACGCCTGCGCCTCACACCGCATTGGGGCTCGCGGTCTACACTCAGGTGACCTCTCCGCTGCGGCGCTACCACGATCTGCAGATGCAGCACCAACTCAAACATCACTTGACCTACGGAACACAGTTGTTCGAAGAGGAACAACTCCAGGTCATTGCCGCTAGTGCGCAGGAGTCCAGTGTTGCGGCGAAACGCTGCGAACGTGAGAGCACCCGGTACTGGATACTCCGCTTCTTAGAAACGAAAAAGGGACAGACGATGAGTGGTCAAGTGGTCCGCGAGCAACATGGTCGTTCTTTCATCGAGTTGGATGACACGCTCCTAGTGGTTCCCGTGAGTGCTTCCCCTCCTCTTCCTCTCGGGCTGTCTGCTCGTGTGGTGATTGGTCATGTCGACGCCCGACGGGACATTTTGAGCGTGCGGCTAGCCTAAGCTCACCACATCACTACCCCGCCGTCGAAGTTGATCGACTGACCGGTGATATACGACGCGTCGGGCGTACAGAGATAGGCGATGAACTTGCCGACTTCTTCGTCGCTGGCAGCGCGTTTGAGTGGAACGATCTGGTGAATCGACGCGTTCCAGGTCTCACCGCGGCCTAAGTCGTCCATACGAGAAGTGTCAATGATGCCAGGGCAAACGGCATTCACCCGAATATTATGCGGTGCCAGTTCGACAGCCAGCGCTTGCGTAAACCCCTGAATGCCCGCGTTCGACGTGCAGTACGCCGCCATATTGGAAAATCCCCGTTTCCCGGCGATCGAGGAAACATTGATAATACTTCCCCCCTGTCCTTGTTTCATCATGGTCGGCAATACGGCCTGACACATGAGAAAACTTCCGGTGAGCTTGATCTCCAAGACCTTGCGCCAAAGGTCTTCGGACAGCTCGATCAGCGGGACCCGATCAGGTCCGCGTGCAAAAGCCGAATTATTGACAACGATATCGATCCGGCCGAACTCCTGGAGCGTTGCCGCTACTGTCCGTTTCACGTCGGCACTCTCAGCCACATCTGCAACAATTGGCAGACAGCGTCGCCCGAGTTCGCGTACTTGAGCAGCCGTACTCTCGATATCACGCCAGCCGATCGCCTTTTCGTCTGCAGGAAACTTTGCTGGATCGCGGCCCGTCCCGGTTATGACCATATCAGCCCCGAGCTCGGCCAAAGCCAAAGCCGTAGCCCGCCCAATACCTCTCAGTCGGCCAGCACCGGTCACAAGAGCGACTTTGCCATCAAGAAGGCCCATATGCTTTCCTTGTATCGCAAAAGTAGGGCGCATAGCCATGCGTCCCTACACAGTTCACCTCTGCTGCCTTCAGCACTACTTCCTCAACTCCTCAGCAAACAATTTCTTCACCCTTACCCAAGCGTCTTCTGCTGCCGCTTTGTTGTACGTGGCCCGCTGATCGCAGAAGAACCCATGGTCAGCCTCAGGGTACACAATAACCTCGTGCCGGATGTTATGCTTCTGTAGTGCTGCCCGGATCGCCTCGACTTCAGACAGAGGAATCGATGCATCTTTCTCCCCAAAGAGACACAAAATCTTGCCAGTGATTTTATTCGTCCGGCCAACGGTAGAGGGTGCTCCCCCAAAAGCTTGCTCTTTCGCAATGCCGCCACCATAAAAGCTCGCCGCTGCTTTGACCTCGATTTCACAGGCGGTTAAGTATGTCATGTGGCCGCCCACACAGAAGCCCATAGCACCGATTTTATCGCCCTGGGCGAAATTTTGCCGTTTGAGGAATGACATAGCAGCCCGGGCGTCGGCAATCATCTCGTCGGCCTTGAGCTGGGTGTATAGCTTAATCCCTGCTTCCATGCCTTGCTGATCATATCCGTACTCTACGCCCGGCCCGGTGCGATGAAAGAAGTCCGGTGCGAGTGCCACATACCCCTCACGGGCCACTCGTTCAGTCACGTCCCGAATGTGAGAGTTGATCCCAAAGATCTCCATGAACACCAGCACAGCGGGACGTGGTGTGCCATCTGCAGGTCTGACCAGGTACCCGCCCATGGTTTTACCCTCCACGTTAATATGGACGCGATCGGTTGTGATCTCCATTGTTGATCCTCCTTATGAAACATACTGCAGCATGAGCATAGTGTACACGCCGCGAATTTTTTCTTGTGCTCCTGTTCTCACATAGCCCCTTACGCTCTGTCAAGACAGTGTCAGGTATGCTAGAGGGGAAGCGTTTTTTCATCCAACTTATAAGGAGGTGCCTATGCCATACGTAAAACGCAACGACGTGAACGTTTATTATGAGACCTACGGGAAGGGATTTCCCATTGTCTTCCTTCATCCTTTTTCCACGAATAGCTACATTTGGTACTTTCAGACCTTTGCCTTTGCCCGTACCAACCAATGTGTGGTGATTGACGAGCGTGGCCATGGCCGCTCGGACAAGCCTCAACAAGGCTATGCGATCAAAGAAATGGCCGCAGACGTTGTCACTGTCCTCGACACGTTAAAAATCGACAAGGCCGTCTTCGTGGGGAACTCAATTGGCGGCATGATCCTCATGCAACTCAATCTTGACGCTCCCAGTCGGGTAGTCGGCAATGTGATCGTCAGCAGCGGGACCAACCTGGCCGCAGGTATGCCACCAGAAGCGATGGCGGCTTTCCAGAAAGATCTTGTTGGTGCCTTCGGCGGTCTGATTGAGGGCGCGGTTTCGGCGAGAACCACGCGTGAACGTCCGGAGATTATTGAACTGATGAAAGCGCAGTTCATGGTAGAAGAGAACTTTCCCCGCCATGTCTTCTTTGCCGCCGCCTCCGACCCTAGCGGCGTGTTCAATTGGAACATCACCGATAGGTTGAAGGAGATTCGTAAGCCGACACTCGTTCTCGCCGGTGAAGAAGACCAAGCGACACCAGTCGCCGCCAACAAGCTACTGGCTGATAATATCCCAGGGGCGCAGCTACGCGTAGTCAAAGACGTCGGCCATTTCTACCAACTTGAGAGTCCCAATGAGTTCAACCGTGAGTTACAACAATTTCTCAATCAGGTAACAGCATAAAACCTCGCGTCTAGAGTCTAGGATTTAAAGGTTCTCGTGGTAAAAACCGTCGGGCCTCCGTGCTATGCACGGGCCGCTTCAGCCAGCGATCCAAGCGCCGCTCTGCCTCGGTCACGCGGCGCGCGTACCCCCGCGGGCGCAGCTCGGCCCGGCGCTTCCATAGGTGAATCGCTTCCCGCAACACCGCCGGTATCTTCTTCCCGTAGAGCATGGACGGTGCGTGTGAAGCGTTTGGCGATCCGATCCCAGGAAAAATCAGTAGGAAATAAGCGAGAAGTAGGAAGATTTTGCCAACTGCGGGCAAAGAGCACTGGATCGATCAGGGAATCACTCTCTGTGAAATCCTACTGGATTGCCTGCTGGACGCCGTCGCTTCGAGTGAAATCTCCGACCGTGACGATCCATTCTTGTAGGTCCTGTCCGGTCAATGCGGAATCGAGCAGCTCGTCAGAGATTAATACCAATAGCTGCCGCAACACTTTCCCACGCGTACGCTGGAGCGGTTCCTTGCGGGGGTAATTCTCCCAGCGCAACACCGTCTGCTAGTTTTTCTCGCATACCTCGTTTATTGTCTTTGTTCAGAGGCATTTCGCGCGGAGGGCGGCCGTATGAGAGAAACATCTTTGGCGGCAATGGTATTGGAACAAGCTGAACGTTATGGCACCAAGCGCGCCCTCGTGAACAAACGAGGGGGCCACTGGGAAGACACGTCGTGGCAGATGTTGGGTGACAAAATCACACGGGCAGCCCAAGGACTTGCCGCGCTCGGGTTTCGCGCGGGTGATCGCCTTGCGATCCTTGCTGAGAATCGGCCTGAGTGGCCAATCATTGACCTAGCCTGTCTCTTTCTCGGTGGAGTTGATGTGCCGCTCTATCTGACTAGCCCTCCAGCAGATCTCGCCTATATTCTTAAGGATTCTGGCAGTACCTTCATTGCCGTGTCCGGTCGTGAGCAACTGGCAAAGATCCTCAAGATCGCCGGTGATCTGCCAGCCTTGTCTTATCTGCTGCTTCTTGACGAGGGCTCCAAGGAAGAAACCCGCCTCGGCCAGCTTCCCACCCTGGGACTGACTGGCTTATTGGCAAAAGGCGAACGACAGGGAGGCCCGTCACAGCCCGTCGCTGACCCAGGTCTCGCAAGCATCATCTACACCTCTGGCACCACTGGTTTACCAAAAGGCGTGATGCTCACCCATACCAATATGCTGGCAAACACCCAGGATGCCACCACAATTCTACCAATCACCCCAGATGACCTGAGCATCTCATTTCTGCCCTTATCGCACGGCTTCGAACGCACAGCCGGGCTCTATACCCTGCTCCGCGCTGGAGCCTGTATCGCGTACGGAGGAGGGACCGTCACGCTCACGAAAGACCTGCTCGAGGTCAAACCAACCTTGTTTTGTTGCGTGCCGCGCGTTCTCGAACTCGTGTATCGTCGCGTGTGGAATGAACGTGAAAACGCCCACTTTCCCAAACGCCAAATCCTGGACTGGACCCTCAGCGTCGGCAAAAAAGCCGGTGCCTTATGGGCCGCTCAACAACCAACTCTCCCCGTTGCACTGAGTCTCCAGTACCGCGTCGCTGACCGTCTTCTTTTCCGCAAGCTTCGCGCCTTGCTCGGCAACCGGGTGCGATTTCTCGTCTCTGGAGGGGCACCGCTCAATGCAGAAGTTGCCCGATTCTTTTATGGTGCTGGAATCCCCGTATACGAAGGGTACGGTCTGACAGAAGCCGGTCCGGTCGTTGCCTGTAACCTGCCTGGTCGGACGCGTTTGGGCACTGTTGGTCCAGTCCTTCCCCAGGTCGAGGTGCACCTCGCCGAAGATGGCGAGATCTGTGTGCGCGGTCCAAATGTCATGCAAGGCTATTATCATCGACCTGAAGAAACCGCCCAAGCGATCGATGCTGACGGCTGGCTGCACACTGGCGACGTAGGAGAAATTGATCCTGAAGGCTTTCTGATAATCACGGATCGGAAAAAAGACCTGATCATCACTTCCGAAGGGGAGAATGTCGCGCCGCAGTACATTGAGGGGCTGCTCAAACAGGAGCCGCTGATCGAAGAAGCGTGTGTGATCGGTGATAAAAGACCCTATCTGACCGTCCTGTTTATTCCTAACCGCCCGTTGCTTGAAAGCCTCGCACGCAAGTACGGCATAGCTGAAGAGTGGCCAGCCTGTCTTGAACGACCTGAGTTCCGTGCGCTTTTTCGCCGCCGCCTTGACGAAGTCAACAAGAAGCTTCCGCTCTCCTCACGAGTACGGAACTTCGCGCTCCTGGCTGAACCGTTCTCGCAAGAGCGAGGGGAACTCACCCCTACCCTCAAGGTCAAACGGCGCGTCGTGGTCGAGACCCGTCGCACCTCCATCGATGCCCTGTATCCCGCAGGACACACCCCAGGAGAGACCCGTGAGCATGCCTAACACAGGGCATGAGCAATGGTAGTTGGCGCAGAGCTTCCTGAGAGTCACAGGCCGGGAGAGGAGTATGGTTGCAGAAACACGTAGGTTAGACGATGAGACCCCTTTAGTGAGCCGAGTAGAAACGGTTGATAACCTCGATTTATTGCTCGAAGTGTTGCCTTCAGCAGTCCGCGATGCGTTACTGCACGAGCCAGGTTTTCAGGAGTTGCTTGAGGTTGTACTCGACCTCGGTCGTCCACCCGAGGCCCGCTATGTGGCAAAGACGATCTATCTGCGTGAGAACCTTGTGAACCGAGAAGATCTCCAGTTTACTGTCGCTCGCGTCGGGATCTTCACCCATGACAATCGTGCCGGTATCACACGGACCTTGCACCGTATCTCTGCGATTCGTAACCGGACCGGCGAGGTGATTGGTCTCACCTGCCGAGTCGGGCGTGCGGTGTTTGGCACAGTCGAGATTGTCAAAGACAAGATTACCGAAGACCAGAAGAGTATCCTGCTGCTTGGACCACCAGGGATAGGCAAGACAACTCTCCTCCGTGAGGTTGCACGTGTCCTTGCCGATGAACGAGGCAAACGGGTGATTATTGTTGACACCTCGAACGAAATCGCCGGCGATGGCGACATCCCCCACCCAGCGATTGGACGTGCCCGGCGCATGCAGGTGCCGTCCCCAGATTTGCAACACCGGGTCATGATTGAGGCTGTCGAGAACCACATGCCCGAAGTCATCGTCGTTGACGAAATTGGCACTGAAGCGGAGGCACTCGCCGCTCGCACGATCGCCGAACGGGGTGTACGATTGGTGGCGACTGCGCATGGACGAACACTCGAGAATCTTATTCAAAATCCTACGCTTGCGGACCTTATCGGCGGCATCCAGTCAGTCACTCTCGGTGATATAGAAGCACGCCGGCGGGGCACGCAAAAAACCGTCCTCGAGCGGAAAGCCTCGCCAACATTCGACGTGCTCATCGAGATTCATGATCGTTACCGCTTTGCCATTCATGCAGACGTCGCCGAGGCGGTGGATGGATTCTTACGACGACATCCGCCGGCGGTTGAAATACGTACTCGGCGTGATGATGGTCATATTGAGATCAGCCATTTGGCCCCGACGCCACGCCCCTCTCTCCCTGAGGAAGCGCGACCCGAACGCCGAAAGATTCTGCGGATTTACCCATATGGCATCAATCGCCACCGTCTCGACCAGGCGATCCACGAACTCATGGCTCCTGCACGGCTCGTCAATCAGCCGCATCAAGCAGACGTCGTCTTAACCGTGAGAGGGCAAGTCAAACGCCAACCCAAGGAACTGCGTCTGCTCATCGAGCAAGGGACGACTTTATATACCCTGCGCAGCGACACCCTCGCGCAGATGGTCAAGTTTCTCCGCGAACAACTGGCTGACGCATTCTCTGAGGATCAGGCCGCCCTCGCCGAGGCAGAAGCCGCCATCAACCAGGTGCTTGACCAGCATCACCCAATAGAACTTGCTCCACAGAAACCCCGGCTTCGCCGGCTGCAGCACGAGCTGGTCAAGCACTATGGCTTAAAATCAAAGAGTGAAGGCGACGAGCCGTTTCGGCGCTTGGTGATTTATCCAACCCAGTGACGGCGCTGGTCCTGATTGCCCTATTCGTTCGCTATGGTGACGGCAAGAGACAGCATCGGCAGCGAGAGATTAGGCATATACGTGGCCTTGAATTGGTGCCCAGCAAACAGTGAGGCTTCAAGATGCGGAGAACCCTTGGACTCAGCAATAGCTCGGCTCAGCACCTGGTCAACCCAAATGAGAATTGGTTCACTGTCTGCGGTAAACAGTTGCACCACAGCGTTCAGATATGGCCGTGCATCCGCACCAACGAGCTTGCCGTGTGCATCAACCGCTACCCACAGTACAACCGTCGTCAGATTTCCAGGATCGCCACCAGCTTGTACGATACCGACGTTCCCTGCCAACCGTGCCTCCTGCGTGCCCTGTGTACTGCCTGGACGAGGCGTAAAGGTGACCGGACCAGCAACTTTCCCCAGCGTCTCTTGTACAGTTGAGAGTGAAATTCCTAGCCGTGTCGAGAAGTACGAGTCACGAGCGAAAGCGGGGGGACCACTCCAATTCAGTGCCACGATCAATGCGAAAAAAAGAAACCACACAACGTGTTTTGCGTAATATACTTTGCGCGGCTATAAATTGCGCTTTTTATACCATTCTGAGTTGACCATAGCACGGGCGCTAAGCATGGCCACAGAAACAAGACGCTCCGTCATTCCCGCGCAGGCGGGAATCCAGTTTTTTTGTTCCTGGATTCCGGGTCGCGGCCTGCGGCCTTGCCCGGAATGACGGGATGCCATTACACTCCAAGCACCATTGCTACAGTCGTCGTGCCCGAGCCGCCAATATTCAGGGTCGCCATCTTTTTTGCCCCGTCAATCTGGTACTCGCCAGCTTGATCTGTGATCTGTTTGAACGCGTCGAGCACCTGACGGGTCCCCGTTGCTCCGACTGGATGACCACCACCAATGAGTCCTCCGCTCGCATTGATGGGCAGCCTGCCACCAAACTCGATCACTCCCTCCTCGATTGCTTTCCATGACTCCCCAGGCTTAGTCATGCCAAAGTGATCAATGGCCATGTACTCCGAAGTGGTAAAGCAATCATGTGTCTCAATACCATTGACGCTCCAGACGTCTGGCAATCCTGCTCGTTTGAAGGCGTCAACGATTGCCTGGCGGGTGTGCGGCAGGACGTAAGGGCTGTTCTTACTCTCGACGACCTTGGAAGCAAATTTCATCGGCGCCGTATGGTGTCCCCAGCCGAGAATTTGTGGCAGCTGGGTCAATTTCAACCCGCGACGAGCGGCATAGGCACGAGCAAAGGATTCCGACGCAAGGAATAAAGAGGCCGCTCCGTCTGTCACTTGTGAACAATCACGTACCTTGAGCCGACCAGCCACAGGATTGGCATACTTGCCAGAGGTCAAATTCTGGGTCTCGTTGGTAAACCAGCCTCTCGTCTGTGCCTGAGGATTCCGACGGGCATTGGAAAAGTTGATCTCGGCAATGCGCGTGAGATGCTCCTCTTTTAAGCCAAAGCGTTTCTCATACTCATCACCAAGTCGACCAAAGAGTTTCGGAAAAGGAAACTCGATACCCTTTGCCTCCTGTTCATACCACCCGGCGGTACCGAGAAAATCGCCACCAGTCGCGGGGTCTACCGTTTTCATCTGCTCGACACCGACGATCAAAGCGAGATTATAGCGACCGGCCTCAATTTCAGCCGATGCCATAAGAATTGCCACACTCCCCGAAGCGCAGGCCGCCTCATGACGTGCGGTCGGAATGCCCGAGAGCGCCGGGGCGATCTCGGGCAGAAATCCACCCAAGTGCCCTTGCTTGCAATAGAGCTCAGCGGCGAAGTTGCCGACGTGCGCAACCTCCACCTCCTGTGGATCAATGCTGGTTGCAGTGAACCCTCCAGTGACCGCTTCTTGCATCATGCCCACCAGGTCTTTTCCCTCTTTCATCCAATTGCGGGCGAAGTCAGTCTGATATCCCCCTAAGATATACACTGGTGCAGTCATAACGCTCCTCCCTCCGCACGGAATACCACAACAGGCGTGCGAATGATCATGATTTTCCGTTGTCTTCTTTTTGTCCTATCGTGTCAACACGCCCAAGACAAGGGCAAGACACAGCGAAACCAAGTCAGGAACAAATCACAGGACACTTCGACTACTGTCCCCCTGACCCCGAGCTCGCTCGCGGCTTGCCCCGGACGTGCCTGAACTGAGCCTGAGATGCTCATTTCCCCTTGCGAATCATATTCGCTCGTGTAAAAAAGTCTGGAGGGAGGGTGCTATTGTATTGGGCATCGCTGACTAAAGAAATAGTCGCACGGTCGGCAACCATATCAACCCACGACCGGCCAATCAAAATGGGCACCCGCGAGTCTTTCGCGCCCGGATACGATGCAGGCTGCGCGTAGCTGGAAAAACCTGTACGCCAGTGCTGACCTTGACGGTCATAGATGAGCACATACAAGGGAACAAACGTTTGCTGATCGAAGAAAAAGACCTTGCGGCTGTAGGGATGCTCGTTTCGTCGCGGTACCGCCTCGATGATATGGACAGTACGCAGTTCCCAGGGGTCAAGCGGGTACCCGGCTCGTTGGCCGCCAAACAGCGGCTCCGTTCCTTGCACGAAGCCAGGCACCAGCGCCACTGTGGTATCCAACAACCGCCACCGGTAGGTATGAATATAAGTGCCAGCGAGATCCTCATACAACAGGGGAAACCGCCAAGCCGACGCTTCAGGATTGTAGACCAACGTGACCAGGCGATTAATAGTCAGGTACCCCATAATGTACCACTGCCCAACCCGACGGGTGTCATGATCGTACCAATAACGCAAGTGCACAAGACCAAGCTGGGGATGAATGGTAATGGCGGGAGAAGGGTGCAGCACCTGCATAAACTCCTTGTAGAGAATGCCCTCGGTTTTCCATTCAGGAATATCCCGCTCTGGTTTCGCCCGGTGCATCCCGTAGGCGCGTGCGTAAAAGAACGAAAACCCATACTGGTATTCACCATCATTATTGCGCACCTGAAGCGATTCGAACCACTGTACCGCATCCCCTCGGTCAGCATAGCGCGCGTTCCAGGCAGCTTTGAGTCCAGCCTCAGGATCCGCTTCATCCAGGAGTGGGAATGGTAGTCCGGCCTGATATTCTGACAAATTGCCGGACTCCTGCAGAGAGACCTGCGCCGCCTGCTCAAGTGTTGCGTTGATATAGGCTGGGCTGACCGGGACATCGCTAGTCTCCTGGAGCAAAATCGTAAACTCCCCATCGCGTACCGCACGAAGAATTTCCGGGGAAAGGACTTCTTGGGCGATTTGCCAGTTCCCAGAGGAAAGCGCAGTTCCAGGAGCCAGACCCGCAACGCGGGGCGGCCCTTGTCGATACGGAAAGAAGCCGCGGAGCACTCGTTCGGCAAAAGACGACGCTGCGTCAGCCGTTTGGTTTACGGCAGCACCAGCATACAACGTTTCGGGAGATCGCTGCGACGGCGAAATCTGAGCAGTCTGGCTTCCTCCGCAAGCGCAACAGAGCAACGCCCAGATCAAGAAAATGGTCCACCATAGGCACGTTCCTCTCTGGCTGCCTGTCTGCCCTGTCGGCCAGAAATAAGGGTGCACTGCGACTACCATCTGATACTGGAGCATTGTCGTTTCTACTCCTTTCGGCGGCTTGACTGTTGGCTCCTTTCGGAGTCTAATGCCACCATCCCGCGCCCGAGGAGAGTCCGGCCATGAAACACGTCTCGAAGGTCTGGATCTTTCCTGCTGCCTGCGGCTTCCTGCTCGTTCCCTGGGTGGTAAGCGGACAGCAGACTAGTCAATCGCAGTGGCAACAACGCGCCTCACCTCCTTCCTTCCAATCCCCTCAACCGCGCGATTCTTCCCAGCCCCTGAAGCCCAGCGACGCACAGCGTCCGGTTGCAGACCACGCTCAACCTCCGCCCCACAACCATGAGCAGTCGGTTCATGAGACTCATCAACCGGCTCCTCTACACGCTCAGGAACCAGTGACGCCCATGCAGCACGAAATCCCAGCTGTGTGGCCACCTGTGCAATCCGCCATCAGTACCCCAGGCTATCTCGGGATCAGGATTCGTGACTTCCACCGTGAACGTTTTTGTATGCATGCGCTCACCATTCACGGTGTAGAGGTTGCAGCAGTCGAACCGAGTAGCCCCGCCGAGCGAGCCGGATTACGTCCTGCCCGGGGACTGAGTGCCCGTGAGGTCGCGGCAGCCACTGTCGCAGGACTGTTGACCCTCTCACCAGCGTCATCGCTGGCCGCCCCGGTTTTGCGTGCCACAGGTGGGATAGCACACGGAGATATTATTCTTGCCGTCGGTGGGAAACGGGTAAAAACGCAAACCCAGTTTCAGGAAGCGCTCTCCCGTTTTGGCCCACGCACGATCGTGCATCTCACGCTCCGCCGAGGGGAAGCCGTCCTGCAACTGCCAGTGCCCTTAGATGATTGGCCAGCCCAGGTTTCCTCCGTATCATTGCAGCCAGCAAGCGTCTCTCCAAGAGACTGAAGCCACGGAAGGAGAAAGACGATGAAGGGAACTCCAGCAGCCTGTAAGGAAATGTTCTTGTCATTGGTGTACCTCGTAGCGTTCCCTCTTGCCACCTTCGCCCAACAAGAGCCTGTATGGCAGGGTTCACACACGCAGCAATCAACCACGCCGCTACCGCGACAGGAGGCTCCTCCCTCCACGGTTCCACAGGAGATTCCTCGTGCAATCGCTCCACAGGAGTCCCCCTCATTCGCCACCCAAGAGCCGAGCGAGGGCCATCCACAAGTAATGGAAACGCCTGCGGTGCAATCCCCTCTCCCCTCAATCGGCCAATCGGCACTCCCCCAAGTTGACCAATCCGCACCGCCTCTGCCTCATCCACAGGAAGAGACTCTTTCTGCGCATCTCCCTGCCAAGCCAGCCTACCTCGGGGTGACAGGAGACACCTCTCCCGCATGCCGTTACCCAGCAGGGGTGAGAATTTCACGCGTCATCGAGGGAAGTCCAGCCCATCAAGCCGGGCTAAGAGGAGAAGGCACGTTAAGTTGGAAAGAAGCAGTCGTCGGGGTGCTCGCGGCCTCTCCCGCTGCCCTCTTCATTGCTCCGCTTCTTCCGGCTAGTGAACATAGCCGGTGGGGGGATTTGCTCCTGGCCGTGGATGGCAAACGCATTCATAATAAAGAACAGTTCGAGCAAGAGATGAGACATTTTCAAATTGGAGATGTCGTCTATTTTTCTGTCCTGCGCGGAGAGCAGGGGTTGAGGCAGGTGCCAGTTCGCTTAGCCGCATATCCAGACGTTACGCCAACCATGCAGGAAGCGCGTCTTACCCCATTGCTCCCGGGATCGTAAGAGCACGGTACGAGGTGAACGCCACGACAAGCGTCTCGATGAACAACGGCTTAGTACGGGGATCGTCTGGTATGTGTACGCCACCGCTACGATGTGGAACAAAAAAAACGGTGGAAAACCATAGAGCTGATTATCGAGGAACGCGCATGGGAACCTAAGGTGGCGTCACCTGCAGCCGACCAGATGATGTCCTTACGCGTCGCGGGCGGGGAAATGGAACTGCGACGCCAGGTGAAAGCGGCGGGCGGGAAGTGGCGCCCTCAGCAGCAGGTCTAGGAGTTACGCTACGACCAAGTCGTGGCGTCTGATATGACTTCCGCTGTCAAGTAGGGGCAGTGCAGTTGGGTTTAAGGTTTCATCGGCTTCTCCTCCGCCCAGCGGAAGAGCCGGAGCCAGTAAGAGCGACGGTTGATCACGCTGA
>CAZCWX010000528.1:0-5552 GCA_964502465.1 uncultured Enterobacteriaceae bacterium | reverse complement strand
TAGAAGTGCGGCGATGGCCACAGGTGGATCACCTTGGTTCAAAAATTAAACATGTTCGTAACTCTGTTGGAGATTTCCCGCTGGAACTCTCGCCAAGAGGATAAGCAGGTGGAATGAGAGAACGCTGTACACAGAGTGTGCTGGACGACATCCGGGTCGATTCTGTGTCCGTGTTGCTCTGGGGCTGTCAAGTTTTTCATTTTCAATACCTAAATCGAACCACATGACATTGGTATACTGACGATGCGACTTTTCAGTCGTGTCATTCGGAGCGCAGCGAAGAATCTGACTCTGAGACCCTTCGTTGCACTCAGGGTGACCAACCTCACGCTCAGAGGACAGCGGCGTTACCGCACGCCTTCCTCCTGTTGGGTTTGCTTGACGATGGCAGTAATCGCCCGCACCACGATGGTTGACCTTGCCAATTGCACCTGTGACCGGCTTTCTTGCATTGCGCTTGAATTGATATAGAATCCCCCCGACTGGATACCAGGCCAAAAGGAGGGGACACCATGGCTTGGCCTGTCCGCTACAAACTGGTTGGCCTGTTGGCCATGGGCAGCATGATCAACTACGCCGACCGGGTGAACATCTCAGTGGCCGCTCCAGTGATGATGGCCGCGCTTGGTTGGGATGAAGCCCAGTTTGGCCTGATCTTTTCGGCCTTTCTCGTCGGGTATACGCTCCTGCAATTTCCTGGCGGGATCATCGCCGATCGCTGGAATACCTGCTGGGTCATTGCGTTTGCTTGCATTGGCTTTTCTCTCTTCACCGCGCTGACTCCTCTCGGGGCGCTGGCGTTTGGGCTGATGCTCGCCCTGCGCTTCTGTGTGGGACTGTTTGAGTCGGTGAGCTTCCCCGCATACGCGGCGCTCAACGCGCGTTGGGTTCCCCGCTACCAATATGGTCGTGCACAGACGGTGAGCCTCTCTGGTGCTCATCTGGGTCAAGCAGTTGCCTACCCGCTCACTGCCTGGCTGGTGTTATCGTTTTCCTGGCCGACGGTCTTTTATGTGAACGCTCTTCTCGGCGGAGTGTGGTTGCTTGCCTGGCTTACGTTTGCCACCAACACCCCGCGTGAACACCCCAAGATCAGCCCAGCGGAACTGCAAGAAATCGAAACCAACCTGGCACCTCGCGCAACCACAGTGGTATCCCCCCTGGCAGTCCTCAAGGCCCCGCAAGTCCTGCTGCTGTCACTGGCGTATCTGTGCATGGTCTATGGCCTGTGGATGATTATTTTGTGGATGCCAACCTACCTGGTCAATGCACGAGGTTTCTCCATGCAGACCATGGGGTGGCTCGGGATGATTCCCACAATTGCCGGCTTTGCTGGAGCGATCAGCGGCGGGACGCTTTCGGATGTGCTGTTGCGTCGCGGCTTCAGCACGCGCTTCGCCCGAGCGCAGGCGCCGGCGCTCTGCGTCCTCGTCGGAGTGCCGATCATTCTGGCGGCTGCGCTTGTCCCCTGGGGCAGCGTCTCTGTCGCCTGTCTGGCTCTGTATATGTTCCTGGCCAACCTTGGCGGTGGGGCGTGTTGGGTCATTCCGCTCGAACTCAGTCCCAAGCATATCGGAGCAATCTCTGGTGCCATGAACGCCGCAGGCAACCTGGCGGGGATCTTTGGGCCAATGAGCGCTGGCTTTCTGGTTGCAGCGACCGGCAATTGGACGTTGCCATTCTTTGCGATTGCCGGGCTCCTCCTGATGGCGTCTCTCGTGTTTTATTTCTTTGTCGTTCCTGTGCCGATCGAGATCACCACACCACTCCCAGAGGCAGCCGTCCAAGAGACGTGAGGACGGAATCTGGCGGTGTTCTTGGATGGACAAATGAAGGGGCAGAAAATGATCAACCTGTGTATTTCCACGATCAGGCGACGGCCACCACACAACCGCGACCGATGGCGCATTGCCTTGGTGGCGATCATCGCTCTGCTCAGCCTCGGCGGCACCCCCTCCACCCTCCTGGCGCAGGACAGGAGAGAGACCAACCAGCACCCCATCCGCTTTGGGGTACAAGCCGCTCCTCAGCAAATTTCCTGGGCAGAACTAAAGGAAGTGTGGCAAGAAGTAGAAGCACTCGGCTTCGATACCCTCTGGGTCAATGATCATCTGCTGCCAAGTATAGGTCCCGTTGAGGCCGCGAACCTCGAAGGCTGGACGATGCTCGGAGCAATGGCGGCTCTCACCTCCCGGGTGCGGATTGGCGCGCTCGTCACCGGCAATACGTTTCGTCACCCATCCGTGCTGGCCAAGATGGCGACGACTGTCGACCACATCAGTAACGGCCGTCTCATCCTCGGCATCGGCAGTGCCTATTTTGCCCAGGAACACCAGGTCTATGGTATCCCGTTCTATACGACGCGGAGACGCGCAGAGCAGTTGGACGAAGCGGTCCAGGTCATCCGCAAGCTGTGGACAGAGGATGAGGTCTCTTTCAACGGCACCTACTATCAACTCGTGAATGCCCCATTTGCGCCCAAGCCACTGCAGAAACCGCACCCGCCCCTCATGATTGGCGGGACAGGGGAGAAACTCACTCTGCCGATTGTGGCCAAGTATGCGGATATGTGGAATGTCGGCGGGCTCGCTCCGCCAGCCATGGCCGAGAAAATTGCTGTCCTGGAAGAGCAGTGCCGACGGGTGAAGCGAGACTGTAAGGAAATTGAGAAATCGTATCTGACCCCGCTGTATCTCCGCACAGACTCTGCAGACGTGCAGGCTTTTCTGGATCAGCTCCCCCGTTCGCAAGCGGTGAGTGCGGAACAGCTACGCGCCTCCATTCTGGCTGGAGATGTGGCGACTGTGCAGCGGCAAATCCAAGCATACCTCGATGTTGGCGTTACACACTTTATTATTGTTCTCCGTCGCCCGGGATTTTATGACCGCGAAGGATTGCGACTGTTTGCCAAAGAGGTGATGCCGCACTTCCGGAAGAGTCCCTAGCTGCCAAGCGAGGACGGAAGTCGTATCGGGTTTTTACAAGACTATAGAGAGTGCACGCATGTGGCGCCTCTCCTCAGAGGCTCGAATCCATCCTCAGACCGTGGCATTTCCGCTTTTTTCTATCGCAACCTATATCGTCATTGCTTCACGTAGTGATCGCGTGATACAGCACTGCAAGGGCAGGAAATAATGGGGCGTGTCAAAAAGCAGGACGTGATCTCGCGAGAGACACGGACCAAGGAGGAGTAATGGGGCAGCCGGGCAAGCTTTTTTATGGGTGGGTGATTGTCTTTGCAGGGCTCATTTTGAGTCTCATCATGTATGGGGTGGTTGATGCGTTTGCCATTATGTTCAAGCCGCTTGCTGAGCAGTTTCACTGGGATCGTGGGACCGTCTCAGCCGCCTCGTTAGTGAACTGGGTGAGTTTTGGGATCGCCAGCCTGGCGTGTGGTGCCCTGAGTGACCGCTTTGGCTCTCGACGAGTGATGCTGGTGGGAGGGCTCCTTTTTGCGGCCGGCACCTTCCTCATGAGCCAGGTCCAATCGCTATGGCAACTGTACCTGTTCTTCGGGATTGTGATTGCTGCCGGGCGTTCGGCGGCTGGAGTCCCCCTGACCGCCCTGGTCACAAAATGGTTTACCCGCAACCAAGGGCTCGCCCTGGCGCTTGCTCAATCGCAAAATGTTGGCTCTGCCGTTTTTGCGCCCCTGTCTGTGGTCCTCCTCACGCACTATGGCTGGCGCGGCGCCTATGTGTGGCTCGGAGTGATCGCCTTGCTGATTATTCCGCTGACGTTCCTCATGCGCGATCATCAGACCAGCCGAACCCCAGCACAGCCGCGGTCTTCCGGCACAACGCAACAGAAAGACTTGTATGCGCACGGTCAGCTCCCGGGTATGACCCTCAACCAAGCTGTGCAAACCCGAGCGTTTTGGACGCTGAATCTCATGGTCCTCGGCTGTTGCATTTGTCATTCGTGCATTCTGCTGCATGGTGTCAACCATATGACCGACACTGGGTTAGCTACGTCGGTGGCGGCTCGTGTCGTTGCGCTCATGTCAATTTTTGGCATGTTGGGGAAAATCGCCAATGGTCTGCTCGCCGATAAGATCGGGGCGAAGTGGGCAATCGCGGCGTTTTTAGGGCTGCAGGCTGTGATGATCCCATTTTTCGTCGAGGCCCATCATCCGATGTCGTTCTATTCCTGGGCTATTCTCTTCGGGATCGGCTACGGTGGACCAATGCCAGTCTACGCGATGCTCTTCCGTGAGTATTTTGGCCTGCGGTCGATTGGCACCCTGCTGGGGGCCTTCTTTTTAGTTGCTGCAGTTGGCATGGGATCAGGCGGAATGATGGGCGGGGTACTATACAATATGTTTGGCAACTACGCGGCGCCGTTTCTCACCAGTACGGGGACGGGCATCATCTCTGCGCTGCTCGCACTGACACTCCCCTCGCCGAGACCAGTGCCAGCCGCGACACCACAGATGGCCTTGCAGACCAGCTAACCATTGCTGAGAGACTCCCCGCTCCCCTCGGGAGCGAGGGAGAACACACACGGCTGCGGCCCTGGCCTCCTGCTTCTCTCTTTCCCAGAGAAATTTTCCTTATGCTTCCCCAGCACAGCATCTTCTATGGTTGGATCGTCACTGCCTGTGCGTTCTCTGTGCTCTTCCTCACCTATGGGGTGCAATACTCCTTTGGTGTGTTTCTGCCGGCCATGCTAGACGAGTTGGGATGGCAACGGGCAAATATCGCCGGGGCCTTTTCTCTCTATACGATGGTCTATAGCGGCTGCAGTTGGATGAGTGGCAGGTTGACGGATAGCAGGGGACCGCGCGTGGTCATTGCCATCGGTGGGGTGTTATTAGGGAGTGGCATCATCGCCACCAGCTACATATCAGCGGTATGGCAGTTGTATGTCTGGTATGGTTTCGTTGCGGCCCTGGGTATGAGTACGGCCTACATCCCCTGTAATACCACCGTCGTGAAGTGGTTTCAGCGGAAACGAGGACTGGCTTTGGGTTTGGCTGCCAGTGGGAGCAGTTGTGGCATTCTGATATGTCCACCGCTGACCTCGTCCCTCGTTACGCACTGGGGGTGGCGGCCTGTCTATTTTTCTTGCGGTGTTGTGATTCTAATTTTCCTTACGGTACTGGCTCGTTTTATGGTGCGCAGCCCAGAGCAATTAGGGCTTGCTCCTGATGGAGATACCCTTCCGACTTCTCCCGCTCGCCACTTCCAGAGCGTTCCTGGATCAGGAACCCCCCTGGCCGCACCTGAGATCCCTTTACAGGTGACCGGCTGGACCCTGCAAGAGGCCTGGACGCTCCTGTCTTTCTGGATGTTAGCGATCACGTTTGTGATTATGCTGCTGACTGTTCCGGTTCCCTTCGTTCACATCGTGGCCTTTGCCCGAGACCTTGGGCTGTCCGCTACTCAGGGCGCGCTGGCGGTGAGCATCATGGGATTGTGCGCTCTTCTGGGAAATCTCTCGCTTGGGCCATTGTCTGACCGGCTTGGACGGAAGCAGGGGTTGGTCTTGAGCCTGGTCCTGCAAGCAACCGCCTTTCTGCTCTTTCTTTCCGCCCGAAGCTTGGGCGGCCT
>CAZCWX010000527.1:0-2698 GCA_964502465.1 uncultured Enterobacteriaceae bacterium | reverse complement strand
GCTCTCGCTTCACATCCTGCCTGAACCGCCTAGTGCGGACCCGCATGCTAGGTGGTGTGGGGGCTGGGGAGGGCGACCTCCCTGGCTACCCGATTAGGTTTCGTTGCCCGGATACCTCTGTTGAATTTCTTTGGCTAAGCTTCGTATATCCGGGTCGCCTAACCACTGGCGTCGTTCCTCAGTATAATTCCCCCAGCCTGTTTCCGCTTGCTGTAGGAAACGTACCATGCCGACTATACCCAGACGTTCTCTTAGGACTTGAAGACCTTGCTCTCGGATTTGTTCTAACGTCAATGCTTGCTCACTCATAGCTCACAGTACCTCCTGTAGCCAAGTCAAGGGATTCTTGACCGGTACTTTTAACTTGCGGGCATTGCGGGCAGCCGTCCGCACCAGCCTCTCGTCCGTCGTTAGTAGCACCTCGACTGACGCTTGCTCGGCGCACGCGACATGCAAAGCATCATAGGTCTTCAACCCCAGCCCTTTCAGTTCTTCCCCGCGCTCCATTGCCGTATCATTGAGAGGCTGAACCTTCTTGGCCCCTCGCAAGATCTCCTTGATTCGGTTGCGACGTTCCTGATTCGGAATGTTATCTACTTCGTAGCTGACGACAGCACTGCTGATCCATTTCGTAGCTGACGACAGCACTGCTGATCCATTGCCATTCCCCAGCCTCACAACATTTCAGTATTAAAAGAACTGCTTCGGCTTCCAGATGCACCCGGTCTTGTTGTTGGTCGTCAAACGGACGATTGAGGCAGCAAACATCCAAGTAGACCTTACGCATAGGAGGAAATTATACAAAGAGGTCAGTGCTTGAGGAAGCGTCATATCTGACTCAACCGATACTGTTTCGCAGAAACCTAACGCCCCCGCGCACCGCGAGCGGCCAGAACGCAGCCTTTCACATTTATTCCACACCGCAACAGGGCCGCGATGCGGTGGCGCGGATGGTTAGCCTGTGTATCTCTGGAGGAGCCGTACCCATCAATCACTAACTCGATGGAACTCTGCGAGAAAGTACGGCGCTTGCGAGCAATAGCGACCACGCGAACAAAAACTCAAACATCAACTTTGAGCTTTGAGTGACTAAGATGTTGTGTGCCAACGGACGCGCGGCTTGGTCTGGATGCAGCATTCGCCCCGTACTGCCGAATCCACAGACCTCCCAAGTTGCCGCCGCAAAGAACGCGAGTGAAGCGAGAAAGAGAGTCCTACTCACTCTGTTGGTTGTCTCCGATGGTGGCTGCGAGAGCGTCGCCACGATACCGACCAGAACGAACCCACCAAACACGAGATAGAACCAAGGCCCCGGAGCTGGAAGCGACGGCCAAGACCATGCGGCGAGCCAAATCGTTGCGATAACGATGATCGGCGTTGTGTGGAGCCCTTCGCGGATGCTTCTGGCGATGACTATTGCCAGTACCCCAAGTTGGAACGAATACATCCACAGGACAGTCTTGGCCGCGCCGAAGAGGACTGATACATTGAAAGAGTTGCCTGCCTCTGACCTGCCGCCGCGTTCCAGGAACCGAATATATCCGGGAAGAGCGACATAGTTGCCGAGAACTGCGTACACCAGCAGGAGAATTCCTGCGACGTACAGCAATCTCACCTTGCGTTCGCGGCCTGTGTAGTCCATGCAATCAGATCTCCGTAGTCAGTGTGGAGTGTGACGGCTAACCATTGATTAACAGGCCCTTTTGCCCTGATAATGTGATATTAACTGGGTTTTCAGGCACTTTTGCCTCGTGTTTTTATTATCAGGGCATTTTGCCTTGATAAGATGATATTACCTGGAGTTTCAGGGATTATACACACCTTGACCCCTGCTGTTCTCCCGGCGCTATAATGGAGCCCTCATATGCCTGACTTCACAAAAAGTCAACAACCAAAACTGCTCGATGAAGTCCGCAACGTCCTCCGCCTCCACCACTATTCCATTCATACCGAGCGCTCCTATGTGGACTGGATTGTCCGGTTCATCCGGTTTCACCGCATGGGAGCGCGCAAGGACCTTTTCCCTGCTGAACCGAAGATTGAAGCGTTTCTGACGGACCTGGCCGTGCACGGCGACGTGGCTCCTGCGACCCAGAATCAGGCGATGAATGCTCTGGTGTTCCTCTATAAGCGGGTGCTCAAACATGCCCTGCAGGGGAGTATTGACGCCGTGCGTGCCGACGAGAAGGTCACCGTCCCTGTGGTCATGACTCGCGAGGAAGTCGCCACCGTGCTCTCGCTGATGGACGGCACCGCCCAACTGGTCGCCAAGCTCCTCTATGGGAGCGGGTTGCGCATCATAGAAGCGGCGCGACTGCGGGTCCAGGACATCGACTATCAGATGAGGCAACTGACCGTCCGGGCGGGCAAAGGCGACAAAGACCGCTTCACGACTTTTCCCGCCTCCCTCACGCCGTTACTCCAGAACCACCTGGCCGGGGTCAAAACGTTGCATCACCAGGATCTGGCTCAGGGGCATGGCGAGGTGTACCTTCCCCACGCCTTGGCGCGGAAATATCCCACCGCCGCCAAGGAATGGGGCTGGCAGTATGTCTTTCCTGCTCGACATCTCTCCATTGACCCTCGGTCTGGAATCACCCGTCGCCATCATGTTGACCCCGGCGTCATCAACAAAGCCATCGAAGGTGGCAGTGCGCCGTGCCGGTCTGACCAAGCAAATCAGCGCGCATACGTTTCG
>CAZCWX010000526.1:0-7225 GCA_964502465.1 uncultured Enterobacteriaceae bacterium | reverse complement strand
TCAGGTGCATGGTGCGCTTGGGGTCACCGCTGACACGCCACTGGAGTTCATGTACCGTGAAGCGCGGTACGCACGTATTTATGACGGACCCGACGAAGTGCACCGTATGACAGTCGCGCGCCGGCTGCTGCGTGATCCTGTCAATGGAACGCCGTGGGCGTGATAGGAGGAACTCGATTGTTTCATGACCCCTTCGACTTCGCTGCTGACGCGGCTACGCTCAGGGCGAACGGAGTTGTAATCTAGCGGAAAAGAAATCGTTCGTCCTTCGACAAGCTCAGGACGAACGATGAGGCAGTTAAGAATCAAACTCTTGTATTGCACCCTCCCGAATGAACCATCCAACTACATTTTCTACACCTGAACAACTCGCTTCTCTTTTAGCCGATTTTCTTCTGCGATCTTTTCAATCCGAGAAAGTCTGCCAGATTCAAATACAAGGCCTCCACCTGCTGACCGGAGGGGCGTCGCGCCAGACGTGGTCATTTGACGCTCTCATCACATATGCAGACGGGCAAGTCGTGACGTTACCTCTCGTGCTCCGCAGCGATCCCCAGGAAGGTCCGCAAGGGTTGATGGACCGGAGCCTGGAGTTCCGGGTGATCGAGGCGGCCTATGCCGAAGGCGCGTTGGTTCCCAAGCCCTACTTTCTGGGTGATGACAGTCTAGGCGTCCCTTTTTTCCTGATGGAACGGATCGAAGGAGAAACGATTCCTCGCAAGCTGTTCCGAGATCCAGACTACAGCCAAGCCCGGCAGATCATGGCAAAACAATTAGGTGCGAGACTCGCCCGTATTCATCGGGTGCCTCTTGAGAAACATCACTTGCACGGGCTCCCCGCGCCCCAAGCCGGTACCACCGCGGCTGAGGAGGAGATCAACCGCTATGAGGAGATGTACCGCACCATGGCACGGGAACCCCACCCAGTCTTTGAACTCGCCTTTCGTTGGTTGCGTCAGCACCTCCCATCAGAACAAGGACGAGTGCTGGTGCATGGAGATTATCGCATGGGCAATATCATGTTTGGACCAGAAGGGTTGCGGGCTATCTTGGATTGGGAGCTGGCGCATATCGGCGACCCAATGGAAGACTTAGGCTGGATCTGTGTGCGCTCCTGGCGTTTTGGCAACGACCATTTACCGGTGGGTGGCGTGGGCATTAGAAATGAATTCTGGCGTGCATATGAAGAAGCTGGTGGGGATGCGGTAGATCCTCAGCGTGTGCATTTTTGGGAGATCTTTGGCACCCTGCGCTGGGGAATCATCTGTCTGAATATGACGCAGCCATTCCTGGACGGCCACAATCCGAGCGTGGAACTTGCCGCGATTGGCCGGCGGGCGGCAGAGACGGAGTGGGAGTTGCTCCGCCTGATGGAGGCATAATGCAAGATCGGCCAACTGTCCCTGAATTCCTCAAGGCAGTCACCCAATTCATGGACGAAGAACTGGTGCCCCATTTAAGCGGTTCCCGTCAATTCTACGCGCGGGTCGCGGCAAATGTGCTGCGTACGGTTATGCGTGAGCTGGAATATGAAGAGGAACACCTCACGGCTGAATGGGACCGTCTCAATACCCTGCTCTCCCCCGCAGAGCGTCCGGCAACGCGAACTGGACTCCGGGAAGCGATTCGGCAGCGGACCGAAGAACTCTGCCAGCGTATTCGGCAGGGTGAGGCTGATGCCGGCGACTATCGGGAACAGGTGCTGGCGCACGTGCGCGAGACTGTGCGCGAAAAACTGCTGGTCAGTAATCCCCAGTGGCTGAATCGTCCAGTGTCCTGAAGCGCACCTCGCCACAGTCTGTGGCAAAACTCGCTCGGGCAGCTTGCTGGCTTTTCTGCTCCTTGACAGAAATAAAAAGAATAGATAAGTCTAGCAAGCCAAACAGAGTGGTTACTCATCGAGCTGATACCGCCATGATGCACGACGTTCACCTCCTTACCCTCTCCCTTACTACCGTGGTGACGGTGGATGTGATTATCGTGCGTCTCGTCGCTTTTGCGCCGTAGCGGGATCAACCAAGACAGTTGACACCAAACCCTAACCCCCGCTGGCGCGAAAGCCCGGCGGGGGTTGTTTTTTCAGCACCCCAAGCGCGCCGGGTTCAGCATCAGGGGAAAACCTGAGGAGGTGTAGACCCGTGCTACAAAGAACCGGCGCACAGATCGTTGTCCACCTGCTTGAACGACAGGGTATTCGCGTCGTCGCCGGCATCCCCGGCGGAGCGATTTTACCACTGTATGATGCATTGTCACAAAGCCAGACGATTCGCCATGTGCTCGCACGACATGAACAGGGCGCTGGATTCATCGCTCAGGGCATGGCACGGGTCAGCGGTTATCCTGCAGTGTGTTTCGCGTCTTCTGGTCCTGGCGTGACGAATCTGTTAACTGCGATCGCCGATGCAAAACTCGACTCGATCCCGCTAGTTTGCATCACCGGCCAGGTGCCAGTCCCTATGATCGGGACCGACGCCTTCCAGGAAATCGATGCCTATGGCCTCAGCATCCCCATTACCAAACATAACTTCCTGGTGCGTTCGGCGACCGAGTTGCTCGAAATCGTTCCTTTGGCGTTTCGTATTGCCAGTTCGGGGCGGCCAGGCCCCGTACTCATCGACATACCGAAAGACGTACAGAATCAGATGGTAGCATTCGAGACCTGGCCCGAGCCCGGTTTTCCCGACCCTTACCCGGACTTTGACTCGGCCGCGGTAGAGCACACCGCGGAACTGATTAATGCTGCTCGTCGGCCTATCCTCTATCTGGGTGGAGGCATCATCCACTCGGGCGCCGGTCAGCTCGTTACTTGTCTGGCGGAAAAAGCGACGATTCCCACGACTATGACCTTGATGGGACTCGGTGCCATGCCGATGGATCATCCCCTGTCCCTCGGTATGCTGGGTATGCATGCCGCCCGCTATACCAATCTGGCCTTGGAGGAATGTGATTTACTGATCGCCGCGGGAGTGCGTTTCGACGACCGTGCTACCGGCAAGGTCGCAGCATTTTGTCCTCACGCCAACATCATCCATATTGACATCGACGGGAGCGAACTCGGCAAGATCAAAACGGCGCATGTAGGAATTGTGGGTGACGTAGGCGAGGTACTTGAGAAGCTGCTTCCCTTGGTTGCATCCAACTCGCGTTGTGAGTGGTATTCCTTCGTGACCCGACTGAAACAACACTATCCTCTCTCTGTGCCTGCACCCGAAGATCTTCGCACGCCGTATGGCTTGATTCTCCAGGTTGCTCGTTTGCTCGACCCTGATGCGATCATTACGACCGATGTTGGTCAACACCAAATGTGGACGGCTCAGGTCTACCCTTTCCAGCGACCTCGTCAGTGGCTCACTTCTGGCGGCCTGGGAACGATGGGGTTCGGCTTACCGGCAGCCATCGGCGCGGCTTTGGCCCGCCCGGATCGCACGGTGGTGTGCTTTAGCGGTGATGGCAGCCTGCTGATGAACATCCAGGAATTGGCAACTGCTGGCGAACAAAATGTCAACGTCAAAATTGTTCTGATGAACAACAACTCGCTCGGGCTGGTCCATCAGCAACAAGACCTCTTCTATGGCAAGCGGATCTATGCATCTGATTACGAGTCCCCAGTCGATTTCATCACCATTGCCGAGGGCTTTGGTGTCAAAGCATATGAGATGGCGAAGAGCGAGGACCCACTCCGGATACTTGCCCGTGCGTTCCGCGAGCAAGGACCATGTCTGATCCATGCTCCGATCGACGTGAATGAAAAAGTCTATCCTATGGTGCCCCCAGGCGCTGCCAATAAAGACATGATAGGAGGTGCAGTCTATGCCGACCCTTGCCCGTGAATCTCAACCCCCTGTTCAGTCCCAAAGCCGACATATGGTTCTCGAACTCGTTGCCAGGAATCACCCCGGAGTCATGTTACACATCTGCGGCTTGTTCGCCCGCCGAGCTTTCAATATAGAAGGAATCTTGTGCCTGCCGACTGATAACGACAGCCAGGGCCGGATCTGGCTGCTCGTGAACGAAGACCAACGACTCGACCGGATAGTGAAGCAGTTACTCAAGCTCGAAGACATACGAGACGTACAACGCCGCAGCATCGATCGTGACCTGTTTATACAGTTGGAGCGATTTTTCTGGCCAAGCGTGACGGTGTGAGCGGCGCGAATACAGAAAAATTAAAAGGGAGGGCAGAGAGGAATTACCATAGATAAAGGTCTTGCTAAAGGATGACAGGAAAGCGCCGATCGTAAGCTTGCGGGGAAGTCGCTAGCAATGGCTCCTGAATAACTGCATTCCGCTGCGGCTGCCCAGAGATATGAGAGGAGAGCGCACGAGCCCTGATGGTTGAGACGATCTGTATTCTCGCTTTGTTATTCCTTTCTGGACAGCAGAGGATGTTGCGCGTTCGGAGAGTGGACCTGAGGAAAAGATTCGTTGTCGCCTCCTTTCTCGCCTTCTGTGCCGGTGGAGTTCCTGCCACAGCTCATGCAGAGCAGGCACAACAGCGCAATGCCACCCTGTGGCTCCTGGATGAAGAGGCTGTGACTCTGCAGGGTACAGTGCTCACGCGACCACAGCAGTTTGCCAACGCGATCATGACCTCCTCATTCTTCGATGGCAGACTCACCAGCATAGGGGAACTGGCATATAATTTTCCTGCCCCCACGCCGGAGGAAACGATTCCAACCCGGCCGCCTCGGTTGCTTTACTTTGGTCTCTACGGCTCCGAAAGAAGCTTTGATTATGGAGCCGCCTACCGCGCTGTCAATGCAGGATTCGCCCACCCGTTTGATCCACAGGAACCAAGCGATCAAGAAGGAGGGGAGGTATGGGTAACGCACGATGCTGGTGCGATCCAAAAGAAAATTTCCTTGTCGCAGTTTTGGAACAATATTGATGCAGATCCAAGTCGTCCCTGCCTCATGGTGACCCAAGGCGAAGTGTCGATGTCCGTCAGGCGGCCCGCCTGGCCTTCCTTCGGTTTCTCATATAAACGCAGTCTCTTAGAAAGTTCCCAGGCGCAGACAGACTACCAGCCTCAGAAACACTGGGGTGACACCCTCGGTACAAAGATCTCTTACGATCGACCCATCGGGAAGACAACGTGGTCCTCGCATACCTCCTTGCTCACAGACCAAGTCAGTTTGGAGAGACGTTCTTTTCTTTTTTACCAGGCCTTGAGTGGGACTTATGCTCCGACGCACACGCTTACTCTGAATACCTCCTTGCTCGCAAACCAACTTAGTTCAGAGAGACGCTCTTTTCTCTTTCTCCGAACTTTGAGTGGGACTTATACCCCGACGCACACCCTGACCATTGCCCCGGTCTTGAGCTTAGAAGAAAGGCGGGACCCATGGTCGCAGGCGCGGGCTGATACTTCGTCCGCAGCACTTTCCTTGACCTATACAAGGAGCATCCTCGCTGCGACAATATCGAGTGCCTATACGAGAACCAAGAGCAAGAGGGTGACGGAGGCAGAGGGTCTCGCCACAGGGGCGAGCCTGGAATGGATTATTGGGAGATCAGGACCTGGGGAAAAAACTCTCTCGCTGAACGTGACATACCATGGCTTCAGCGGTGGAATCACTCGTGCTGCTGCGCAGCTTTCTGGATCGCTTCTCTTGCAGATAGCCGCCTTCTAGAAGACTACCGGAGCGAAGAAAACTGTTATTGGAGAGCATTCAAACTGGTGGTTTCACCAAAGTTTGACTCAGAGGAAGAGAAGCTTCATCTCGTGACTATCGTTCTCTGCTATCGGCATTCCTATAACGCCTTGACCTGCGGATACTCTCCAACAACGATACCGAATGCTTCGGCTTGGTGCAGCAGATCAAGCGCATTTCTGACATGCGCGTAATCAATCATCATGCCATCATACGTGACCGCTGCCCGTCCAGCTTTTTCGGCCTCCGCCATAGCTTTTAATACCCCTTTGTTCCATTCAATCTCTTCTTGCGACGGAGCGAAGACCTCATTAGCGATGGGAACTGCTGAAGGATGGATTAGTAACGCTCCACGGAAGCCGATTTCCCTCGCGCGCTGCAACTGGGCGCGCACTAACTCCGTATCACTGACTTCAAGCGATCCTCCGGCTAAGGGATATTCAATCCCTGCAGCTCGTGCCGCCAGTAACATGTGCGAGGCCATAGCAAGTGTTTCCAAACCGTTACGTGTCCATTTGTAGCCGATCGCTTTGGTGACATCGCCCGACCGTGCCCCTACGCCACCTACGATATTCCCCACACGTGGGCAGGCCGTAGCCAACTGGTAGATGTTCATAATGCCGAGCGCAGTCTCCGGCAGCGCCACAATCTCAACTGTTCCAGGGGAAAGCCCGGCCTTCTGTTCGAACAACTCGATCCAGGCATCAACTTTCAGGACCTCTTCTGCACGTTCGAGTTTCGGAATGGCGACGGCAACCAGACCAGCAGTGACAATGGCCTCAACATCCTCACCGGTCAATCCGGTATTCAGACCATTGACGCGGACGACAATCGGCACTCCTCGTGCGTGCGAGCGCTCGATGCCCGCGCGCACGATTTTCCGTGCCTCAACCTTTTCGTTAATCGGGACGGCGTCTTCGAGGTCTAAGATCAGGGCATCTGGTCCATACTTTGGTGCTTTATCGATCCAGTCTGGGCGGTTGCCAGGAACAAAAAGAATCGAGCGATACAACTTCATACGACGCCTCCCTCATAGTGCTGCCGTCATTGCGCGTTATGCTTCTGCCTGTGTGACATTTTCCATTCTCGTTTCTTAGATCGTGGTGTAAGTCAAGAGCTGTTGTTCTCGTAGGAATATCGAACAAACGAAAAGCAGGCCTTGCACTTCTGTGCTCCCCCTGGCAATAACTGTCAGAATGCTCGTGAGTAAAGGAGGACATCACAATGGCGAAATCGGCAACGTCTTTTGACCCGATCGATGCCGCGCTCGTGCGAACGAAAGACCAGCAATGGATCGACACTGGTACTGGCAACCAATTTATCGTGCTGCGCATTAGCAAAGAGACTGGTGCCTGGAGTGCGCTTATCAAGGCGCCGGCTGGTCAGGTCAATGCACCGCACACCCATATCGGGCCAGCAGACTTCTATGTCATTTCGGGTGGGTTCGATTATCGAGGCGGCTCGGCCCGCGCCGGAGACTGGGTATATGAACCAGCGGGAGCGGTACACGAGGCAACGTCACATCCAATGGATACGATCTATCTGGCGAATGTCTATGGACCGGTCGCCTT
>CAZCWX010000525.1:0-10367 GCA_964502465.1 uncultured Enterobacteriaceae bacterium | reverse complement strand
GGGCTGGTCGTGACACAAGCGGGCGCCATAGGGATGGAAATTCCACTGCAGTGCCCAGGCCCGTACCGCCAACCGCGCACTGGCTGGTTGGCCATGACAGTAGTGCATGGCGTACAAGACCCGATCCAAATGATGATGTACCCGATCCACCGCATTGGTCGTGCGCGCCGCCTGGGGATGGTCATAGGCAGGGGTAAAATCGTCACGATGCGCAGCCATTTTCGCCATCGTCTGGGCCAGCGATCCGTCCAGGGCGGTCCGCGCCCATTCGGCCAGCCGCCGCAAGCGTTGGGCGAACTGGGCTTTGGTGCCCGCCTGATAGACCGCCCAGGCGCGATCCAGGACGTGGCGGCGCAGCGCCCCCCGACACCGCTCCGTGAGTTTGAGGATGGCGTGCAAGAAACAGAGGACCACCGTGAGCTGCGGAAAGAGCTGACGCCAGGCGTCCCGCGTGGCCGCAAACCCGTCCGTGCACACGGCGTGCGGGGTGTAGGCGGGAAAAACCGCGGTCGCTTCGGTCTTAAACTCGCCGTACGCTTCCTGCAAGCTCGCCCTCGTGGCCTGCACCGCAACACTAATGCCCAACACACACCCGCCGCCGACCGTAGTCGGGACCACCACTTCTTCTCCGGCCAACCAGGTGATCTTCTCATCCGCCACCAGATCCAGAGGCAGCTTGTCAGCCGTTTTGACGGTCGTGCCCACCAGATTGGGCCGCCCCAGACTCAGCCAGGCCCGATACCAGAACATGGCATTGCGCCCAAACACATACGCCAGGGCCGCAAACGGCACACCCCACTGGCGCAAATAGAGCGCTTTTTCGACTTCCTCCGTCCGCGCAATACAATAGGGCAGGAGAAAGGACGGCCGCAGGGTGAACACCTCTGCTGTGGCCCGGAGCTTAATCCGCCGCAGGACCACGCCTTGTTTGCGCGAGCGATACCGGTCATGGAAGGTATAGCCCTGCGCCAGTGCCTGCGGCACCAGTTCGGGGTGTTGGTGACTCAGCTGGGTCAGATAGCTGCGATACTGCACGACATCCTCGATACACGCTTGATACTGGGCTTCACTGCCAAAGGGCACGCAGATATGGTTGCGGCCACGGGATGGTTGCCGCGTCTCTTCCTCTGTGTTGCTCATCACTCCACAGTGTGGCAGATCTTCGCGCGTCCATCCCGACCCCTCTTTTGGTCCTTTAGCTCACCACAAAATCCGTTAGAACGAGGAATCTTAAATCTGCTGGCAGCGGGCGAAACCCTTACGGTCGAGTTCAAGAGCGATGCCAAGGGTTTGCCGGATCGTGAAATCGTGGCTGCTGTTGTCGCCTTGGCCAATACTGAGGGAGGTGTACTTCTGCTGGGTGTAGAAGATGACGGCGCCGTGACAGGGATACAACCACATCACCAGGACGCCGCCGGGTTGGCTGCGTTGATTGCGAATCGGACCAGTCCTCCCGTAGCCGTCAGATCGGAAACCATCGATTGGGGTGACAAAAAGATCCTCGGTATTTAGGCGAACCGGCTTCCTCGCTGCGGTGAGACCATGAATGGCAGGACGAGTCTTTATCCCCTAGTGACGTCACTCTGCTGAAGCAAAGCGGAAGCCAGGATCAGATGATGACACAAAGCCCCTGGATTCCGCGGAGCTTGTCCTGAGCGGAATCGAAGGGCTCCCTCCAGACCAAGGGGAGTATCAGGTGAATAAACACGTCCGTACTAACTCAGTGTCTAGATACTCATGCACTGACTGGACTTTGCCGTTCACAATCCGCCATACGCGACAATAGGTGTTGTTGTAGTCTTTGCCGTCCTTCGTCCGCGCTGTTCCTCGGGCCTGCTCGGCGACGGAGTCACCCTCGGCGATGAGATTCTCGATGGTCATGGCGATCGCGCCACCGTTTTCGAGTCGCGCGACCAGAGCATTCTGGAGGCCCTTGAGCACTTTTTGTTTGCCTTGTATTGGCGAGAATCCCGCCCCCATGACGGTCAGGGTCACATCATCAGCCGCGTCAGCCAGAAACCCTTCCATATCTCCTTTGCTGAGTGCGGCAATCGCCCGACGAACGACCTCTTTGTTCTGTTCAGTAGACATACTTCCTCCTGTTTTCTTTATTCATGAAACGCTGTGATAAGCTTTTTCCACCGGGCCACATGCTGACCTGGGCGATCCGCATGGTACAACATCACCCGATCAAGCAGTCCATCATACTTTGCCTTGAGTAATCCTGGGATTTCGTCCGGCGATCCCGTCACTGCGAACTCAGCCAACATCTCGTCAGTAATCTCTTTCGCCATACTGTCCCACTCGCCTTTCGCCGCTTTCTCACTGAGCCGGAAGCACACATCCCCCCAGCCATGAATGTCCAGTACTGGTTTGTATGTCCGCGTTGAGGCGTAGAAAGCAATCTGCTGCCGGACCTTCTCACGCATCTTGTCCATCTCGTCTTTGCTGTCACCCATAATGACAAAGGCAGACGTCACCATCGTGACGTCTTTGCGATTGCGACCTGCTTTTTGTGCTCCTTGTTCAATCTGCAGCAAGACTGCTTCGCGCAGGTATTTGGCGGAATGGAACGGATGTGCATGAAAGCCTTCGCACAGCTCACCAGCCAGACGGCAGATATAGGGATTCACACCCGCGATGTAGATCGGTGGACGCGGGTGAGTGATGGGACCAGGACTAAATGCCGGTGTCATCAGGGTGAATGTATAAAATTGTCCCTTATAGTTCAGTGGAGTGCCGGTCTGCCAGCAGTCCCAAATAGCTCGCAAAGCCAGAATGACCTCGCGCAGTTTAGGGCCAGGAGACTCCCACTTCACGCTGAAGCGCCGCTCATTGTGACCCTTCACTTGTGTCCCGAGCCCAAGAATAAAGCGACCTTGAGACGCAGCTTGCAGGTCCCAAGAAATGTACGCTAGAGACATAGGACTGCGGGGAAAAGCCAGCGCGATCGCGGTCCCAAGGGTGATCTTGTTGGTGACAGTCGCAGCGACGGCTAATGGCAGAAACGGATCATGTTGGTTTTCCACCCCCCAGAGGCCAGCAAAACCCATCTCTTCGGCTGCCTTGGCAACCTCAGCAGTTTCGGTCAGATTCCCTGCTGCCGCAAACGCACGGGTTGTGAGCATGACATCAAGTTTCATCGTGTTCGTCCTCCTTCGTCGTCTTCCATGTATGTCATCTTTTTCCCCCAACCGTCAACAAAAGGCTGACGATGCGCGTTCTTGCTCACTGCTCCTCGTACCACTGAATAGCTCCCCGCAGCCCGCGTTCCTCGCGCACTTTTTTGATCTCGTCATTGCCTGGACCAAAGTGGAAGAGGGCATCATATTCCGCACCAGAAAGGACAGACGCGCGGAATCCTCGATAGTCCATCGCACGGTTAATCGCCAGCTTTTCGAGGTGAAGTTTCTGGGCAGGAACTTTCGCAACCCGCCTTGCGTAGCTATAAGTTTCTTCTTCCAATTTGTCTGCCGGAAAAGCGCGCGTGGCAAACCCCATGGCTTCTGCTTCTTTGCCGCTGATCTGACTGCCTGGCAGGAATGCCATGTATTTTGTCCGATGTGGTCCAACCATCCAATTCCAGAATGCACTGACAAACCCAGCCCCGGCTGGAATGGACGGAAAACCAATCCGCGCGTTTTCTGCGACAAAAATCATGTCCGTACAAATACACAACTGCGTAGCCCCGGCCAGACAATAGCCGTGGACCATGGCAATGACTGGCTTCGGCACCTCACGCAACCGTAGCCACGTCTCAACATATCGCTGCAGCATCGCCCGGTCATCCTCAATAGTAAACGGTTTGGACCGTCCGCTACTCCCGCCGCCCAAATCGTAGCCAGCAGAAAATGCACGGCCAGCACCACGGATGATCAACACTTTGATATCAGGGTCGCCAGCTACCGTATCGATAGCCTCGACAAATTCGTTCATGAGAGTGTGGTTGAGGGCATTGAGTTTCTCTGGCCGATTTAAGGTGAGCGTGCCAATGCGTTCATGCTTCTCCAGTGTGATGACGGTCAGTTCCATAGATCCTCCTTTAGGTATGTCGTGTCACTTCACAGCGTGTTGCCCCTAGATCGGCTACAGCATGTGGTCAGGGCGATTCTGGGGGCCCCTTAGGTACAAACATCGCCGCGTCGAGGATGGACCAAATATGGATGATCCAACCAAGGAGGACGAACCACAGAAGGGCGGCGAGCACAAAATGAATCAGCGCCATGATCGGTCGGGCTTGAAGAAGTTGGCCCAGGCCAGGAATGAAAAAACTACCTAATGCTGCCAGCACATTTCCCGCAGACCCTTGTCCTGCCATAGTGACTCCGTTACAGAATGGTCATCATGTGCTAGCACTCTGCGGTGTTGGCTTCCACCCCCTTCTTAGTATACGGACTACCAGGACCCCAAATGAAATTATTCCCCGGATTTTATCCGGGCTACGAAACTCGAATAGTGCAAAAGAAAAAGCCGTTCATGCTTCGACTTCGCCAGAAAGCTACGCTCAGCACGAACGGCCAACGCTGACAAATTAACAACTGCCGTTCATCCTGGGCCCCCTTCGACTACGCTCAGGGCAGGCTTCGGCTACACTCAGGACAGGCTACGCGAAGCGAAGTCGAAGGGCCCAAAAGCGAGTCTTTCAGCGTCCTGCTAGATATCATCCAACGGAAACACCGGTCTGCGGATTTTTTGATACGGTAACCGGTTGAGAATCTGGGTGGCAAGACCGGGCGTATCGACATCGATGAACTTGCTGGCGATGCCAGCGAATCCTGCCCGATGCTGCAACTCAGATTTGCTCACCACAATTTTCCGTTCAGTCGGTTCGATCCCTAAGCTGCGAAAGTGGTTGACCTCGAAGCCATGCGTCGGACGTGAGGTGAGAACCACTTCAATCCCACCGCAGTCAATCACCACTGTTGGACCGCGACGATAGGTGCCCGAGTTGAACGCGGTCGCCGCTCGATACACCCCATCGTGAATCACACGGACTCGACCGCTGATCTGAATGGGATCGCCGTGAAATGTATCTACTTTGCCACCAACTGTGAGCGTGACCTGCTTGCCAATTCCTGCCTGGATCGCTTCCTGTACTGCAGCCGGATCGACAATATTCCCCAGTACCGCGCCTGTGGCATTCTGTTTGAGCAATTCAGCGAGCAACACCGTGCCATCACCTGGAGTCCCGGCACCTCCGCTGTCAGCCAGATCTCCAAGAACCACTGGACCATCTTCGCTTTCCATTGCTTCACGCACTGCGTCGGCGACGGGAACCACATCGACGTGGAAAGCGTGGCGTTTTGCCCAGCACGCCTCTTTAATCTTTTCGGCGATGTCTTGCGCCAACCCTGGTTCTTTATTCGTCGTCACGGTGACACTGATCCCGGTTTCAGGAATATCAGCGCAGAAGAATCCGCCCAGGAGGGAGGCATCCAGGATACGGGAGTCTCTCGCCGCTAAGTTGCGAGCGTACCGCATGAGGTGATCCATCGGCCAGCCGGGGGCGATGTAGAGTTTTTGTAATCCTGGAGCCATTGCCGGCTGGGCCCACGCGCTCGTCGGTGCCATCGTCCTGTCAAACATCCCTGCCATGACCCGTGCTGCCTGCCGACCGACCGGAACAAAATCATAGTGAGGATTGGTTTTGACACCGATCAACATGCTGGCGTGCTTGACCATAAGGGGAGTCACATTTGCATGTCCATCTAATGACGCAATGATGGGGATTTTGTCTCCTAATAGATTTCGCAGCGCAGCAAGCAGATCCCCTTCACAGTCGTCGCAGTGGTCTGCTACTGCCGTGCCGTGCAGTTGCAGAAAGAGTCCATCGATCGGCCCGACTTTCTGTAGCATGGAGAGAAATCCCTCTTTTGCCCATTCATGAGCTTCCTGAGCGATTGTACCACCGACACCAGGGACGATGAATTGCAAAGGCACGACATCCCAATGGTACTCCCGTGCCCCATCCAAAAATCCAGCAATGGCGCTTTCGCCACGACCAACTTTGAGGAGTGACTCCCCTGTCAGGGTGGCACGCTGGAACTGACCGAGACCCAGGCGTTGGGTGACAAAAGTGTTCACGGCGGCCAAATAGCCGCCTACTGCAACACGCATGGTATTCCCCTCCTTTTTGTCGATGTTCGGTTACAGGACAGGTATTACACGGTGAGGACGATTTTGCCAATTTGTGTGTTAGACGCCATATATCCCTGTGCTGCCAACGCCTCCTGCAGCGGAAAGGCACGATCAACCACCGGACGCAGACGGCCATCGGCCAGAGCCGGTAGCACGTCAGCAGCGAAACGCCGCGCGATGTCGGCTCGTTCCTCCATGGTGCGGGTGCGAAAGGTCACACCAATGAGGTGTAACCGACGTAGCGCCAGGAAATCCAGGTTGAGTTCACCGTTATTGCCGCCGAGTCGTCCGACACTTACCAGTCGTCCCTGCAACGCCAGGCAACGCAGGTTGTCTGGCAACTGTGGCCCTCCGACATGGTCGATGATGATATTGACCCCTTTCCCAGCGGTTGCCTTGAGGACGGCATCAGCAAAGTTCTCGGTGCGATAGTTGATGCCAAGATTGAGACCAAGCGAGGCCAGGGTTTGGAGTTTCTCGGTAGCGCCACTGGTGCCAAGGACAGGCGTCGCACCGAAGAGTTTGGCGATCTGTATGGCTGCGACACCTACCCCCGACGATGCCGCATTGATCAGGACTGATTCCCCTGCCTGTAAGCGTGCGTTGGTGATGAGCGCATCATGTTCCGTCATGTAGGCGACGGGGATCGCGGCAGCCTCTTGCCAACTCAGGCGCTCGGGGACGCGTACCACGACGCGGTGATCAACGGCTACATACTCAGCATAGCCGCCGAAGCACATGCTCATCACTCGGTCACCGACGTCGAACCCGGTTACGCCTTCACCGAGGGCGGCAACCTCGCCAGCAGCCTCCAGACCAGCAATGATCGGTGTGTTTGTGCTGGTTGTGCTCGGCGTTGGATAGAGTCCTCTCCGCTGGGCGAGGTCAGCGCGGTTCAGTCCGGTGGCTTTGACTCGGATCAACAACTGCCCAGGTTGCGGTTTCGGTTCGGGCACCTCTTGTAACTCCAGCGTGCCTTCTTTCTCTCGTGGCACAATCACCATTACTCTCATAACGTGTTCCTCCTTCGTCGCCGTTCATAGTGTATGTGGTCTGAGTGAGTCTCATAATTTAACTCTATCTCTGACGGGAGCCCACAGGGTACGGTCAGGTGGTTCATGTATAAGAATGGTGCCCCTCTCTTCACAACCACCACCAATCGTGTCAAATTTTATAGAGAAAAGCGAAAGGGGGCATGTATGATCCCGCTCGTGGTGAACGGTAAAGAACACAGCGTCGATGTGAGCCCAGAGATGCCACTCTTGTGGGTCCTGCGTGATGTCCTCGGTCTGACCGGGGCCAAATATGGCTGTGGTATGGCGCTCTGCGGCGCGTGTACGGTGCATCTGGACGGGGAGGCGATACGTTCTTGTGTCCTGCCGGTGGCAGCGGTTATGGGGAAACAGATCCGCACGATTGAAGGTCTCTCTGCAAACGGGAACCATCCCGTCCAGCAGGCCTGGATAGCGCAGCAAGTCCCACAGTGCGGCTACTGTCAACCGGGTATGATTATGGCGGCAGCAGCACTGTTAGCGAAAACCCCTCAGCCGACCGATACTGATATCGACACAGCGATTACCAACATCTGTCGCTGCGGCACCTACGCGCGTATCCGGACTGCGATTCACGCTGCCGCGAAGAACACCTAGGATGCAAAGGAGGCTGTCAATATGAAGCAGTCGTCCGCAATATCTCGCCGTGCTTTTCTGGTTGGGTCTGCCACGGTTGGTGGTGGCCTGATGCTCGGAATAGGTCTGCCGAAGTCGGTGTTCGCCAAGACCGCGGAAGACACGTCTGCGGTCAGCGACGGTGTAGAGGTGACCGCCTGGATCATCGTGAACCCTGACGATAGCGTGATTATCCGTGTCGCGCGCTCAGAAATGGGGCAGGGAAGTTTTACCGGCCTGCCCATGCTGGTTGCTGAAGAACTCGCGTGCGATTGGAGAACTGTGCGCGCCGAATATGCGTCCACCAGTGAGAACCTCCGACGCAACCGCGTGTTCGGGGCAATGGCCACAGGCGGCAGCCGGTCAATCCGCGAAAGCCAGGAATATCTGCGTACAGCCGGCGCGACTGCGCGCCTGATGCTCGTCACCGCAGCGGCGCAACGCTGGGAGGTGCCCGTCTCCGAGTGTGTGGCGGCAAACGGGGTGATTACGCATACCCCTACGAAACGACACGTCAAGTTCGGTGCGGTTGCCGCTGATGCCGCGAAGCTGGACCCTCCACAGGGCGTCCAAGTAAAAGACCCCAAAGATTGGCAGATCCTTGGTCAACCAATGCAGCGGTTGGATATCCCTGACAAGGTAATGGGGAAGCCAGTCTTTGCTGTTGATACCAAACTGCCAGGCATGGTCTACGCTGCTATCGCCCAGTGCCCGGTGTTCGGCGGTACCCTCAAACAGGCAGACGCCGGCAAGATTGCCAACATGCGTGGGGTGATGAAAGTTGTTCCGTTTGAGGACGCCGTCGCAGTGGTGGCGGAAAACTGGTGGTATGCGCAGCAGGCGTTGAAAGCCCTCCCGATCGAGTGGAATTTCGGGCCGAACACGAAGGTGAGTAGTGCCAGCATCATGGAGTTCCTGCGAGAAGGTCTTCAAGTCAAGGACGCGCCGGTTTCGCGCAGTACCGGCGACATAGAGGCAGCCTTTGCCTCTGCGGCGAAGATTGTTGAAGCCGAGTACTATGCGCCGTACCTTGAGCACGCAACCATGGAACCACAGAACTGTACGGCGCTCTACAAAGAGGGGCGTGTGGATGTCTGGTCACCATCGCAGAACAGTGAGGCGACTGCCGCCGCTGCTGCAGAAACCGCCGAGGTGCCAATTGCCAATGTCGAGATACATAAGGTCCATCTCGGCGGTGGATTTGGACGGCGCGGGACGTTTCAGGAGTACACCCGTCAAGCCGTCACCCTTGCCAAGGCGCTGCCCGGCAAACCGGTCAAACTGATGTGGTCGAGAGAAGAGGATATCCAGCATGGGTTTTATCGACCAGTAAGCCTGGTGCGTATGCGAGCCGCACTGGATGCCGCTGGTGCCCCGACGGCCTGGTATGTCCGCCAAGCCGACCAGTCTATTCTCAGCAACGTGCGCCCGGAGGGCATTACCGCCGGTATCGATCCCATCGGTTCGCGTTGTTTTTCTGATTCGCCCTACGCCTTTCCCAACCAGCACATGGAATATGCGATGCGCAATACTCACGTTCCGGTGGGCTTCTGGCGAGCCGTTGCCCACTCGAACAATCCTTTCTTCCGTGAGTGCTTTCTCGACGAAGTCGCCATAGCAGCAGGACAGGACCCGTATCAATTTCGCCGCAAGCTGCTCGAAAACGCGCCCAAAGATCTGGGCGTTCTCGATGCGGTGGCGAAAGCCGCTGGATGGGGAACCCCGCCGCCCCAAGGCGTTCATCGTGGCATTGCCCTGCAAGACTCCTACGGGAGCTACGCAGCGGCGGTGATTGAGATTTCCGTCAACGACAAGGGTGAACTGAAAATACCTCGAGTTGTGGTGGCGATCGACCCTGGCTATGTGGCTAACCCAGACTCAGTGCGGGCACAGACTGAGAGCTGTGTGGTCTATGGGTTGACTGCGGCACTGTATGGGGAAATCACGATTAAAGATGGTCGGGTCGAGCAATCAAACTTCCACGACTATCCCATGATGCGCATCGCCGAGATGCCCAAGGTCGAGACGGTGCTAGCGCCGACTGGCGGCTTCTGGGGCGGTGTGGGTGAACCACCGCTTGCACCGCTTGCGCCGGCTTTGTGCAACGCGATCTATGCAGCGACAGGCAAGCGTATTCGGTCGTTGCCCCTGAAGCATCACGATTTACGCAAGGCCTGATGGGATATATGTCCCAAACCTGAGAGATCGGTGCAATGAAACAGGATGAGAGATCGTGCCGACTACACACTTCGCGACGCCAGTTCCTTGCCGGTCTCGTGAGCACCTGCGGGTTCCTGTTCCTGGGAGTACGCCCGGTGTGGGCGGTCCCGGAAAAGCTTGCCCCGCTCATCCGTGAAGTGGCAGGAAACACACCTCTCACAACTGCTCGCGTCAAGCTCACGCTGCCACCGCTTGCTGAGAGTGGAAACTCGGTTCCCCTCAAAGTACAGGTAGAAAGCCCGATGACGACCGAGGACTACGTGAAAAGTATTCATCTCTTCTCTGAGAAAAATCCCCGGCCGGTCATCGCCCGCTTCCATCTCGGTCCCCGTTCTGGCCGGG
>CAZCWX010000524.1:0-2662 GCA_964502465.1 uncultured Enterobacteriaceae bacterium | reverse complement strand
CAACGTCGCCGTCCAGAAGATCTTGGGTTAAGACCCGATGGAGAGAGGACTTCAGCATTGTCACTCCAGGAGCAGACTCACGCCGACAATGTGGTCGATCGCGCCTGGGCTGCTACTGACTGGACGCTTGCCCAGGCACTGCAGACCTCACGCTTTTGGTGGTTCTTTCTGGCGTCCGCCAGTAGTCTGTATGCCTGGTATGCGATACAAGTCCATCAGACTAAGTACCTCGGCGAGATCGGTTTTTCTTCGGAAATTGCAGCCTACGCGCTCGGCCTGGTGGGACTCACCGGCAGTGTCGGCCAGATTGCACTGGGCCACCTCTCGGACCGGATTGGGCGCGAATGGGTCTGGACCGTCAGCGCCTTGGGCTTCGCGTTGTGTTACGCGCTACTCTTGGCGATGCACCACCATCCCTCATCAGTGTTGCTGTATTTGATGGTTGCCGCACAGGGGTTGTTAGGGTACGGGATGGCTTCGGTGTACAGCGCCATACCACTGGAACTTTTTCAAGGCAAACAGTATGGGACGATCGTCGGTGTGCTCAGCGTGGCATCGAGTCTGGGCGCAGGGTTAGGGCCGTGGGTGACCGGCGCACTCTATGATCAAACGGGGAGCTATACCCTGGCGTTCTGGATAGCCATCGTGCTGAGTCTGTTATCAATCGTCTGTGTTTGGTTGTCTGCTCCGCGCAAAGTGCGGGTGGTTGCCGGCCAGGTCGCGCGTCTGCAGGCACAACGGCGCAGCCAAGGTCAGGAACAGACTGCCTGATCCATTCTGCCCTGTGCTGCAGTCACAGCCCAATCCTTGGGGATTATTTGATTGCGAACGGATTGCCAGGAGAACCGGTCGCGCCCTTCAAAATTGTCTTCATCGCTTCGATCCGTTCGGTAAACACCTTCCAGCGTTTGCGGGGCGGAGTCCCGTGATTGGCCATTTCCTCTTTGTTCCATCCCGCGCCGACGCCGAAGAGGAACCGGCCGTTTGAGATACGGTCGAGCGAGGCCACCTGTTTGGCTTGCACGATCGGATCATGCTCCACGACCAGTGAGATACCCGTGCCCAGCTTTAGGGTTGTCGTTACCGCTGCGGCATCTGCGGGAATTTGGGCAGGGCCGGATCCATGGCATCCCAGGGTTGCGCGCTGGCAGTATAAATGTCTCTGGCTGGCCGCACCCAGCTTGGGTCATCTAAACTGGCCGCATAGAGCACGACTAACTCCGGTCGCGCCGCGTTGGTCAAGAACACGGGGGAGCCGCATTCCGGACAGAATGCCCGCCGCATGGTGTGGCCGCTGTCAGCTTGCTTTTCATAATACTTCGGCATGCCAGCCAGCAGGCGGAACGCGGTCTTGGCCACGCCCACCGCTGCAAAGTACGCACTGCCAGTCGCCCGCTGGCAATCGCGGCAGTGGCAGTTGCCCATATAAAGTGGGTCAGCCGCACAGTCATAGCGAATTGCGCCACAGGCGCAGCCGCCAGCAAAGGGAGCAGGCATATGAGACCTCCTGAGGGTGAGTGAGACAGAGGTAGCGGATTCCTTGTGGGAAGAGAAGAGGGGGGGTGCTATCCATGTCATGCTGGCAAGCAAACGCTCACTGGATAGCACTTACCCTCATACCATCGCATGACTGTTGTGAGTAGAGTTGCTCCATGCAGGTCGAGCATGGTCGCTCATCGTGCCAAATTGCAACAGGGGCGCTACTTTGAGCGGTCCATTGGCGACCGACAATTGGTTGCCCCTCAGCGATGGGAACACGATGGAGAAGGGAAAGGCGATCGAGGGGCTGGTTGCACGGGCTCGAAGGCGAAATTGACACGATTTCTGGCACGAGGCCGTTATTTGGCAGCGCCGCTGCGGTGCTGACACGAGGCGAGGAGGAGACTACCGCTGGCGGAAGGTAATGCGCCCGCGGCTTAAATCATAAGGAGATAACTGCACTGTGACGGCATCCCCTTGGATGATCTTGATGTGGAATTTCCTCATCTTGCCCGCAATGTGTGCCAATACCAGATGGGTATTCTCCAGACGAACCCGAAAGAAACCATTGGGCAAGACGTCGGCGACCCTACCAACCACCTCAATCGCCTTGGTATCGTGCGCTTGCGCCGGTTGGGGAGCACTGCGTGGCTGCGATCGTTTTTGCTGCGGACGTGCTTTGCGTAGAGTGCGCATTGTTTTCCTTTCTTCCTTTCTCTTGTCGGAAAGACCTACTGTGTGTAATTTCCTCCCTTCAGACCTCCCTCCACGTCAACAGAATAAAGCCTCGCCCATTCGAGAGGGCTTTCTGAGTTAGGCGGGGAGTGCTGCGTATCTCCCCGCACTGGAGCGCAGGTTACCAGCGCCGCTCGCGGCTGCCACGGCCTCCACTGCCTCCGCCGCCTCCACCACGCGACTCCTGCGGCTTAGCCTCGTTCACCGTTAACGCCCGGCCTTGGAACTCAGAGCCATTGAACCGCTCGATTGCGGTCTGCGCTTCCTGATTGCTGCCCATCTCGACAAAGCCAAACCCCCGCGATTGTCCGCTGAACTTGTCTGTAATAATGTTGACGGTCGATACTGCACCGGCCTGACTGAAGAGTGTTTCCAAGTCTGCGGTGGTCGCGTGAAAAGAGAGATTGCCGACAAATAACTTCGTTGCCACTGTCTACCTCCATGAGAA
>CAZCWX010000523.1:0-3643 GCA_964502465.1 uncultured Enterobacteriaceae bacterium | reverse complement strand
GGAATTCTTCGTGCAAAGCGCCGCGGTTGTGAGGGTATCGTTCATGAGCGCTACAGGCACTCACCAACAAGCCCACAAGCGGTAGGGCCAGCAGGGCAGTCCTTTGCAGTCGGGTTCGCAAGGTCGTCTTGAGAAACTGGGATTTCATGATCGCAGCCTTTCATCTACACAGAGAGTTAGTAGTCATGAGACATTCGTTTCCACTAGGGGTTATTTTCTTTCTCGCCTCAAGATCGCCCGTTCCTCAGCCCGCGGTCGTTTCTTCTTTTCTCCGATCTCGTCGGGGACGTCGGGAACGCGGTCTTCCTTAAGCCGCCGCTTGATAATGTCAATCGCTGCCATAGCATTCTCCTCTGCGAGGACCAGCGCCACTTCTCTGGTCATGTCTTCTTCTCGGGGATGGCAATTGACCGCCGTTTCCTTGGGGGGAGCGATCTCGTGCCGTCGCTCACGCAACGCATCCAGTGACTCGAGACACGCTTACCCCTCAGTGGTGGAGGTACGCTTGCAAGAACCACAGTTGCTTATCGACCCCGCGCGAGATGTCTGTATAGACTGCCGCACTGCCCGCATCCTCGACATCAGCGGCCAGAGTAATGGCGCTCCGCAGCGCCATAGCGTAGTACGCGAAGCGCTCAGTCAGCGCCAGCACATGGGCCTCGCCATCCTCGATAGCATCGGGATACTCCCGCACCTGCGACTGCAGAGCTGCCGTGCGGGCCGTGCCCATTGCCATGCCCCCCAGGGCAGCGATGCGCTCGGCCACCAGGTCGGTGTACCCGTCGAGTTCCGTGGCCAGGGTAGCGAAGAGGGCATGTAAGGAGGGAAAGTCTCTGCCCTTGACATTCCAGCAGGCCTGTTTGACTTGGGAGCGCAGATCCACGGTACAGGCCAGGGTCTGATTGAGCAGTTGCGTCACGTACAGGCGGATTTCCGTAGGCATATCGATCCGTACCGGATGGAGGGCGTGAGTGTGATTGGTAGTGTTCATATGCTTTCCTTGTGGCTCTGCGTTCTAACGTGTTCACTAGGGCACCTGTAACGCAGGTGTCGTACGCTGTCTGTGACATTCGTGCTACAAATGTTGGAATCGTGCGACAATCGTGCACGGGAGGTGGGATGACACACGGACAGCCGTCCGCACGCCCAACGGCCGGTTCCGTGGGCACTGGCGGCGGCGCGCTGCCAGGACCTAGCGTTTGATGGTGTCTCGGTAGGTTTTGGGGGTCAGGGCGACGTACTTCCGAAACAAGGCAGTGAAGTGACTCTGATCTGCACACCCGATCTGGAGAGCGATCTCGCTGAGCGGCATGTCAGTCTCGACCAGCAACCGTTTCGCCTGCTCCATCCGGCACGTGAGTACGTACTGATGGGGCGCTACCCCAGTAGCATGTCTGAACAGGCGGGCAAAATGGGCGGGGCTCGTCTGCGCCACGGCGGCGAGCTGGGCCAGGGTTAACGCCTGCTCCAGGTGGTCTTTGATATAGGCGGTCGTGTGCCGCAGTTTGTACGGCGCGAGTCCGCCACTCATCTCAGGCAGGGAGGGCTGCGCGGCGGTATAGCGGCGGAGAAAGTGGGCCGCGAGCGCATCGGTCAACGATGTCGCATACACCTGCCCCGCCGCGTCCTTACCGTCGAGCGCAGCCTGCAACACTAATGCGATGTGATGGCGCAGGGGATCGTGGGCGGGCAAGATGGGCGCTAGCGTGAGGCGCTCCGCCTGGAGCGCCTCGTAGAGAGTATGCACAAGCAGTGCAGGGTATACCGCAAGGGGAAAGGGCTCAGGCTGCTTCAGCCAAGGCACCCATACCAGTTCGCCGCTCGTGCCGGAGGGTACCGAGCGGGCGGAGTCCATGAGGAAGACCCGATCAAGGGAAAAGGTCGTAAGTGTCGCCTCCTGTTCCCACGAGAGTGTCTCCGAGGAAAACCCAGGCGCGAAGCCAATCTCTTTCGTCGTCCAGTAGTCTGTGTGGTGTTTGGTGGCTGGCGGCCCCATGGCCTGAAAGGAGGAATGCTGAGCAGGCTCTGGGGACCTATCCGGCCTCACGTCATAACACACACCGCTCCTGGTGTCCCAATAGAGCGTGGCGTCAGGCGAGACACTCATCATCTCTGCGCTAAATGTGTTAGCTTTTTTCGCCATGGCTTTCTCCTATCTTTGGCTCAGGTGCTTGCGAAAGCCCGGTGGCCCGGTGGTCGCCACCCATGATCGACACAGGCTCGACACGTCGAGACGATCCTCCGACGGCCGCCTTCTTCCACCACAATCCCCTCGCTGAAGGGGTATTCCGTCGAGACCACTTTCCGACACTCGGGATTCGCACAGAGAGTGGTGAGCGTAGCGTTCTCGTGTGGGCGTGCCATTGTCTGTTCTCCGTACGGTGAGCTTGGCCTTGTTACTCTCCCAACTTCACCGCCAATTGAGAGCAGGACTTTTGTATTTCAAGGGCTTGGCTATTGCCGTGCGTGGTGGCGTCTCCCGATACGACCAAGAGTGATTCTCCAGAGGAGAGCAACCCAGCCTTCACTAGTGGTCCGCCCTTCTTCTGGTGGTTGCCTATCCGGTGGTTTTGGCTTGTACATAGGCTCGTATCTGAGACTGTCTTTTCTCCCTGCCATAGATCCCTCCTGATTTTTGATATCGTCCTGCTGCAGTGCGGCTTGCCTCTCGTCCCCCTCGATCTCATCCCTACTGCCCTCGCCGGTATCCTCATCGCGCCAATCCGCTCACTCTCCGACAGTGGAGATGATGCCGCTTACTGCCCCACCAGGATCTGCGCCCGTGCCAGCATCCGCTCCCGTCGTTGATCCAGCTCTGCAAGCGTCCGCTGGGCCTCCTCGCTCGTCATGTCTCCCGCCGCTATGTGCTCGTGAATCTGCTGTATGGCAGTATGAATGACGTCTAGATATTCTCCAGCCTCCGGGACTCTCTCCTGCACAATCGCGGCCAGGAGCGCTTCGAGATGGGCCACAATAGGAAACACCCTGGCAAAGGCTTCGACCTGCTCCTCTGATCGAGGAGGACGGAGAAGCCACGCTAAGACCGTATGAAAATCGGTGACGCTCTGCTGCAACGCGGTAAACGTAGGGCCGTCTACGCGCCACCATCTTGATATCTGGTCTTCCATGCGCTCGCTCCTTTTTGTTTGTTGTCTAGCCCTCGCCCGCGGCCAACACGATCCCCCAGAGCTTCTGCTGCGGTGTCTGATTCACGCCTCTTTCTGTAGCAAATTCGGTGTGTCTCATAGCTTGGCGATACGCCGCCATAGGGAGTCTCTTTCCCCGCCCGCGTGGCAGGTGTGGTGGATGAAGGGTTCGTACGAGGGAGTAAGGAGTGTTGGGGTTCAGTGTAAGTGTCTGATATATAATGTGTTATAGCAAATGATATAGCAATAAGCATCAGGGTGCAAGCCCCTTGGCTTGAGATTACGGCTTTGCCGTTCACGCCAATTCGTGAGAGACCGCTTGAGTGGGGGAGGACGAAAATGGTCGTGATTGGGAAGGCCATGCGGAAACTGGAGCCTCTCACGTATGGGGTGCGCAAAATTAGCAGACCTTCATTGACACAAACGATCCCATCACTTCGTGATTCCTCACACGGTCTCTGTATGCCTACATTGGAAATCGTGACATCGACCGGGAT
>CAZCWX010000522.1:0-37501 GCA_964502465.1 uncultured Enterobacteriaceae bacterium | reverse complement strand
TAGCCGTGGATCAAGCCGTGAATGACGTTATGGACCTCGACTCGCTCGCCTGGGTCTTTCCACAAAACGTGTTCGAGAAAGAAGAGATCAGACTCGGCAACTGTAGGACGCCCCTGCAGATACGCCAAAGCTTGTAAGAGTCCGATGCTCTGGCGGTAACGGCGATCAGAGGCGACCAGGTTTTTCTTTTGCAGTTCCCGGCGGATGTCAGCGAGGCCGCGGAATACCATATTCGGGACCACCAGAGTCTGCACCTCTGCCTGCATCTGTTGCAGTTCGTCCAACGTGATCGTGGTCCGTTCGGCTGGTTCTTTGGCCTGAAGCATTTTGAGGAAGCGGAAATCCTCGCTAATGTAGCCGACCACAAACCGCAGGAGGAAACGGTCGTACAAGGCAAGTAACTCATCCTCCTCTGGCAGTTCATTGCTGGCACCAAACAGCGTTAACAACGGAACCGAGGTCACCTGACGGCCATTATGAAATAGACGCTCATTGATGATTGTCAAAATAGCATTCAGAATCGAGGAACTCGCTTTGAACACCTCATCGAGAAAGGCGATATGCGCCTCGGGCAGCTTGTTCACAGTGACACGGCGGTAATCATCGGCTTCCAAGGCTTTCAGGCTGACTGCACCAAACAGCTCCTCAGGAGTAGTAAACTTGGTGAGCAGCCACTGAAAGTAGGTCGCGCCGGTAATACGGCGGCACAGCTCATCGGCGAGCATCGATTTGGCTGTGCCCGGTGGGCCGACGATCAGTATGTGCTGTGCCGCGAGGAGGGCAGCTAAGGCACCATCGATCAACTCGGCACGCTCGAGGAACATTTGTTGCAGTTCTTCACGAATCTTGCGGAGTTTGTCTTGCGGAGTCATGTTCTTTTGGCTTAGCAGAAAAGCAGTCAGTAGTCAGCTATCAGTGTTCAGCTATGAGGACAGAAAAGGAGACAGAGCCCTCTTCTCTTCTTCATCTGAAGGCTGACCGCTGACTGCTGATAGCCGAAAGCTTCTGCCGTATGCCCCTAGCCTCCCGGCGGCCCTGTAGTTTATAAAGACAGGCAGCACATGTTCGCAATGAGGAGGGAACCATGCCTGGAGCGTTAGACGGTATCAAGATCCTTGAACTCACTCGGGTTGGACCTGGAGCATTCTGTACCATGATGCTGGCAGACATGGGCGCTGAGGTGCTCAAGATCGAACCTCCACCGTCTGGGAAGCTGGCAGGCTCGGGTGCCTCTCCTGGACCAGCAGAGGTTCGGAAACTTGCTACCAGTTTCACTAACCGTAACAAAAAGAGCCTGACGCTGAACCTGAAAGAGCCGTCCGGACAGGCGGTATTGCAGGATCTGGCTAAGAACTTTGATGTCGTAGTTGAAGGCTTTCGTCCTGGAGTCATGAAACGTCTCGGCGGTGACTACGAAACCCTCAGTCAGCTCAATCCACGATTGATCTACTGCTCATTAAGCGGCTACGGGCAAGACGGACCATACCGAGACTACCCGGCCCACGATCTGAACTATCTCTCGCTGGCAGGGGTAGCGAACCTGATCGGTCATCCAGAAGGGCCGCCGACAATTCCACTCAACATTATTGCTGACTACGCTGGTGCCTCCATGCACGGAGTAACCGGGATCATGTTCGCCCTCTTCGCCCGCGAGCGCACGGGAAAAGGTCAGTTCGTCGATGTCTCATATCTTGACACGACTATCTCCTTACTGGCAGCAACGCCCAATGTGCGGGACTACTTTGCCGAAGGGGTCATCCCCGGTCGCGGCAAGGGAGTGTTTGGCGGAGGTCATGCCTACTATAGCTTCTACGAAACCAAGGATCACAAAATGATTACCATAGGCTGTACAGAGCCGTGGTTGTGGGAAAATTTATGTGACGCGATCAATCGGCCGGACCTCAAAGATTGTGGCATGAAGGCTGGGGATTTTTCAGGGCCTGCCAACGAGCGGCACGGCTATGCACGAGCAGAGTTACAAAAACTCTTCCTCACCAAGACCCGCGAAGAGTGGTTTGACATCCTCGCCAAGGCCGATGTGTGCGTCGGGAAAGTCTATGATGTTCCCGAAGTATTTGAAGACCCACAGGTGCGCCATCGCGAGATGGCGATGGAGTTAGAGCATCCAGTAGCCGGGAAAGTGACCCAAGCTGGAATAGCGGTGAAACTTTCAAACACCCCAGGTTCGTTTCGCTCGTTTGCCCCGTCCCTGGGACAGCACACGGAAGAGGTGCTACGCGGTCTCGGCTATAGTGCAGCGAAGATTGCGGAGCTGCGAGAGAGGAGAGTAGTCTGAAAAAACAGAAACGGAGAACCGGAGACGGGGAGAAACGGAGACGCTGAGAACGAATGGGAGAACCGGAGAGCGGGAGAACCGGAGAACAGGAGGGAAGGTTTTTCTTTCACCGATTCGCCGATTCCTGTTTCCCAGACTCTCCGATTCCCCGTTTCGCCCATTCTCCCATTCCTTTCCAAATGCGTCTTTCCTTTGATCTTGGCACCTTAGTTCTACGCGATCCACCACAAGATTTTTACCCACCTGCTTGCTTCCAGTGGGATGGACGGGTAGACCGCTGGCGCGCGCAGGCGTATCACTACCGCGCTGTCATTGAACAGTTCAGACAGTCCAAGCTCACGTTCGACAATACTGCCCCAGCATACCGCACGCTGAAGCTCACGAGCCGCCTGACGCAGGCACCGCATCCGTTCCAGAGTGAAGCCATAGCCGCGTGGCAAAGCGCGGGCCGACGCGGAGTCGTGGTCCTCCCCACCGGTGCAGGCAAAAGTTATGTTGGCCAGATGGCAATTGAGACGGTTCAGCGCGGTACGTTAGTGGTCGCACCGACTATTGACCTGTTGAACCAATGGTATGATTTGCTGTGCGCCGCCTTTGGCGAGCAGATTGGTCTGATTGGTGGGGGATACTATGAGGTGCAGGACATCACGGTTACCACCTATGATAGCGCCTACAACCACATGGACCGGCTCGGGAACCGTTGGGGTCTCGTCATTTTTGATGAATGTCATCATCTTCCAGGCGAAATGTACAGCCATGCGGCGGAGATGTGCCTGGCACCGTATCGCCTGGGTCTCACTGCGACACCAGAACGAACCGATGGTCGCCATATCTTGCTCGACGAACTCATCGGCCCCCAAGTATACGCGAAAGGAATCAAAGAGTTAGCTGGCGAGTATCTCGCTGACTATATCGTCGAGCGGGTCAGGGTCACCCTCACGCCGGAGGAAGAAGAAGAGTACAAAAGGGCACGGAGTACCTTCTCCAATTTCCTTATTGACCACGGCATCGTGCTCGATGGCCTTGCCGGCTGGCATCGGTTTGTGCGTGAGAGTGCGGTGAGTCGCAAAGGCCGGCAGGCAATGCTCGCCCATCAGCGGTCCAAAAAGCTGGCGTTGGGCACCTCAGCCAAACTGCGCACGTTAGATTACCTCCTCAAGAAGCACGCGCGTGAGCGGGTGCTTATCTTCACCAGCGATAACGATACCGTCTATGCCATCTCTACGGCATTTCTCATTCCAGCGATTACGCATCAGACCCCAACCAAAGAACGCAAAGAAATCCTTGAAGCGTTTAATCGTGGCGAGTATTTGGCCTTGGCCACCTCCAAGGTGTTGAACGAAGGGGTGAATGTGCCCGAGGCAAGTGTGGCAATTATTCTTTCAGGTTCAGGTTCGACGCGTGAGCACGTACAGCGTTTAGGTCGGGTGCTGCGGAAACGTGAAGGGAAACAAGCAATATTGTACGAAGTCGTCACCGCCGGCACGGTGGAAGAAAGCATCAGCCGCCGGCGACGACAACACGATGCCTATCAATGATGGCTAAGCAGCATCTCTTTCGCACGGCCAAAAAGAAACTGGACCGAAGAAGCGATACGCTCCCACTCAGGGTCATGACGCTTGCCTCTGCGATGCAACATGACATTAAAGCCACTGATGACACCAAAGCGGTAGCCTGCTAACGCACGATACCAGGCAACGTCTTGCGTCTTGCGCTGCATTCCCTCTTCGTAAAGAGAGATGACCTCTGCTGCTGAGGGAACAGCGGAAAGAGGTTGACATTCAGTATCCCAGCTTGCGGGATCAGTGAAAACGAGCAGCCAGCCTAAGTCCAGGAGTTGTCCACCGATGCCAGATATTTCCCAGTCCAAAACGGCGACCAGCGCCTCGCTATCAATAAGGAAGTTTGAGCCCTGAAAGTCGCCGTGAAAAAGACCAATCTCAGGGTTTTGCGGCTGATGCTGCAACAGCAAATCTCGTACTTCCTGGCCCTGTGTGACCCACTGCGGTTCCGCTGCCTTCACCAAAATTGCATCCCAAAAACGGATCTCGGTATCGAGAGAACGCGGAGCTTCCCAGCCGGCGAGTTCTTTTTGCCAGTCGAGCCGATGGATCTGGGTCAGCGCGCGTATGACTTGGCGAAGGAGGCGGGCCATGCCCTCCTGGCTTACGTCAAAGGACGGGTCCGGTTCTGAAAAACGGATGGTTCGGCCAGGCAGCCGCTCGACCATGATGTATGGGACCTCAAACCAGCATAGATCGCTGCCGAACCAACGGACAGTTGGCACTGGAACCCCATTGCGTTTCAAGGCTTGGAGCAGCGGCACCTGCCGAAGCACATCGGTATTGCCGCTCTGTCTCACCCCTTTGGGAGGGAGGCGCATCACGAAAGACTCATTCCGTCGTTGGCCCCCTTCCTGATAATCGACACGGAAGCCAAAGCTCAAGCCAGCATGGCCGGGCATGACCTCAACTTGACTGACGATAGCGCTTGCCCCGTAGTGGGCAACGGCGAAATCCTGCAACTGACGCTGAAGTATCGCTAAGTCCACAGCCATTGGTCGTTCCTCCTGTGTATCCAAAAGCGAGAGCATCATGCCGCAACATCCCCTCCATGCTCAAGCCCTTTCCCTGCTCATTCTCTAAAAAGAGAAGCTTGTTGGCTGGCGCGCTCCTTTTTGCCTGCGCTTTTGCGGATCTCATTCACTAGCAGATGTGCTTGGCGGGTAGGCTCAGGCAGGCGGTACTTTGTGCAGCAGGCCAACACAACCTCCGTGGCCTTCTTGAGACTGATCCTGTGGCCCTGGGAAACAAAGACCGGTTGCACTCCGTCCTTCGTACGGAGGATGACTCCAACCTGCTCTTTTCGATGATGGAGAGGTTCAGTGCTTCCTCGGTTCAGACCAGGCTCTCGATAGGTACCAACGAGTAAACTCTTCGCACACCCAATTGAGGGCATGTCGAGCCATAGACCCAAATGGCTGGCGATGCCCAGACGTCTGGGATGGGCAATTCCCTGGCCGTCACACATGAGGCAATCAGGTTTCACCCGGAGTTTCTTCCATGCCTGGAGCACGGCAGGGCACTCACGAAAAGAGAGCAAACCAGGGATGTAAGGAAAAGGCACCGTGGCAGTTGCCGAGGCCGAGTCGAGGAGCTGCAGATCACGTATTTGCAGGACGACAATAGCAGCAAAGAGCCAGTCAGAGCCTTTATCGTAAGACACATCGATGCCGGCGACCGTCTCAATCCGCTCCGGCTCGCTCTGCAGGTCAAGCCGAGATCGCAACGAATTTTGAATCTCGATGGCTTCCTCAGGAGAAACATTCCAGCGATGGAGTTCCGAGGAATTCATGCGTACATCCTTACTCTTTTGCGCTGAAGTATTTTCAAGTAAAATTCCTACTTTTTTATCCTATCTCTTCAGAGGATTTTGCTCTACCATGAGCTAAATGCGTTGGAGAGGCGTGTGTAATGTTGGCTCGGCGAGGGCTGAAAGCTGAATATTAGACACTTACAGGGGGACCATGACAAGGAGTCCATTACAAATTTGTCTTGGGCTTCTCCTCGGACTTATAGTTGGTCTTATCGTGGCAGGCGCTTCTTTTGGTGAACCCGCATGGGCTACCAGAGAAGCCCCGCCAGAGCCAACTGCTGACTACACCATCGCCTTTGCCTCGTTGGCACCCTGGGATCTGGATGTGTTTATTGCCAACGCGGATGGTTCGGATCCAAAGCCGCTCTCCTCGCATCCAGACCTTGACTATAATGCTTCCTTCTCGCCGGACGGGCAGTGGATCGTTTTCACCTCACACCGCAATGGTAATGCAGATCTGTATCGCATCCGACCGGACGGCAGCGATCTTCAACGACTGACCGACCACCCCGCCTTTGATGACGCTGCCGCCTTCTCGCCCGATGGCACGCAGATCGCATTTGTTTCCAGCCGCTCTGGCCAGGCTGATATTTGGGTAATGGCGTTGGAAAACACCAAAACGTGGAATGTTACGAATTCGCCTGGTGGAGATTTTCGCCCAGCCTGGTCACCAGATGGTGAATGGATCGCCTTCTCTTCAGATCGAGGTACTTGGGACGAGAGCGATATCTATGTGATCCGGCCCGACGGAACTGATTTACGCCGCCTGACTGATACCCCTGGCTGGGACGGCAGCCCGACATGGTCGCCAGATGGGAAACGAGTGGCGTATTACTCCGCAAGCCGGCAGATTTCTGTCGTCGAGATCAACGACCCTCACATTTCTACACAAATCACAAAAAGTTCTGGATCTACGCTGTCCCCCCATTGGGTGCCAGAAAATCGTGTGTGTTTTTCTTGGACAGGAAGGGAAGGTGCGCTGGGCTGCGTGGATCTTGATCAAGAAGGGGACAGGACTCACCGGTTTGCCAGCCAGGGAGAGTTCCGTTCTCCACAGTGGTCGCCAGATGGACAATACGTGGTGTTTCATCGCCACACCGACCGTCCTATTCCTTCCGTTCGCGCACAGACGAGCCTCGTCCCTGGAGTTCGGTTACTGCGTATTAATGGCACATTTCCCTCTTTTTCTCCCACAGGTGACGTCCTGAGCTTTACCGCTGACTTTCGCTCGATCGAACGCATGAACATCGATGGTTCAAACCGCCGACAGCTTTATAAGGATACTCCGGCTTTTATGCCTAGTTGGTCCCCTGGCGGTGACCTGATCGCCTTTACCAAGGGTCGCGTGTTTGCAGGAGGAAGTACAGACAACGACATTTACGTCATTCATCCCGACGGCTCAGGTGTACGGAACCTCACTGAACATCCAGCCAATGATGCGCTCCCCAGTTGGTCCCCGGACGGCAAACGACTGGTGTTTCGCTCAACCCGTGAGGGGAAAAAAGACCTTTATGTGATTGGCGTTGATGGGACTGGTCTGGCTCGCCTGACCACTTCGCCAGCAACCGACACGTTTCCTCATTGGTCACCACTGGGAGATCGCATCGTGTTCGCGAGCAATCGCACTGGTGACTTTGCAATCTATACGATCCAACCCGATGGAAGTGACCTCAGGCAACTGACCCGATCGCCGGGCCTTGATATGCACCCCGTATGGTCTCCCGATGGACAGTGGATCTGTTTTGCCAGCGCCCGCGGTGGATTCAAAGACGAACGCCCGCTGACTGGCAACCCACAACCATACGGAGACCTGTATCTCATGCGACCCGACGGCTCAGAGGTGCAGGCGTTGACGAACGACCAATTTGAAGATGGCACGCCGGCTTGGGCTCCGCTACCACAGAGATCGACGACTGAGACAAAGTAGTAAGCCAAAAAGGAAAGAGGAGAAAGAAAAAGACAGCGTTTGATGGTCGAGAATGAAGGCGTTTGCAATTGAAGACGAAGTGATTAAAGATACTGAGCCGCCTCGGCTGGAGGTAGCGAGGCGAAAAACTCTTCTAAGGAGGCCGATATGGCAGAAGCGAGAACCGTGACGTTGCGCGGGAACCCGATCCCACTGGGAGGGAGCGAGGTCAAATCAGGACAGAATGCTCCTGACTTCACCGCGGTTGATAACAATTTGCAACCGGTGCGTTTGAGCGAGGCAAAAGGGAAAGTCATCATCCTGAGTTCAGTCCCTTCGGTTGATACGCCTGTGTGTGACAAGGAAACACGTCGATTCAACGAAGAGGCCTCGAAGCTCGGTTCTGACATCGAGGTCTGGACCCTGAGCGTGGACCTGCCCTTTGCGCAGAAGCGCTGGTGCGGAGCGGCAGGCGTGGATCGCGTGAAAACGTTGTCAGATTTCCGTGATCGCTCATTCGGACAGAGTTACGGTGTACTGATTCAGGAAGGACCACTTGCCGGTGTTGAGGCCCGCGCGGTGTTTGTCGTTGGCAAAGATGGGAAGGTGAAGCATGTTGAGTACGTGAAGGAAATCGCCAACGAGCCAGATTATGACGCAGCGCTAAAGGCCGCTCAGGACGCGGCGCGCGCCTAATACTGCGTCGCCACCCCATCAGGGAAAGACCGTTCATGCTTCGACAGGCTCAGCACGAACGGCTGGATCATGCTGTCGGTGCCTTGACCGTTCGCCCTGAGCCTGTGTCGAAGGGCGAACGGCAACTTGACACTTTCTCTTCTTCCTACTCGTCCTCCTCTTTGAACAGCGCGTCACGCCAGTCGAGCGCGGCACGCAGTCCCTTTTCTTTGCGAATCCGGTTAAAGGTGTCCTGCTCTTCTGTCCGCGTGGTATCGAAGTGCACGACCAGTTCCAGGTTCTGATAAATGCTGTTGAGAAACCCCATGTTCTCAAAGGCGCGGTTGATCGCGGCTTTGTTGAACTTGACCCCAACCCGCGCAATTTTCATGAGCTTGCGTGCGGTCTTTTCACACTCAACCATGAGGCGGTCATGCGGGACAACTTTGTTGATCATGCCCAGGCGCTCAGCTTCCTGGGCAGAGATCATTTCGCCCGTCAACAACAACTCTTTTGCTTTCGCCAAGCCCACGCTGAATGGCGTGATTAGCACCGGCGGTCCAGTGCCAAAGCGGATCTCTGGCTCGCCCAGCACCGCTTGCTCTGAGGCGATTTTGATATCGCAGAGCTGGGCTAACTCACAGGCACCGGCGAGTGCGTACCCATTAATCGCAGCAATGTATGGCTTGCCCGAGTGCCAGATCTTGAGAAACGTATCGAGGTGCTGTTTCAGGTGCGAACGCCATTCATCTGCCGAGCGCTCATAAATTTCCGGCTCACCCTCTCTCGCACCAATATCAAACCCGGCAGAAAATGCTCGGCCAGCACCAGTGAGGATGACGACTTTGATCTCAGGGTCAGCCTCGATCACATCGAGGGCCTGACGCAACTCGGCCATCAACTCGGCACTCAATGCATTGAGCTTGTCAGGTCGATTGAGGGTGAGATAGCAAATCCCTGACGTTTTCTCGAACAGCAGATTTTGATACGCCATCGGCCCTCCTCTCGCTCGCTGATCTCTAGCCGAAAAGACTCACGAAATCAATGCACAACTTTCAGCAGTGCGCTGTCTGTGGTCAGTGAGAAAAGCCGCCTTTTCTTTCAGCCCCCCCAGGAAGAGCTAATAGCTATAGGCTGAGAGCTAAAAGCTTCGGCTCAGGTGCTTGCTCTCAAGCAGAAAAACCTCCACACTCAGGAAGTGGTGACTCTCGTCCCACGGAGGAGGACAGGCCATGAAACGCAGCTTCAGAACAATTCGCGTGCACGAGGTCATGACCACAAGCCCGGTAAGAGTGAGTCCCGAAGATTCTCTACAACATGCCCTGGACTTGCTCGATAAATACCAGGTGCATGAATTACCGGTCGTCGAGCACACTGGCCGATTGATCGGGATTGTGACCGATGGCGATCTGAAGTTGCTCACTCCTGCGTACCCCTTATTCCCAGCCCAGGAAGAAATCCGCCAGGCCTTGCGTGAACTGAAGGTGGCGGTAGCGATGACGGTAGAACCAGTCGTTATCGGTCCGGAGGCCACGCTTCTGGAAGCGACGAAACGGTTATTCGAGCATAGCATCGGCTCCCTTGTCGTCGCAGAAGGGGATCGGCTCCTCGGCCTCCTTTCGGTCAGTGACATTTTACGCCTGATCATCGAGCAGCACGAGACGTGAAGCGGAATGCGGAATACTGCGGTCGTTTTCAGCTCAGATTTTGCGTTTCCTGGTTTTTTACGTTTTACCCGTTACGTTTGTGAGCGTATCCACCTGAAGCAGCTATTTCCCTATGCTCACCTCTGACCTGCTCCTGACCCGTAGTGAAGGGCCGTATTTGTATCCACGCTACATCAAGGTTGACGCGCCGCGTTTTCTCACCATGGCTGAGGAACTCATAGACGTCTACGTTCAGCATCAAGGCAAAACGCAACGCGAGTTGACCGATGCGCTAAATCGATATGCCCAGGACAGCACGAACTACCGTATCCAGCGTGGTTTAGCGAAACTTCTCAGCGACGACTGCTGTGAGTTTATAGAGCAGAGCGTAGCGCCACCCGCTGACATACGCCGCCGGTTGTTTGGGCTCGCACGCGAGAATCATCCGGTCGTCCTCCACCCTGATCTCATCCATCCAGTGACAAAAGACGAGTTGGTACTGGAGGTCGCGCGTGAGTATAAAACTGAGCCAGAACAAATCACCTGGGCGCTGTATGCGGACTTGAGTGACAATCACATTCTCACCCGTTTTGACCCACCGACTCCAGAGTGGTTGCTGCAACGCTACAACGTTGCCCTCGCTCAGGCATCACTCTATCGCTGCGTTCAAATGAAGCTGTCAGTGTTTCGCAACATCCCGAGCCGCTACAAGCAACTGTTCAAGTTCATCAAATTTTACCAACTGATGCACGCGATTCAGGGCGACTTAGACAGTGGCTACGAGGTGCTCCTCGACGGACCAATCAGCATGTTTCGCCTGTCACAGAAATACGGCCTGCAATTAGCAGTCTTTCTGCCGGCGCTCCTACTCTGCACGCGCTGGAAAATGGAAGCCGAGATTGTCATGCCTGACGGAGCCAGGCGGTTTTTCCCGCTCGATGAGAGCGTTGGCCTCGTCTCGCATTACCGCGACAGTACCATGTATGACTCGCTCTTGGAGCGCACCTTTGCTGAGCGCTTTATGACGATTGACAGCGGTTGGCAGATCGAACGTGAGGTTGCCATTATCAATTTGAAGGATACAGTCTTTATTCCAGATTTCGCCTTTCGACATAGTGACGGTCGCACAGCCCTGTTAGAGATTGTTGGCTTTTGGCGGCGCGATTATTTGGAGAAAAAGATCATGAAGCTCAAGCGCTCTGGGCGAGCAGACATGGTGGTCGCCGTGTCTGCGGATCTGAACGTTGGAGAAGAAGACTTCAAAGATATCCCAGGCAGCGTGTTGTTCTTCAAGAACAGGATCAACCCGCACGAAGTCATCACACGACTAGAACAGGTTGGGCAGGATGCCAGCAAGGAGTCTTGAGTCCAGGGTCTGGCGTCTAGTGTTAGAAAAAATAGGTGTAGAGGCGCACGACGTGCGCCCTTGGAAAGAAGGCCCCTGCACCTTTGCCGAAAAGCGCGAGCCGGTGTGGCAGGAACAATAAGCTACGGAGGAGGGAGGGCACGCACTACCTCCCCTCCTGTTTGACTGACGACGGCCTTATTACGGAGTGATAATCGTCCCGGTAACCTCTCCGCTCTGTGGGCCAAACAAGTTGCCTGCTGCATCTTCAGACAATGCCGTTGCGGTTCCAGTAAAGGTGATAGAGCCTGTAGCACCGGCAAACTTTCCTGTCCCACCTGTAATGATTTCTGTCCCACTGAAAAGGCGAATCTAACGAGGCGATCGCTGGGAAGCTCGATGAAAAGGTGATGATTTCGCGAGGAAATCGTGAGGATTTGATGAGGATGGCTTTGGAGAGGGATGACTATAAGAACAGGAAAAAGTAGGATACGAAATAAGCGGACAGTTGGGGGAGAAGGGTGAGAATTCGCGAGATCATCTGGCTACCAGAGATCATCGAGAAGCTGGAAAGAAAGCATAATATCTTTCCTTATGAGGTTCGTGAGGCTCTGAACAATAATCCTCGCATATTTTTTCATGAAACAGGGCATGTGGAAGGGGAACATCTCTACGAAGCGCTCAGTAGAACCAACGCCGGACGCTACTTGGCGGTTTTCTTTATTCGCAAACCAGCCGAGAAAGCGCTCATCATCTCCGCGCGGAACATGAACCAGAAAGAACGCAGACGTTATGGCAAAAAGTAAAACCAGGACGAAAACGGCTCCGGAGTCTATGAGTATTCTTGAAGCCTCGGATTTCTGGGACGACCACAGTCTTTTGGACTTCCCCGATATCAAAGAGGTCAGGGATGTCGATATCCAGATCGAGCGTGAAGTGTACTACTGCCCAGTTTCCCGAGGATTAATGAAACGGCTCCAGGAGCGTGCTCGCGCGGAGGGTGTTTCTACAGAAACGCTCCTCAACCTCTATCTGCAGGAGAAGCTTGCATAGTGCTGGCTAAGTGTAAGGCCATTTCCATTGCGTGCTGATTACTGCCGGCCATATCAGCGGTCTGCCTTCCTTATTCTGTATTGGCTGACAGCTGACCGCTGAAAGCTGATGTGTTCACTTCAGCCCCGCCTTGCGCAGGGCGGCAACCATACGTTCAACTACCGCTGGATCTTTGAAGGGTACAGTTCGTCTCACCCCTTCGAGAGAGAAAGTAGGATTGATCCGCAGAATTTCTGCCACCTCAGCCCGTGCCTCTTCCAACCAGTTTAACTCAGCATAGCACGTAGCAAGGTTCACACGGGCCTGCAGGTAATGGGGAGTGAGGATGAGCGCTCTCTGTAAGAGAGCAAGCGCATCCTCATACCGCCCTGCCACGCGATAGGCAATGGCTAAGCTCACGAGGTACATGGTCGGATACCGGGGATTGAGGCGCATTGCTTGTTCTATCGACCTGATCGCCTCCTCATACCGCCCTGCAAAAGTCAAGATATTCCCCAGATGCAGATGGCAGTCTGCATCGTTAGGAGCCACGGCAACGGCATTGTCAACTTAAGGCTAACTAAATGTGAAATTATACAATATAATGTATTCAAAAAATTATGACCGCAATATGTTGTAGTCATGTCAGGCTGTGATCCATTAAGTTGACAATGCCATCGTGGCAGCACGTCGAGTCTTGAGGAGCAACGTATCTGCCCGTGCGATCGACGAAGCCGCCAGCATCATACTTGTCGTGATGTCGGACCCAGTCGGTGAGATTGTGATTCGGGCCAGTCTCGTTGCGGCCCTTCGGCGTCATATCGAGCACTATGTACGTGCCGAGTAATTCCTCAGCTCCGCGTCCATAGCTCGAAAACGTGCGGTACACGTTTCCAGCCTCGTCTTTGTAGAACGCCGTGAAGCCGGGCGCTTCCCCCTCATCCTGTGTCTCGCGCACACGGTAGTTGTAGTAGGTTTTGCCTTTTGCTAGGTCCTCTTTCGTAAACGAGACGTGGTAGTCGCTATTGAAATCGCTGCCATACGACGACACCCAGGTGAAGCGCCACCCCATGCGCTGCTTGAAGGCTTCGATTTCGTGCAGGGGAGCGCGCGAGATCGCCACGAACGTCACGTCATGATGTTCGAGATGGATGAGAGCACCCTCGATATGATCCACCTCAAAGGAGCAACCAACACATCCCTCCTGCCATCCCGGACCCAGCATAAAGTGCTTCACGAATAGTTGACTCCGACCAGCGAAGAGATCAGCAAGCGTCTTTTTGCCCTCGGTTGTGTCGAAGACGTAGGTCTTCTCCACTCTCATCCACGGCAACGCACGACGCGCGGCACTCAACTGATCACGGAGCCGCGTCAGCTCTTTTTCTTTGACCACGTGTTGCGCGTGAGCGGCGAACCATTCCTCTAGCGATACGATACGATTGGGTTGCATGGTGCGATCTCCTTTCGGTACTCAGATTGCTTTTACGCCTGTGGCAGATATTCGCTGAGGTGGTCGAAGAAGCCGCGCCAGCCCTTTTCATGCCCATCCCGCGCCGTGACCGATTCAAAAATGCCCTGGTGGAAGGTGAGGAGTGTCTTCCCGTTCTGCTCCACGAAGGTGATCGTCACCAGCGTTTCATGCTTGGGCTTGCCGTCCGCATCCTCCCAGGCAAACGTGAAGACGAGGCGCTCGGGCTCCACGATCTCCCGAAACACGCTGCGCGACACAAATTCCCCCCCGTCTGGCCCCTTGGCGCGCGTACGCCAGAGTCCCCCCGGGCGGAAATCCAGCTCGCACGACAAGGTAACGGCTCCGCGCGGTCCCCACCATTGCTTGATGCGTTCCGGCTCGGTCCACGCCTTGAAGACGAGACTACGAGGGGCATCAAACACGCGGGTGAGCAGCAGCTCTCGGTCCGTGGTCTGTAAGGAAGTGTTATTTTTTTCGGCCATGTTTCTGCTCCTTTCGTTGGACATCTCGTAGATACTCAGTCCGGCGATCAAAGCTTTCTTCTTACGCATGTGGCAGATATTCGCTGAGCAGCTCGAAGGCGCTGCGCCAGCCTTCTTCATGTTCATCCCGCGCCGTGACCGATTCAAAAATGCCCTGGTGGAAGGTGAGGAGAGTCTTCCCGTTCTGTTCTACGAAGGTGATCGTGACCAGCGTTTCGTGCTTGGGTTTCCCCTCCGCATCCTCCCAGGCATACGTGAAGACGAGGCGCTCGGGCTCGACGATCTCCCGAAATACACTGCGCGCCACGTATTCCTTCCCGTCTGGCGCCTGTGAGCGCGTACGCCAGAGCCCCCCAGGACGGAAATCCAGCTCGCACGACAGGGTGACGAACCCACGCGGCCCCCACCACCGCTTAATGCGTTCAGGCTCGGTCCACGCCTTGAAGACCAGGCTGCGAGGCGCATCGAAGACGCGCGTCATCACCAGTTCGCGTTCTTTAGTGTGTTGCTCGGGGGTGTTTTTTGCGGCCATGCTTCTTCTCCTTTCGTTGAACGTCTCGCAGATACTCAGTCAGACGATCGAAGCTCTCTTCCCAGAACGGACGATAGTGTTCGAGCCAGTCGACGGCCTCTTTCAGCGGACCAGCTGATAGTTGGCAGGGCCGCCACTGTGCTTCCCGACCTCGTTCAATCAGCCCCGCATTCTCCAAGACTTTCAGGTGCCGAGAGATCGCGGGCATACTTATATCGAAAGGCGCTGCCAGCTCGGTGACGGTGGCTGCCCCTGAGGCCAGGCGTGCAAGGATCGCACGGCGGGTGGGATCGGCGAGTGCAGCGAAGGTGGTACTAAGCGGATCGGACGACATACAAGGCGGAACCTCTTTTTATTTAACATAATAATTAAATAATATATATGTTAAATACAGCTCGCTCACTGCTCTGTCAAGTATGTTGATGTGACCAAGTCGGTGGGAACGTGATGAATGGGAAATGAGACGGGTGGACTTCATTCCACCGCAAACGCCCCATCAAGGTTGGCAAACCAGGCCGTGCGCAAATCCTGGAGCAGATAGTTCATCGCTTTCTCGACATCTCCACTCTTGCTGTAATGATGGGCCAGTATGCTGTAATAGTCTTCTAACCGGTTGTGAAAAATTTGCTCAATCGCCTGCGCCGTCTGCAGATGCAGGGCTTTGCGGCGTTCGATGAGCACGGAGTTGTACGCCACCTCTTGGGTGAGGGCGTGCTTGAAGAGGTACGTAACGGTGGGAAACACAGACTCCTCGTAGAGAAATTCTTTGTAGTGCAGCACGGAGAGGAGACGCGAGAGTTCATCTTCTGGCTGCGCGATCACCCGTCGCACCAACGCTAGCGGCAAGGTGCGTCCAATCACCGAAAGCTGTTGGAGCAGCAGCTTCTCTTCTAGTGCGAGCCGATCAATGCGCCCGGCAATGACCCCTTGGATCGTCGGAGAAATGTGCAGGTCAGTCACTGCTTGTGCAAGATGGTAGCGCCCGCGTTCACCGGTCAGGACCTGCTCGTCCACCAGGGTGTGGACCACTTCTTCCATAAAGAACGGCGTTCCCTCAGTTTTCGACAGGATGTGTTGCTTGAGGAGAGCGAGACCCTCATCAGTGCCGATCAGGTGGGTAAGAAACGTTTCCGTTTCCGCTAATCCTAATGGCGTCATCTGTATCTGGGTGTAATACGGCTTGTGTCCCCAGGCATGACGGTACTCTGGTCGCGCATTCACCAGCAGCAACACATTTGCAGAGGCGAGACTGTCACAGAGCGTGTCTAAGAATGCCTGGCTCGCAGGGTCAATCCACTGTGCATCTTCAACAATCAGAATCAGTGGCTGCTTCCGACTCTCGCGCAACAGGAGCCGCGTGACGGCATCGCAGATGCGCTGGTGGCGCACCTGGGGGTCCAGGTGTGCTAACGGGGAAGGGTCATCGTGCATACCGAGCAAAGCAAAAAAGTACGGACATGTATCTTCAAGATGACGATCAAGGCCCAGGACTTTGCCAATCACGCGCTCGCGCCGTGTACGGTCATCATCCTGTGGTTGAATCTGGAAATAGGTCTTCAACAGTTCGATCACTAGGAGATACGGAGAGGTGCTCCCATACGACACAGCAGACGTTTCCAGTACCGCACAGCCGTGAGCGAAGAGCTTGAACTCATCGAAGAGCCGCGACTTCCCAAGTCCTGGTTCACCCCGAACATGAACAATCTGTCCCTGTCCCGTTTTCGTACGGGCCAATGCAGTCTTCAGTTGCTGAAGTTCAGCCTGTCGCCCGATAAAGCGGGACAGGCCACGGCGCGCAGCAACATGTAACCGCGTGCGCAGGAGCCCAACTCCAACGACTTCATAGACGTTGAGGGGAGCCTCTACTCCTTTGATTTGTGCAGCCCCCAACAGGTTGAACTCGAAATAATGCTCGATGAGCTTCTTGGTATGCTCGGTAATCAAGATCGAACCTGGCGTGGCCATCTGCTCCATGCGTGCGGCCAAGTTCGTGGCGTGTCCGACTGGCGCGTAGTCAGTACGGAAGTCGCCTTTGGGAATAGAGCGCATAAGCACTTCGCCAGTGTTCACCCCGACCCGCATGGCCAACGAGACGCCGTGCGTGAGCCTCACCTCGTTGCTATAGCGACGCATCTCATCTTGCATCCGCAGCGCCGCGTACACCGCTCGCTGGGGATGATCTTCATGCGCGAGCGGCGCACCAAACAAGGCAAAAATGCCATCCCCTAATGCCTGCGCGACATACCCTTCATAGCGATGCACGGCGTCCATCATGAGCTGCAGTGCCGGGTCAATGAGTGCGCGCGCCTCTTCAGGATCAAGCCCTTCAATCATTGCGGTCGAGCCTTTCAGGTCAGCAAACAACGCGGTGACGGTCTTGCGTTCATCACCGGTCAGACTATGGGGTGAACTCCTCGCCTGTTCAGCTCGGCCATGCTCTCCAACAAGGACTGGCGTCGCGGGTGGCACGGGGTTGGGGAGAGAAGTGACGACTTTGGTGCCGACGTCTGATTGTGGGAGTGGAGACAGCGGCGTCCCGCATCCACCACAAAAGCGATCGTTAGGGTCATTGAGAAAAGAACACTGTACACAGACGTACGGTAACCGGTGGCCACAGGAAGCACAGTAGTGCCGACCGGTCGTATTCTGCGTGTTACACTGCGTACAGGTCATCGGTTCATGTACCCCAAGCGGCAACATCAACAGGACTCGTTCTTGCGCTCTCTATGCTGTGGCAAGACCTACAGGCTGTCAAAGGGAAGAGACGTGTCTCGATGTGCTCGGTGAACGTGGTCGATGGGTAGACGATGGAGTCTCATTTTTTTCATCGCGTCGTGCCATTTGTCCGCTTTTGCTAAGGTTTCCGAGAATTTCTATCTTCTGGCCGATTGATCAGCCACAACACGCTAAGCCATAACCTTTAACATGTCACCACTTGTCCTTCTTCACTGGTATTGTCAAGTTGTTGGAGAAGTTGAAGAGGATCTCTTTATAAATGACACCGTTGGTTGCGTCTAGGCAGCCTCCTGAAGTCTCGTTACCTCATCCCATGCTGCAAAGGCTCGAGTTCGAAGCGTGCGATAATGGCGAGCTGGCAACTGATGCCGTCCGAGGCGGAAGAGATTGTTGATCGGGCCATGAACCGCCAAAAACCGTTGAGCCTGACCAGGAGATTTGAAGCGTCGCATCTGCCGCTCCCGCTGCCGCGTCGGTTGATGAGAGACTTCTGCGCGGTTGTTCTGCCGACCTCCTTGGCAATGGGGTACACTGGATATGAGATCGCGACGGGCCGCTCCATAGCTGGCGAGCTTATCGGTCACCAGCTTATGAGGGACATACTGCAGCCCTTTCAGCAACTTGCGAAAGAAGCGTTGGGCAGCATAGTTGTTCCGCCGCTTCTGCACCAGAATATCCAACGTCTCTCCATCCTGATCGACCGCGCGCCACAAATAGTGGCGCTCTCCATTAATCGTGACAAACATCTCGTCGACGTGCCACGTGTCGCCCAATCGCCCTTGGCGATGCCGTAGCTTCTTGGCAAAAGAGAGACCGAATTTCAGACACCACTGGCGCACGGCTTCATAACCGACCGTCACGCCGCGTTCAAACAGCAGCTCTTCGACATCACGAAAACTCAGGCAGAACCGGAAGTACAGCCACACGGCGTGGCTGATGATCTCCACAGGAAAGCGGTGGTTCTTATAGTGGTTGGTCGGGGTCGGCGTGTCCATGCCCGGATTACGTCACACCAGACGAATGCTTTTCAAGCTCCACAACAAGTTGACAATGCCCCAAGCAGTATCTGTGGGAGGCAGGCAAACTGATTTACGGTGAAGGCTCTGTCTTTGTGAGACCGTGGGTCAAGGAACAAGAGACTCTCCTCTTGGAAGACAAGGTCGAGCAGGTCATCACCCTCCTGGAGCACTTTCTCGATTTGGCCCCGGCTTTGGCGGCCATTCTGCCTTACTTCCAGCAGAATACGGAACGGATGCGCTATGGCACCTATCACCAGAAGGGGTACTTCATCGGCTCGGGGGCCATCGAGAGTGCGGGCAAGCTCCTCTCAGCCGCACGCATCAAAGGACCAGGCATGCGCTGGAATGTGGCCGAGTTGAACCTGCTCCTGACCCTCCGGTGCGTGTTTCTGGAACAGTCATGGCAAAGGTATTGGGAGTCTCAGGCGCTCCTCGCTGCCTGAGAGCCACTCGTTTGTTAGGCATTGTCAACTTAAGGCTAACTAAATGTGAAATTATACAATATAATGTATTCAAAAAAATTATGACCGCAATATGTTGTAGTCATGTCAGGCTGTGATCCATTAAGTTGACAATGCCATCTCATCTTGTAGAGCGAAGATGTCGGCAAAAGGCCGGTCATAAAGCTCAACCCACAAATGCTCGCCTGTCGTGGCATCGACCAGCCGTACCGTGATTCGGACCTGCTCCCTAGCCTTGCGCGCGGCCACAATGCAGCGGGTCAGCGCCGTTTCACTAACCACTTGGTCGGGCCACAGTTTATCGAGCAACTCATCTTTGGCAATGATCCGGTCCCGATGATGAAGGAGGTACACCAGCACATCGAACACCTTGGGCTCGATATCGATGGGTTTGCCCTCCCTACGGAGCTGGTGGAGGTAGTCGTCAAGGTCACAGTCACCGAAGGCGTAAATCATGACTCGGCCCCGAAGCGCGAAAGGTCACTGCGGGGCCAACCATAGCACTTTCGATTCGAGAAAAACAAGCAAAGTTCCTTGTTTGACCGAACCTGTCAGGAGAGTTACGCTAGTACTCGTGACTTTAGAACGAGCGCGGGAATCGTTACAAGCGGCGCAAGTTTGCTTACGGGAGGGATTAATCAATTCCGCAGCCAGCCGTGCCTATTACGCTCTATTCCAAGCGGCACAGGTAGCGATGGCAATCGCTGGCTCTCCACGGGATGAGTGGAGCCATGCGGGTTTGCAGTCCGCCTTTATCAGAGAGTTGATTCATCAGCGGAAAATATACCCGGCAGTATTCCGCGATTACCTCTCTTCTGGACTGTGTATGCGTCATGTTGCCGACTATGGGCGGGAAGGAGTGAGCAGAAAAACTGCCCAACGTTTAGTTCATCGGGCGGCTTCGTTCGTAGCCGCTGTTGAGGAGAAGGTGCATCATGGGTCTACATCTTAGTCGAGACAACTATCAAACCTATCGAGCCTACCGTGCTCTTCTGGACGACAAACTTACTGAATTAATGCTCTACGCGAAAGAGTTGTGTCCCGAGGCGGTTGTTGAGGTCAGTATAACCTCGTACGAGGACGAAGACGGGCACGTGGATATCTTCCCTCCTCCTGGGCTTCCAGAAGAAGAAGAAGAGAGAATTGAGTTAGCTGTTGCTGCCCGGGCCGGAGAAATCTTTGAGGAAACGGGACTCTTTATCCTTTGCGCCGCTTTTGACCGACCTAACCGTAGTAACGAACAAAAGGTGTGAAGCGAAAGACGGAAAACAGAAGAGGAGCAGTAGCCAGTTTCGCGGCAGAATTGGGGAAACGGAGAGGGGAAAAGTCTTGATTCTCCGATTCTCCGCATCCCCGATTCTGTTTCCATAGTTCCCCGGTTCTCCGATTCTCCGGTTCGTTCTCATGCTATTGACTACTTGTGCGTCATTCCGCCAACTTCTTACAATTTCCCCATCTCCCGTAACTCTCGCACTTTCGATTCCTGCACAACCGCCCCTTCACGGTAGAGGGCAGCAATCTGCTCGGCAGTATATCCCAAGCGCTCTTGCAGAACCTCTTCATTGTGCTCCCCGAAAAATGGGGCACGGAACGGAATCTCCACCGACGCGTTTGAGAAATGAAAGGGCGACTTGGCAATTGGGGTGGAGTCCAAAATCGGGTGGGGCAAGGTCTGAAATAACCCCCGAGCCTGCAACTGTGGATGGAACGCCGCCTGAGAGATTTCCAGAACCGGCGCGACAGGAAGCCGTGCGCCAGTAAGAATGTTGAGCGGCGTCTCATCGTCGTCAAAGGTCTGGAGCCAATCCTCAATGTACTTACGCACTTCAGGCCGGCGTTGGCAACGTGCGATCTGGGTCGCATAACGCGGATCGCTGGCAAGTGCTGGCTTCCCCATCGCCTTCACTAATGGTTCCCATTGATGCTCAGCGATAGCGAAGACAATGTGGCCTTTTTTCGCTTGGTATACGCCGTAGGGACAAATGCTGAAGAAGTCGCCACCGAAGCGCTTGGGTTCGATCGCACCCCGGCTCATAAGAAAGAGCGGGAAGTTGATGTAGTCGAGATAGACCAAGGATTCGAGTTGGGAAATGTCGATGTACTGTCCCTCCCCAGTCAGGGCACGATGAAAGAGTGCCGCACAAATTCCGAGTGCACCATGGATGCCCGCGTTTGGATCACCAAAATAGTTGCCAACATATTCAGGTGGGCCATCAGGCTCGCCGGTCATCGCCATCACCCCACTCTGCGCCTGCGCGACGATGTCGAAGCTGGTAAATTTCGCGTACGGTCCATCCTGGCCATATCCCGAAACCGAACACATAATGAGTTTGGGGTTCAGCACCTTAAGGGAGTTATAATCGAGCCCATACTTCGCCATCACACCAGGGCTGTAGTTCTCCACCACCACATCGACCTGGCGGACTAATTCTCGCACAATCTCCAGTCCTTTTGGGTGTTTGAAATCCACGCCCACACTCTTCTTCCCGGCGGAGGCGGCAAGAAAGAATGCACTGATACCAGGCTCGACAATATGGATCTTACGTCCTAGGTCACCGTCCGGGGCCCGTTCAATCTTAATGACGTCAGCACCCATATCGGCCAGCAGCCTGGTCGCTGAAGGGCCAGCCAAGTACTGCGTAAAGTCCAAAACTTTGATCCCAGAGAGAAGTTTCTTGCTCTCATTGGTTTCCTGCGCCATGATCCCTCCTTATCCATTGTGGATTGTAGATTGTGGATTGCTGATTGCACCTGAGATTTTCCCTTATCTGTTGACACTCTGCAATCTCGCATCTGCACCTTAGGGTTGACACCAACTGCCTTTCGCCTACGATGAATTTCGAGGTGTCGATCATGAGCGGCATGATTACCCGGCAGGGTCAGGTGGTGTTGTCCATTTACACAATCATTTTTTTCTTGCCTGCTTTGACCTCTGCCTCTGTCTACAGTTGGAAGAGTGCAGATGGGGTGCTCGTCCTGAGCAATGATCTTGAGGACGTGCCTGAGCATCAGCGGAAAACGGTTAAAAAATTCACCTCAAAGTTCGCTGGGAAAAGTATACCAGTAGAAGTCGCACTGCCTCCCCTGCCAAGCGCAGAGGCCAACGTGACCAGCGCTTATGAGCGTGGGCTCGAACGAGGACTGGAGACAGCGGAACGTCAAGTTGCCATGGCAGGGGAGCTCGCTCGTACCGTGCTCGCTGCTGTGCCTCCAGCACCACCAACACGCATTGTCATTCAGCAATCAGCACCAATCGTGCGATATGTTTCCCCTGATTACCACTTTCCCTTCTACGGTTCCATCGGGCCGTATGCTCCGTATTTCCCCTATGGGTCGAGCTATGCCTATGGCTTTGGCCGTGGCCGCTTGGTACGGCATTCGCATTTCTTTCCTGGTACACGGGGTCGCCATCGTGGTCTATTTTTTCCTCGCGGCCATTTTTCGCAGAACGGGTTTCTCTTTGGTCATGGGTTCGTCGTGCGTTGAAGCAAGGAGATGTCATGTTGATTCGTAAATGGCGTGGATGGGAGATCCCCGAGCGTCTTGCGACACCAGAAGCTGTGTACCTCAATCGGCGGAAATTTTTGCAAGCCATGGGGGTGACAGGACTTGGCGCAGTCGGCACGCTGGCTAGCGGTACACGGGGAGAAGGTCAGTCTGACATAGAAACACCGCCCCCTTTGGTTGGACTGCCAACACCCAGCGCGACCGTAGATCTCTATCCCGCGAAACGGCATGAGCGTTTTCCTCTCGACCGGCCACTCACCGATGAGGCTGTGGCTGCACGTTACAACAATTTTTATGAGTTCAGTCCGCGCAAGGAGCGCGTGTATCGTCTGGTCGAACGCTTTCAGACTCGCCCTTGGCAAATCGAGGTAACCGGTCTCGTCAAAAAACCGCAGACATTTGATATCGATGACTTGGTCCGGCGCATGCCGCTTGAGGAACGGTTGTATCGCCTTCGCTGTGTGGAAGCCTGGTCGATGGCCGTGCCGTGGACCGGATTTCCTATCAAGGCGTTTATTGACGTAGTGGAACCGTTGTCGTCTGCCAAGTATATGCGCATGTTCACCTTTCACAATCCTGAACAAGCTGTCGGCATGAATGACGACGCCTTTCCCTGGCCGTACTTTGAAGGGCTGACGATGGCAGAGGCCATGAACGACCTGGCACTGCTTGTGACCGGTATCTATGGGCATGAACTGACGAAGCAGCACGGTGCCCCGATCCGGCTGGTCGTCCCTTGGAAGTATGGCTACAAGAGTATCAAATCGATTGTCCGCGTTGAGTTTGTTGACCAAGAACCGACAACCTTCTGGGCGACGTTGGTGCCGCGAGAATATGATTTCTGGGCGAATGTGAACCCAGAGGTACCTCACCCGCGTTGGTCACAAGCCTCCGAGCGGTTGATTGGCACCAACGAGCGCCGTCCGACTCTGCTGTACAACGGATACGGTGAGTTTGTGGCGGAGTTATATAAAACGTAAGTAGCTCCTTAAGATGCTTATGAACCGGAGAAACGGCGATGGGGAGAATCGGAGAAAAAACATAAGCGAGAAAAAGGACACCTTTCTCCGATTCTCCGGTTCCCCGATTCGCCGTTTCTTTTTAGCGATTACTGTTGCCTATTCTTTCTTTATGACATCATGTGCTGTACCAGTTGATCGTCCCCTTGAATCTCCTTCAGATCCGACCACTCTCTTTGCCCCACATGGGAACCCCGGCGCGTGGTTTAATCCCTGGCAACCATGGAATAAGCGATTTACCGATATGCTCCGCTGGGCAGTGTCACGCAATGCGTACACTGGCGAGAAACGCAACCCACCAGAAGTGGCGTTGGTAGCAAATGACGGCACGTCCCTTGCCACCGCTGAGAATTCTGCCTCGGTCACATGGGTTGGGCACTCGACCTTTATCATCCATGATGAAGAAGATATCTTTCTCACCGATCCGCATTTCAGCAAGCGGGCGCTCATTCCCAAACGCCACCACCCACCAGGCGTGCCGATTACCGCTATTCCTGAGTCTGCTTTTGTCGTTGTGTCACACAACCATTACGACCATCTTGATGCGAATACGGTTGAGACCTTGCCGAAGTCGGTCACCTGGTTCGTTCCTTTGGGGTTGAAAGATTGGTTTCACAGAAGAGGACGACAGAACGTGATTGAACTCGACTGGTGGCAGAGTGCACGACAGGGACGCTGGCAGGTCACCTGCGTGCCCGTCCAACACTGGTCCCAACGCATCGAACACCCGCGCGACTCAACTCTATGGTGCGGCTGGGTCATCACCTCTGGCGAACGCACGTACTTCTTCGCGGGTGACACGGGGTATTTTCATGGGTTTACCGAGATCGGCAACCGTTTCGGACCAATCGACGTGGCGATCTTGCCGATCGGTGCCTATGAGCCGCGCTGGTTCATGCGCTACTCACACATGAATCCGGCAGAAGCCTATCAGGCGTTTCTCGATCTGGAAGCGCGCTGGATGCTGCCGTGCCACTGGGGCACGTTCAAGCTCACGGACGAACCGATCGACGAACCGCCGCGAGAGCTCCGGCGCGTGATCGAGGCAGTAGGCGGGCAACTCGACCCAATCCGCGTTCTTGCTGTTGGCGAGCAGTGGCGAGTTCCAGACAAGTAATGGGTGACACGTGCTGAGGACTGGGGCACTTTCACCGCAAGTTGTCGAATGCAGATTGCAGAATTCAGAAGGTATCTCATTCTCACTTCTGGATTCTGACTTCTGTGCCCACTCAGTCCTCAGTGCTCAGTGCTCAGTCCTGAGCCCTGTCTATGCAAACGTCTCAATCGCCTTCCGTACAGCTTGTGTGTAGGTTTGGTTCCCAACTGGTACCGGCACGATGATAGGGAGTTGGATGCCCGCTTCACGGAATGCCGCAAGTTGCTCACGGCAGCGGGCAGGTGGACCGACTAACGACAGCTCTTCAGCCATCCTGTCAGAGACGCCTTGCACCTCGCCTTTCGCTAAGGCTGCTGCTTCTTGTACGAAGCCGCTGCTCTGGAACAACTTGTTGTAGAATGGTAACCCACCATAAAATGCCAAATTTTTTCTTGCCGCGTCTTTCGCCATGTTCACATCATCGCTAATGCAGGTAGGTAACCCAGTAGTGATATCGACAGCCGAGGCCGAGCGTCCTGCTTTGGCCGCACCTTTTTCCAAGGCGGCTTGCACCCGTGGCAGGCGGTTCTTCGGACAGAGATACAGCATGACCCCGTCAGCGAGTTCACCGCTCAGTTCTATCGTCCCAAGCGCCAGGGCGCCAACGTATATCGGCACCTTATGTGTCGCCGCCCGTGGCGGTGTAGGCGCACCCGGATACCCTTTGCCGGTAACCATATCTCGTACTGTCACGATATATTCACGCAGGAATTCACGCGGCTTATCCATTTTTTCTTTGTAGACGCCTTCAACCAGCGGACGGTGACTCACCCCCAAACCCAAAATGAGACGCCCTTTTGAGGTGTCGTCGATAGCCACTACTGTTTGCGCACAGAGGGCAGGATGACGCAAATAGATATTGGCAATCCAGGTACCAACTTTGATCTTCGCGGTCGCCTGCGCCATGATGTGGCAGTTGGCGAGTGCGTCGTTCATAAATTCTGGAGAGAAGATCGCCTCGATCCCAGCCGATTCAGCTTCACGAGCCAAATTCTGTAATTCAGGAAAAGAAAGTCCAGAGAAATTCGCGGCGACAATGCCTAATCTGGCCATGGCCATATCCTCCTTTCGTAGGTACACCCAAGAACTGTAGCGCAGTCTCGTCTTATCATCTGGAACGCTCCTGGCAAGGAGAGCGGCGATTCTCAGCGGATGCGCCCCGAGCGAGCCTCTCGTTGTCGGATGCTCTCGCAGCAGAATAACATTGACATCCTCCGTAAAATCAGCTACGCGCGAGTGCGGAAATAGCACTAACCGTTATACACCAAGGAGAGCGCTGATGCCCGGCAAACCGAAACAATCTTCTCCCCAAGCTGCACGGAAGCAAGGTGCGGTAACAACACCAAGCGACGCCGTACGCGCGACAGCTCTTGAAGCCGTGCTGAACCATGCACCGGACATAGGAGTAGAGGCTGCCCTCAAGAAGTTTGGCGCCTCTCTTGCCAAAGTAGAGAAAGACTTGATCCGGCTGCTGTCAGCCGAGGAATTGACCCACCTGCGGAATATTAAACGGAAACTGGGCATTTTTCATGGGCCAGGTCCCAACTTTATCTGATAGTGTTTCTGGTCAGTGAGCACTGGTCAGTAGACTGTGAGCGTTGCCTCCTGCTACAGGAGCCACAGGTGCAATGAACTTCCCAGAAGGGCTATAGGTCGTGTGTCATACAACAGAAGGAAGCAAACCGCTGACCGTGTTGAGGGAATGCTTGCGTCCCTTTCAAGCCCTGAACACAGCGTGGGGGCAGAAGCTTCTCACCTCGACAGGCAGAGCAGGCTGGCTTCACTGTGCTACACACCTGTACTACGTGCTGAAGGCGACCGATCCTTTGCTGCAGTTCGCCGTGGAGGCTGCCGAAAAGCGAAGCGAAGACCTGCAAGCCTTCATTGCCTGGGCTCGGCATCATGCAGACGAAGAAAGAGAACATTACCGCTGGTATCGTGACGACCTGCGCACCATGGGTATTGATCCAGACAAGGTTGAGCAGCAACCTCCGGATCCTCACATCCTTCGGCTCATTAACGCGCAATTTGCCTTGATGGAGGTGCGGCATCCTGTGGCGCTGCTCGGCTTTTTTTATGCCACGGAATGCCACACGCCTGATGCAGAAAACCTCCGCGCCTGCGCACGGCAATTCGCTATCCCAGAGGCGAGCCTGCACACTATGTTGTTCCATGCAAGCGCAGACCAACAACACCGACTGGAAATTCTCGACCTTGTCGCACGCTGTGCGCAAAAGCCTGCTTATGGTGACGCGATGTTAGCTAGCGCCATAGAGGTTTTGACCGGGTGGACGTTATTCTTTAAGGATGCGGCTGAGAGTTTAGATAAAGTTGCGTAAGAACCAAGACACGTCTTCATGAACTGGTTGGACAATCTGAGGGTGAAGCGGTGCTCCAGAAACCGGAAAACAGCATCAGTATGACCTGATGAATACTGCGCAGTATGAATGGATCTCGCAACCTCACGCTTTCTCGTCATCTCAGTTACCTCCTGATTACCCCCCCACTTACGGATCCAACTGCCCCTTATCATTCGATCTCCTACCTGATCGGTGCAGCCACCGCGGCAGGCTACACCGATTTCCGTGCCCTCGACGCCAATATTGAAGCCCTCAATTATCTGGCTCAGCCCGCGGAAGTCGCAACCTTGCTGGCCGAGTGTGCAGCGTTGAGGGAGCGACTGGAAACCGCAGCATCCCTAACTCGTGCGGAACAGATGGCGTACAGATATGCCTTGAAGGCGGTCGGTCTCACAGAGGATGCGCCAACACACGCGATCGGTATTTTCCGGGATGCCACACGCTTTTACGATTATCCAACCTATCGCCTAGCAATGTTCGTGATGAAACGGTGGCTGGATATCTTGTCAGTCCGTGGCTTCCCTGGCCAATTCGCCGGTTTCTCTCTGAACACGAATGGCGTTGGCAACCTGGCGAGCCTCGATGATTTATCTAATCCCGTCTACCTCGGACAGTTGATGCACCCCTTTGCCGCCTATTTTACAGGACCTTTTTTGCGTCACCTCCAGACTCAGCGATGGGACCTCGTTGGGCTCTCCGTCAACTATCTGAGCCAGCTCCCCTTTGCTCTGTATATGGTCGGGCTTATTCGAGCGGCCTTGCCAGATTCCTTTATCTGCCTCGGTGGCACGGAAATCACGGACGACGTCAAATACCTTCAGGACCACAGGCGCATCTGGACCCTGTTTCCAAATGTGGATGCACTCGTTGTGGGAGAAGGTGAGTCTCCCTTGATTGAGATTCTCTCTGCCTTAGCAGAAAGGCGACCACTTCGTCCTGGAAGACCAGGGATTCTTCTCGCAGATGATCGACTCCCATCAGTATTCCCATATCCAGTCGTTACAGAAGATCTCTCCGCTCTTCCCGCACCGCGTTATGATATATGGGACTGGACGCAATACTGGGTGCCGGAGCCGGTCGTCTTATACTCTCCGACCAGGGGGTGTTATTGGAATAAGTGTACCTTCTGTGATTACGGATTAAATACCGATCTCCCGACCTCGCCCTCGCGTGAACGACCCATTACGCAGGTCATCGAAGAGCTCAGCGCGATCTCTCGCTTCGCCCGTACGGTGTATTTCGCGGTCGACGCCATGTCACCCCGATATCTTCAGCGACTGACGGCGGCACTCGCACGGTCGGGTCTCCAGTTGCAGTGGAGCGCTGAGCTACGGCTCGAAAAAACCCTGACAAAAGGGCTGGCGGGACAGCTTCGTGACGCAGGCTGCGTATCAGTCTCGTTTGGATACGAATCTGGCTCACAACGAGTGCTTGATCTGATCAACAAGGGGGTGCGGGTCTCTGATTTGCCAGCTATTTTAGCCGCGCTGGCTGCCGCTCATATCGGGGTGCAAATGATGGGTTTTCTCGGTTTTCCTGGTGAGACAACGCAGGACGCTGAGGCAACCCTGGCCCTTCTGCACGCCCATCAGCACCTCTGGACGATCGTCGGTATTGGAGATTTTGTCCTGACTCCAGGGGCGATTGTCGCACGGCGCTCCCGCGACTTCGGCATCACCGCGATTGGCCATTACCAGGGCGACGACATCGCACGAAGCTTGTATTGGGTTGACCAAGCAGGGAAGCGCCGCGTTCAGGAAGATCAGCGCTCCCCTACGACCGCCGCACTGACCGCGCTAGTCACCCGCTTCACTGATGGCAGGCCTTTCGTGGGAAGTATCGATAGCTCGCACAGTCTTCTCTATTTTGGCAAGTATGGCAGGTCACTCATCCCAACAACAGAGACGAGGGGTTCCCCTCTCGTGCGGATCATAGAGACGGTGCAGTACCCCACCCCTTTTCTTTGTGTAGAGGCATTCTGCAATGCAAGGGATCTTGCGGACTTTCACCGTCAGCGACAGCAAGCTGGTCAAGCAGTCGGGCTTACGGAAATGCAAACGTGGCTCCAGGAGCACCCGCATACTAGCCAGATTGTTGGCGAGAGTGCGACACTGCTCGAAATCTTTCCAAGCGGCGAGATCCTTTCACTGCCCGCAGGCAACCAGGACCACACGCCCACCTCAACGCACGCCTATACAGAACTGAAACGGACACTTCTACGAGGTCTCAGCGTGCTCTAACTCAGGAAAGCTCTGCTAAGAGCGTCCGTGCCTGCTGGAGATCTGCGGTGTCAAATCCTTCAGTGAACCAGCCGTAGATGTCCGCGAGTATTTGCCGGGCTTCGTTCCTTTTTCCTCCGCTTTGCCACAAGCGAGCTAAGCTCATTACCACCCGCAGCTCCAATGACTTTGCCTGCTGGTTGCGGGCAATCTCGATCGCTTTGTGAAAATATTTTTCTGCTTCCTTTTGGACACTAGACGCTCGACCCTGGACACGAGACTGAAGAGTGAGTACCCCTTTCAGCCGATACAGTTCGGCCTCATAGAGCCGCTCTTCACTCTCCTCAATAAGGGCAAAAGCCTCGGTCAACGTACCCAGCCCCTCTTCGATCTGTCCTCCTCTTCCATATGTCTCGGCGAGGAGAGCGAGGTATGTCGGACGGGCGAGTTCTCCTCCGGTCGCTTGCCAGGTCGCAAGCCCCTGACGCATTTGCCTGATCCCTTCCTCATGCTCTCCCTGTTCAGCCAATGCCCAGCCCCGTAAGAAAGTGGCCATCGCTAACCAGAGCGGAAACTCTTGTTCGAGCGATAACGTAATCACTTGCTCTGCTTGGGCGAGAATGGCCTGTACCTGTCCGCGGTATTGAGAAATCCACGCCGCATTGCTCACGGCCCACCCCAAACTGAAAGGCGAAGAGATCTGCTGGGCTAACGTCACGGCTTCGTGGATTCTTGTGAGCGCTTGATCTGGGTATCCCAGATACCAGAGGGCCTGAGCAACCTCGGAGAGACACGTCACTCCCGGGTCCTGCCCCCCATAGAGAAAGGCGAGAGAGCTGTGCTGCTGAGGGTTATAGAGCAGCATTCCTTGCTCCAAGTGTTCTCGCGTACGCACAAACTCCCCCATATAAGAAAAGGAACAACCAAGCGCGACATGGGCTCCAATGAGAAGGTCACGGTCTTGGACACTCTGGGCGAGGCTCAAACACTGCTCTGCAAGCCTCCGTGCCGTTTGGTGTTGCGCCCGCATCACATAAAATCCCCACATGCCCCACAGCACTGGAAAGAGCTGAGGCGTTTCACCAACCCGCTGACACAACTCTCGCGCCCGGGCATAGGCGCGCTCTACTTCCGTAGCCCCCCAGCCTTTCGTCGCCATCAAGGGACTGCCAAGAGAGATTTGCAGGAGGAGTTCTTGCTGGACGCGCTCGGGAGTGTCAGGGAGGACCTGGAGTAACATCAGTCCTTTAGTGAAGTGACTGATCGCCTCAACATGAGCCGAGCGCTGGACAGCTCGCTCACCTGCACGCTGCCAATAGGGAATAGCCTGAGCAAGCAGGCCGGCCTCTGTGTAGTGATGGGCCAGCAGCTCAGGCTGGGTCTCTCTGGTCTCGGAAAACCGCCCCTCTAACACCTGTGCTATCTGTTGATGAATTGGTTGCCGCTTGCTCTTCAGCAAAGACTGATACGCTGCATCTTGCACCAAAGCATGCTTAAAGATGTATGTGGCTTGGGGGGGAAGACCTTGCTGGTAGACGAGTTCGGCCTCTACCAACTGCGTCAGTCCCTTCTGTAAGGTTGTCTCGTCAAAAGGTGAGAGCAGCCGGATTAATTCGTAGGAAAACTCTCGACCCAGGGCAGCTCCCAATTGGGCCACTTGTTTCACCGGGGCCAGCCGATCGAGCCGGGCCATCAGGGAATCCTGTAATGTTGCTGGAATTGCCAGAGGAAGCAAAGGGCCGGTGAGTTCATAGTGTCCAGCCGTCTCTCTCAGCAACCCTGACTCCATCACCATTTTCGTTAGCTCTTCTACAAACAACGGCACTCCGTCTGTCTTGCTTACAACCTGCCGCATTACCGGCACTGGCAGAGTCTTGCCGCCGGTGACCGTTTTCACTATCTCCTCTACTTGTCTCCGACCTAAGCGGCTGAGTGTAATCTGGGTCGTGTACGGGCGTAGTTTCCAGGGAGCGTGAAACTCCAATCGAAAAGTGAGGAGCGCCAGCATACGCACGGTAGGCACCAGATCGAGGCAGAGGGTGAGAAACTCCACAGTGGAAGGATCAGCCCACTGGAGGTCTTCGCACGTAACAAGCACAGGTTGTCTTGCGGCTTCTTCTCGTAACCACGACACTAACACCTCTAGGGTTTTCTGCTTCTGCTTCTGAGAGCTAAGGCTCAGAGGCGGATAGCCTGCGGGATGGGAAAGCGACAGCAGGGCGGCTAAGAGGGGAACAGCGTCAGACTCAGGGAATTGATAGGCAGCAAGGGTGTTTGTGAGTTTCTGCAGTTTGCCTTGAGGAGCATCATCCCTCTGCAACCGCAGCAGACGCTGCAAGTGCTCAACGACAGGATACAGCGCAGTATTCTGATAATAGGGGGAACAATGAATGTCGAGGTGCGTCGTTCCTTGCTTTCCTACTCGCTCTTTCAGTTCTTGGACGAGGCGTGATTTCCCTATCCCAGGCTCGCCACTCACCAGCACAACCTGGCCTTCTCCTCCTTTTGCCCTTTCCCAGCGCGCTGCGAGCAGTTCGACTTCCTGTTCTCTGCCGATGAGTGGCGTCAGCGTAGTCGTGACAGACGCCTCAAAGCGACTTTGGACTTCGCTTTCTCCCACCACCCGGTATATGAGAACCGGGCTTGATACTCCCTTCAGATGATGCAGACCATAGTCTTGACACTTGAAGAAGCCCTCGATGAGTTGTCGGGTAGCCGCGCTGACCACGACGGTATCAGGCTCTGCTATCCCTTGTAATCGTGCCGCAATGTTTGGCGCTTCCCCAACAATCGCCATAGGATCGCGAAATCCTCCTCCCCCCATCTCACCAACCACGACCAAACCCGTGTGAATGCCGATCCGCACTTGCAGACAAATGTTTTGTAATACCGCGGCAGTTCGGTGGATCTGGGTGTTGAGCCGTTGCATCTCATTCACAATGCCGAGCCCTGCCCGCACTGCTCGCTGGCCATCATCTTCATGCGCCGTAGGATAGCCAAAATAGACCAGCAGTCCATCGCCTAAATACTGGGCAATATGCCCATCAAAGCGGCTGATCACCCCAGCACAGACTTCTTGATAGGCGCGCAATACCCCTTGCAGTTCTTCGGGGTCGAGTTGACCCGAGAGGGCAGTTGAACCTACCAGGTCACAGAACATTACCGTGAGCTGGCGTCGTTCAGCTTCAGGAGTGAAAGGCTGCCCGCTACTGGGCCTGGGAGACGGCACAGGGGCAATAGAGCCATGAAAACCCACTGGTGGCACCACCGATAGAGGTCCCCCAATCCAGACTAATACTTTGCCTCTTTCGTCGGTGGCTAACCGTTTCGCTTCAATAATTTCTTCTTTCACAGCTTCAAGAGAGTCATCATCGAGATCAAACCGCTTTTTGAGGGCTCGGTACGATACCCGGCCCTCACGTTGCAGCAGTTCCAGTACCCCAGTCAGAATTTCATCAAATGTCATACCCCTATCCGTTCTCGCGGGGAATTATACGGAAAAGAGGCGGCCAGGGATAGTTTGCCAAGAGGACAACTGCCCTTTCTTGCTTTTTCCGTGCACTTTCGTTAGCACGAGACCAAGCCACTCGCCGGAATGCTGGTCAGGAGCAATGTTGTTGGTGTTTCTTTTTTTCATGGCGATCAATCCCTCATACCAGTCGGGAGAAGGAGACTGACGGCATGGTGTTGCAAGACAAACGAGGTGTTCCCGTCTCAACTACCAAGAGACAATCGCTCGACCGCTTCGAAAAAGCTTTTGACCTCTTTCAAGGCTATTTTAATGATCCTCTCGCCATCCTCGAAGAGACCTTGGCAGAGGACCCAGAGTTTGTGCTTGGCCACTGCTTTCGTGCAGGACTCATGCTGATATCGACAGAGAGGGCAGTTGAACCTGAGCTGCGGCGCAGTGTGAAAGCGGCTGAAGCCCTCACCGACCAGGCGAATGAGCGCGAACGCGGGCACATCGCCGCTGCACGAGCCTGGCTTGACGGCGATTTTCAACGAGCTGTGTCTCGGTATGGCGAGGTACTCATCGACTACCCACGCGATGCGCTCGCTTTACAGATTGCCCACCAGTGCGATTTCTTTCTGGGTCAATCTTCTCTGTTGCGTGACCGTGTCGCACGGGTCCTGCCCGATTGGGACGAAAGCATTCCAGGCTATGGGTATGTCCTTGGGATGTACGCTTTCGGGCTCGAAGAGATGGGCGACTACGGCCGCGCAGAGGAAACTGGCCGCCGGGCAGTCGAGCTCGTCCCCAGTGACACCTGGGGCATTCACGCGGTGACCCACGTGTTTGAGATGCAAGGTCGCTTACGCGAAGGGGTAGAGTGGCTGACTTCTCGCACCGTGGATTGGGCTCCAAATAACGCATTTGCCTTTCACAACTGGTGGCATCTCGCGCTGTATTACCTTGACCTCGGACAGATCGATCAGGTGCTCAATATCTACGATCAGTCTCTCCGGCCAGGCCATTCCACCGTTGCCTTGGAAATGTTGGACGCTGCCTCGTTGCTGTGGCGGTTATCTCTCTTGGGCTTCAATGTGGGGAACCGTTGGCAAGATCTCGCTGACACGTATGAGCCGATGGCTGAGGATGCCTATTATGCCTTTAACGATATGCATGCCATGATGGCCTTCGTCGCCGATGGCCGTCAGGCTGCCGCCCAAAAACTCCTGGCGGCGCTTGAACGACGGGTCTCTCACCAGAATACCAATGCCATGATGACCCGCGATGTGGGGTTGCCCGTGTGCCGTGCGCTCTTCGCGTTCGGGCAGGGTAACTATCGCACGACTGTCGATCTGCTCTTGCCTGTTCGACCCATGGCGCATCGGTTCGGTGGGAGTCATGCCCAACGTGACGTGCTCAGTCTCACCTTGATTGAAGCCGCATTGCGAAGTGGTCAAGGCCGTCTCGCACGCGCGCTCATGGCTGAGCGGACAGCCTTGAAACCAACCAGCCCCGATAATTGGGTGACAACGGCACGGGCGCTTGATCTGCTCGGCGAGAAAGAAGAGGCAGAGCGCGCCCGAGCACAGGCGACAAGCCTGAGAATTCAGGGGGTTACAGTTTGACAGCGGTGAATGGCGTCAGCATCCTTCTGTCAGCTTGGCCTTTCTTCTGATCTGAGAACATCCTTGCAAGCGGTCAGCGGATCTCCCGCTCTTCCCTCCAGCAGCGGTTGGATCACCTGATCAGTCACAATCCCTCGCTTTTCTCCTCGGCCAAATTTCTGTACATTATTTTGTAAGGAGAAATTTTCATGGACCGCTATGTAACAGTCAGCGAGGCACGTCAACGCTTTTTGCAACTCGTCGATGAGACTTTGGAAGGCGACCAGATCATTATCACCAAACGAGGAACCCCGGCTGTGGTCCTCATCGATTTCGAGCGGTTGGAAACCCTGAAACGTATCGCCCGGCTATGGCAAGATCCCGAAGCAATCAGGGCGATGAAAGAAGCGACCGACGATATCAAAGCTGGCCGCGTGCTCGAAACGAACCACATGCCTAGTGTGCAGGAGCTGCTCAAAACTGCCCGAAAGCAAGGATTACTGCGTGGCTGAATTCCTCTTTGCCCGACGGTTTTTGCTCGATGTGGCGGACTGGGAAAAGAACGTCTCTCCGCGAGATCGGGACGCTTTAGAACAAGTGCTGGCTGCCATCGCTGCTGATCCATCCTTACCGGGACGAGTGCCGAGTTTTTATGATCCCCAAGCGCCGAGTTACCTCTACCGCTCGGGATCGTTTCTTGTTCACTATCGTCTAACTGCCGATGGCGGAGTAGAATTTTTGAATCTCTTCCACTAATGTCTCGTAATGTCTCGGATTTGCGCGGTGGACCTCTCCCCTTATAGCGCTCTTTTTCTTGCTTTTTCTCTCTACTTTCGCTAGCACGAAAGCATGCTGGCTACGGTACTCTCTGGCGCATTGGTTGGGATCGACGGGCTGCTGGTCGAAGTCGAGGTTGATGTCGCCTTTGGCCTGCCCCAATTCACCACGGTAGGCCTCCCCGAAGGCGCGGTCAAAGAAAGCAAAGACCGGGTGCGCTCGGCGATCAAAAACTCCGGCTATGAATTTCCGTCGCGCAAGATTACCGTCAATCTCGCCCCTGCAGACCTGAAAAAAGAAGGCTCAGCATATGACCTGCCAATTGCCCTCGGTATTCTGGCAGCAGAGGGCTGGCTGGCTAAAGAGCAACTGGACAAGTACGCCCTGCTCGGTGAACTGTCTCTCGATGGCCGGGTAAAAGCTGTGCACGGAGCCTTACCGCTGGCAGTGATGGCCCGCGAGAAAGGGCTCAAAGGACTGGTCGTCCCCACCGAGAATGCTGCCGAGGCCGCAGTGGTCGAGGGTATTGAGGTGATCGGTGTCTCTACGCTGAGCGACGCGTTTCTGTTCCTGAATGGTGACCAATCGCTCACGCCAGTCCGCACTGATTTGAGTGCTGTGTTCGCTGCCCATTCTCGCTACGACGTTGATTTTAATGACGTGAAAGGGCAAGAACACGTCAAACGTGCCCTCGAAGTCGCCGCAGCGGGTGGACATAATGTGTTGCTTGTTGGTCCGCCGGGTGCAGGCAAAACCATGCTGGCCCGGCGGCTGCCGACTATCCTTCCAGACATGACCCTGGCTGAGGCGATCGAAGCGACGAAAGTCCACAGCGTAGCAGGCTTAATGAACGGGCAGGCCCTCATTGCCACCCGGCCTTTTCGCTCGCCGCATCACACCATCTCTGATGCAGGAATGATCGGTGGCGGCGCAATCCCAAAGCCTGGAGAAGTCTCGCTCTCACACCATGGCGTGTTATTTCTCGATGAACTCCCAGAGTTTCGCAAGAACGTGTTGGAAGTGCTCCGTCAGCCCTTGGAAGACGCCCGCGTGACCATCTCGCGGGCGGTGGGGTCTATTACCTATCCAGCTAACATTATGCTCGTGTGCGCGATGAATCCTTGTCTTTGCGGGTACGCTACCGACCCGCAGCATGAGTGTACCTGCACTCCGCAGCAGATTCACCGGTATCGGGCGAAGATCTCTGGTCCTTTGCTTGATCGCATTGACATCCAGATCGAAGTGCCAGCGGTCAAGTATAAAGAGCTGAGTCAGCACGTTGCAAGTGAAGATTCTGCCGCGATTCGTGCCCGTGTGAACCAAGCTCGAGAAGGACAACTCCGCCGCTTTGTTGGCCGCACCTTGTTCTGCAATGCGCAAATGACCAGCCGCGATATCCGTAAGTTCTGTCAGCCCGACGCTGCAGGAGAGAAACTCTTGGAGAGTGCGATGGCCCGATTAGGGCTGAGCGCACGCGCCTATACGCGTATCCTCAAAGTGGCGCGCACGATCGCTGACCTGGCAGGCGAAGAACAAGTTGGCGGCGCGCACATCGCCGAAGCAGTGCAATACCGCGCTCTGGATCGGAAGTTGGGGTAAACATCTTTCAAGGAGTAAACAATGGGACGGATCGTCACCTCTGTAAAAATAGAAAACGTTTCTGATCCATCGAAAAGTATCAGATGTGATGCGCTAGTTGACACCGGCGCATCCTTTCTTGTGCTGCCAACTGCGTGGAGGGATCGATTGGGAGACTTAGAAACGATCCAAACCGTTGAGTTAGAGACGGTCACACAGCAAACTGTTCAAGGTGAGGTCTGCGGTCCAGTGAGAATACAGATCGAAGGGTTCCGTCCCATTTATAATGAGGTCTTGTTCATAGAGATGACTCCTGAAGACGGTAGTTACGAACCGTTGCTTGGCTACATAATTCTAGAACAGTCTCAGGCCGCAGTTGACATGCTCGGGCATCGGTTGATCCACGTCAAACGAATGGATTTGAAATAAGCGTCCTGTTCTACTCCAGAGACCAGCACTACATTATACAGAGAAGAAATCTGCTTCTTTTTCAACCCTTTCTCCGTGCGCTCGGCGGCAATCGTTTCCATCAATTGATCCGACTCGCAACCAAGAAATCGAGGAATGGAGTAGACAGTATCAAGAAAGGTGAAAGTGAAAAATTATGAAGCCGAGTCAGAAGGTGGAGGGGTTGTATAGTTTCTCAAATGTTTCATCAGCTCCTTAAAGTTCGCTTCTCCGCTGATGTTCAGGAATCCACAAAAGGGCAGGGTGTCAAAACTCAGAAAAGGACCTTGCAAGACCAAGAGAAAAGCTCTAGGCAAAGCCCATGCCCCAGCGACGTTTGTTCGTCAGTGATTCCTTCGCGGTTCTCCAGGCGGCCTTTATCACCGCTGTCCAGGCGGTCAAAATCG
>CAZCWX010000521.1:0-3129 GCA_964502465.1 uncultured Enterobacteriaceae bacterium | reverse complement strand
GATCCCGAGAATCAGCGTTATGCACAGAAATTTGCACGGTTTGTGACGCTGCGGACAGAAGAAAACCGGCGGAAACGCCAAGCCATGCAGCGAAAAATTGTGAATGGGATAAGCGTAGCAGGGGCTACGGTCCTGTTTGGAACGGGTGCATTCTTTGGGTATCGTGCGGTCCAAAACTGGTGGTACGCTGCTGGCTCTCAAGAGGAGCGCCCACTGGCTGCAATGGAGGGCGTCTCCCCTGCAGAGCCCGGTCAGGCAACAGATACACCGCCCGATCCCGGGACTTCGGGTGAAGAGAGTGCAATGGAACGCGGAGACGGAGAGAGTGTTTCTTCCATCGTTGCGCAACCAACGTCGGAGCAGCCGGAGAAAAAGGGAGGGGATTTCGTGGGATCGTTAGAGAAGTTCGCCACGTTTTCACCGGGCGAGGAAGGGACCTCCGAAGCCATAGAGGTGGAACCGGAAAGAGAAGCCAGGGTAACCGATCCATCTGAAGGGATAGGGCGTCGAGGGTCGGTCGTAACTGCCACAGAACTTGGGGTTCGCGTGTCCGGGAAAGGAAAGGACGATGCCGCTCGTTCTCCTGACGCGATCCAACAAATAATCGAAGCTTACCTGGCCGATCTCCAGGGAATCTATGAAGTCGAACGAGCTACTGATCCCTCGTTGATGGGCAGCCTCGTACTCGATCTGACGATCGCCCCAGACGGCAGCACCTCCCAGGTTCGTTTTCAGTCCGCTAAAATCGCTAGTAAGAAACTGCAAGACATTGTTCACGGTCTGGCGCATGAGTGGCGCTTTTCCCAGGCTTCTGGAGAAGTGCAAGTTTCTTATCCCCTCTTGTTTCTCCCTCCTGGTATGGATGCTGCATCGATTATCGCATGGGAGCGCAGCACGGCAGCGCTTGTCCCGGAATCGAAACCTGCAGAGCCGACGCATGCATCACCTACCAAAGAGCGTTCGCAGGCGGCAAGAACCACCTCGATAAGGCAGGCTCCTCTGGGTACATATCGTGTTGTGAATCAGACATCGTTGTTAGACGCGCCCCGTGCCAATGCACCGGTCGTTGCACGACTGCGACCTGGAACCAGAGTACAGGTTATCGGTGCGACGCAATTGCGCCTGTGCTTGATCCTGAGTTGCGGAGCCCATAACTCACCTCCTCCATGGAGATGAGTATGCCCCCTGTCTACGATGTCCTGACTACATCTAACGCTTATGTCCACGATGTCCTGACTGGATTAGTTGTCCACGATGTGCTGACTATAGACAATTAATGATGAAGCCCCAGGCGGCCAGGTGGGCGGTGACTATAAGATTGTCGATGACTCCCACATCCGAGTGGCCTTTGGCGGGTTTGCCGGATTGGCTGGCCCTATGGTATGGCAATTCTCCATCTCTGGAGCGCAACTCACCCTCACCCGGTCGGAGGGAGAAGTAGCAAAGTTCCGAAGGGTCAAATGATCCAGTCCCGATAAGAATTCCTTCGGGTCTTGTTTCCCAGCTGGGTGGGCAGGGCGCTCTGGTCATCAACTTTCCCCAGCATCATGGAGAACATGCTCGTACAGGTCAGGTGCGATACGAAAACCATGGCTCACTAAAGCGTCGATACACGGTTGGATGGTGGACAGAAAACCGCGGCGCTTGGATGCGAGCAACACCCCGAGGGTCCCGATCACAGGCAGGCCCAAGGCTTGGGCCAGTCTACGCGCTGGTCGGTCATCCAAGATAATCCACTGCACACCAACCTCAAGGGCAAGGCTGATCGCTTCGCTCTCTCCCGGTCCGAGCGAAGCACGGAGAATTTGCGGCCCAATGGGTTGTGTCAACGATCTCTCGGTAATCCACGCCGGCAACACCACACGGGCCGTTTCTCGGGCAACGGCAGGCGGGATCAATACTGTCGCAAAGAGCTTTTCCAGAAGATCCAGGTGGCCGATTTGCTCTAGTGCAATCAACGGACTAGAGTTTGAGACGATACACAGCGAATTCACAGCTTTTCACTTTGTGTTCGTTCTGCCTCCCATTCATCCTTCGTCATGGCAAAGTATGGAATGCCCAGATGCGAGGCATAGTGGATGAACTCCCAGCGAGACATGCCCAGCAGTTCTGCGGCTTTCCCACTGGAGATCGTGCCGCGCCGATACAGTTCGAGCACGATGAGTTCGCGCGCCGCGCGCTGCACGGGCTGATTGAATTGACGCAATAGGACGACTAAGTCTTCTTCCAAGTCGAGTCTGACGGTACTCATTCCGAGGTGTTCCTTCGCGATGAGGGGATTCCCGCTTGTCCGGTCGGATACTGCTATCCTAGCATGATTATTCCTGGTGTCGAGAAAAAGCCTCTCGAGACTGCGTTTGACAAGGCGGAGCGGGTAGTAGTATCTATCTCCCTATTCTAAATATAGAGGAATTTCCTGTCTGGGCTCAGAGTAAAAGTTTGCGAGGTGAGGGATGCGGTCCTGTGCACAGTGCGGCGCAGCCGTAAAGCCGGATGCGAAGTTTTGCGAGCAGTGTGGAGCGTCGGTTGCCTCTAAAACCGCAAGCCAATTTGCACCGCCGGGAAGGCATCCCTCACGCATGTCCGGAGAGGGCACTCGCAACGCACCTCCTTCTCATCTTTCCCTTGCTCTGGAGTATTACACCAAAGGCGAATACGAAAAGGCTATTCCACTCTTTCAGAAGCTGCTCACTGGGGAACAAGTCAAGAGAACCCCCCAGCTCTACTGGTTGCTTGCCAACATGAAATGCCATGGTATCCGCGCTCATCTCGATGACGTTGCTAAACTTTTGCAGTGGCGAAATTTCACGGCAGAAGAAAAGCCTCTTGCCAAAGAACTGTTCTTTCTTGCTGGGGGAGAAAGTCTGAAGAAAAACGATTTGACTGCTGCTGAACAGTACTTCTTGCGGGCACGCTTCCTATCTCCCTCCCAAGATGTAGCCAGTATGTTGGCTGTCGTACAGGCGAGAAAAGGAGAACAAGCCCGCATGGAAGGGCATTTCACTGAAGCTCTGACCGACTACCAGCGAGCAGTAGCGCACGATCCTCGCAATGAGACATACAGGTGGAGGATCCCCTATGTTCGGTCGAGATAAAGGCGGCGTCTCAGGTATCAACATGTGGTGCGGA
>CAZCWX010000520.1:0-4757 GCA_964502465.1 uncultured Enterobacteriaceae bacterium | reverse complement strand
ATTCTGAGTGAACGTTCAATTCTAACAAGGAGGGTCGCCATGGCCGAATTTGATGTGGTTATTCAAGGCGGTACCGTTGTCGATGGGACGCGCACGCCGCGTTATACCGGCGACATTGGTATCAAAGACGGCACGATTGCCAAGATAGAACGAAATGGCCGATTGAGTCCGAGCAGCGCAAAGAAAACACTCGATGCGCACGGACTCGTGGTCGCGCCTGGATTTATCGACCTGCACACGCACTATGATGCGCAGATCAACTGGGACCCGTACTGCACCCTGTCTGGCTGGCATGGCGTGACCTCGATCGTTATCGGCAACTGTGGCTTCGGCTTTGCCCCCTGTCCGCCAGAGATGCGCGAGCGGGCGATGTTGACTATGTCCCGCGTGGAAGCGATCCCATTTGAATCCATGAAAGCCGGCATGAAGTGGGAATGGGTCACCTTCCCCGAGTGGCTCGACTTTCTTGATCGCACCCCCAAGGGCCTGAATGTCCTGAGCTACGTGCCCCTCGCCCCTATCATGATCTGGGTTATGGGCCTCGAAGCGGCGAAGAGCCGGCCCGCGACCGAAAAGGAGCGGCAGGAAATGTGCCGCATCCTCGAGGAGTCGCTGAATGCCGGTGGCTGTGGATTCTCTGCTCAACGGTTGGGTAATGGCTTTGTCTCGGTGCAACGCGACTACGACGGCACCCCGATGGTCACCGACACCATGGCCGATGAAGACGTTCTCGCGTTCGCCGAAGTGCTCTCGCGTCGCAAGGAAGGCTTTATTCAACTCACCCAAGCCAGTCCGGATTTCAAGTCTGACATGGCCTTTTATGATCGGTTAGCCGATGTGGCTGGACGGCCGGTGCTGTTTAATGCCACAGCCGTGCGTGACGACCGTCCTGCGCTCCATCGCCGCATCCTGCGCTGGATCGAGCAGACCAACAAACAAGGGCGAAAGATCTACAATCAGACTGCGGTCATGCGTCAGGGGCTCTATTTCACCTTTGCGGATATGAACCTGTTTGACGGCAGCGACGTATGGCGTGAGGTGACGATGGGCACGCCAGCCGAGCGTTTGCAGAAGTTCCAGAACCCCGCCCTGCGCCAGGCGCTGTGTGCAGACTATGATTCCGGCCATACGCCGATCGTGACTGGATCGTTCAAAGATTTCACCATTGAATCTGTGGTCGATCCCAAACTGCAGAAATATGTCGGTAAGACCGTTGGACAAATCGCTGAGATGGAAAACAAGCATCCTGTCGATGCCATGCTCGACATCGCACTCGCCGACAAGCTGCAGACCGAATTTGAGACGCCAGCTCGTAACATGCGGGAAGATTATGCCGCTGAACTGATGGCCTCAGAGCATAGCATCGCCGGTGTGTCGGATGGTGGCGCGCATACCAAGTTCATCACTATCGGTGCGTATCCGACCGACATGCTCTCGTGGATGGTGCGCGATGCGGGTTTCATGAGCCTCGAGGAAGCGCATTATCGTCTGAGCGCCATGCCAGCAAAATGCGCGGGTTTCCAGGATCGTGGACTCCTCAAAGAAGGCGCTCCTGCAGATGTCGTTGTCTATGATTTGGAGAATCTGAAGCTCGTCCCAGAAAAGCCAACCATCGTGCATGACTTCCCAGCCGGCGAATGGCGGCGCGTGCAGTATGCTGATGGCTACCGTTGGATCATGGTCAATGGCGACGTGACCTTCGAAGATGGCAAGTGCACAGACGCCACCCCAGGCCGCCTGCTGCGTCACGGACGAGGATAGCTCTTCCCGATCTCTTATCATGTGCCCTCTCCCCACGTGGGAGAGGGACAGGGTGAGGGGTTATGTAGCCGGGGTGTTCACGTGAACGCCCCGACGCTATCCCTGGAGATCCATCAATTTCCCGTACTGGTTGATACTGGAGCCGCTCGGAGCCTGTTGGTGCCTGTAGTCACTCGCGGGCTTGGTCTCCGTATCATCGGGACTGAGTGGAATGAATGGCTAGATTAATGGTGAAACCAATCTCCGGTTTCAGGACACCACTCACGTAGCAACCGCGTTTGGCGCGATCAAGCAGCACGCGGACTTTCTCTTCAGCAGCGGGACTCCAGACCTCTAAGGTCATGGTGATCTCTTTCACATGCCCCTCTGGAGTCGCACGCACTTGGCCCTCAAGCCGGTCAATCGTGATATTACGACGACGAGCGGCGGCTTTGAAGGAAATCGTCATACAAGACAATAACGCCCCAAGAAAGGCCGTTACCGGATCGGGACCAGCATCCGTACCACTGTCAGAAATTGGTTCATCGAGGGTCCAGGAATGGCGACTACTATACACCTGCACGGCATACCCTGCTCCCTTGGACACTGCCCGTGCGGCTCTTTGACTGAGGCTTGCCTCTTGAGGGACAGTCGCTGTGCTTGCTGACCGCTGACTGCTGACCGCTGACCGCTGACTGCCGGCTGCTGACCCGAGACTTTCTAACTTTTCTTTGAGTCCTTGTGTAAACCTCGCTGCCGCTACCCCGTCAGCCACCCGATGGTCATACGCGACGCTGAGCATGAGCAGTGGTTTGATAACAATCTGTTTGTCTTGCACGACCGGCCGATCTTCTACTGCACCAACAAAGACAAGAACTGGCTCGCCCAGGTTGATGACTGGTGTCCCGCAACGGATACCAAACATGCCGAGATTAGAAACTGTCAGGCTGGCGTAACCAACATTTTCGACACTGAGGCGGCCGGAGCGGGCGGCTTCGATTAAACGTTGACTCTCAGCAGCCAGTTGCGTAACCGACAGTGTGTCAGCGCGACGGATAACTGGCACCATCAATCCACGCGGTGTGTCTACCGCGAAGCCAACATCGACCCTCTCGTATAGCGTCAGCGTGTCTTCTTCAACTGTGCCGTTTAAGTCCGGCAACCCGGCCATGACTTGAACTGCTACATGCAAAATCAGGTCATTCAGCGTCAGCGCAGGCACATCTCCTTTCAGCGCTGCCCGGGTTGCGAGCAAAGCAGTCGCATCCACCTCGACCATCTGGACAATGTGCGGGATCGTCTGCCACGCTTCCTGGACACGACGGGCCGAGGTCTTCCGGATACCAGTCAGTTTGCGGCGCTCGCGGACAGGATGGCTGGCCGCTGTCTCCTGAGGAATCGGAGCCGAAGCTTTCCCCACAGCCAGCACTCTCTCGACATCATCAGCTGAAATAACGCCATCCGCACTCGATGGAATCATGGTGGAGAGATCCACGTTGTGGGCAGCAGCAAGTTGCTTCGCCTTGGGAGAAGCGAGCACTTTCTTGCGTGCCGGAGCTTTCGCTTGTCCCGTTGTCAGTATGGAAGCGGGAGAAGTTATGGGAGCAACAGGAACATGCGCTGTGCGTGAAGACTCTCCGATCTCGCCAATCACCGTGCCGACTGCCACCTCTTGCCCTTCACCGACGTGAATGTGAAGGATGCCGCTCGCTGGCGCTTCAAGGTCATAGGTGGCCTTGTCAGTCTCAATGGTCACGAGGATGACGCCTGTCTCGACGCGATCACCGTTTTTCCAGTGCCAGTGAATGACCGTCCCTTCGGCCATGGCTTGGCCGATCTTGGGCATCAGGACGGGAATTGTTTGGGCAGCAGTTGCTTCAGCCGACAAGGTCTTTCACCGCCTGGTAGATGTTTTCTTCAGAGGGAACAACATAGTCTACGAGTTGCTGACTGGTAGGAAGCGGGACATCCGGAATAGCCAGGCGCCTGAGCGGTTTATCAAGGTACGGCAAGGCATGTTCGAGCAACATGGCGCCGATTTCTGCGCCAACACCAAGCGTGCGATAGCCTTCTTCAACCACCATACACGCTCCGGTTTTTTTCACCGATTCAATGATGGTATGGCGATCAAAGGGATTGAGGGTACGCGGATCGATGACTTCGACCTCGATCCCTTCTTGACTGAGACGATTGGCTGCTGCCAACGTCCGACGCAGCATATCCTGCCAGGCGACAATAGTGAGCGCATCACCCTCACGGCGGACAACAGCCTGACCGAAAGGCGTCGTGTAGTCTCCGTCCGGTACCTCACCACGGGTGGCGTAGAGCAACTTATGCTCGCAATACACAACTGGGTTGTCGAGACGAATCGCTTCTTTGAGGAGCCCCTTGGCATCAGCAGCAGTAGACGGAACGGCACAGAGGAGACCTGGAGCATGCATAATAAACGCTTCAGGACAGGCGGAGTGTTCTGGACCAAAACCAGACCCACCGGAAGGTGCGCGGATCACTAACGGGACCTTAAACGCGCCGCCGTGCATAAACCGCCACATTCCGGCTTTGAAGAAGACTTCATCTCCAGCCGTGAAGATAAAATCGGCGAACTGCAACTCCACGACCGGCCGTAGCCCCATGGTTGCTGCGCCAACCCCAGCGCCGACCATGACGTTTTCTGAAATCGGCGAGTCGAACACACGGTCGGGGCCAAAGCGTTCGCGTAGACCTTCCGTGACACGGAAGATGCCTCCCCACACGGCAACGTCTTGTCCGTAGAGAATGACGTTCTCGTCACGCTCCATCTCCTCTGCAAGGGCTTGGTTGATTGCTTTACTGTAAGTGATGACTGCCATAGTCGCTTCACTCCCTAAGCATACAGGTCCTGCAATGCCGCTTCTGGTGCGAGCAGGGGCGCGGCTTTGACTGTTTGAACTGCTTCTTCGACTTGTTGTTGTATGTCGGTTTCTATGTCAGCGAGCAGCTTTTCATTGAGGATGCCGGCATGCAGTAGCATCTGCTGC
>CAZCWX010000519.1:0-18812 GCA_964502465.1 uncultured Enterobacteriaceae bacterium | reverse complement strand
AAGCATGGAAGTGGCCCGGTTCATTGGTCATTCTGAGGGAAGAAGTAGGTAAAGCGCCAGGTTTATATTGAAGCCTCAGCTCGACCTTACGCCGCAAGCATGACCGCCAGGATGACCGCCTCTTCGTAATCAAGCCCCTGGAGTAGCGAGATTTCTGCTTTTCAGGACATACGTCTGAAGTTTTGCAACAGTGGGGAACGTCCGCCTTACTTCGCGCCCAGTGCAAGATCGTATGCTCCGCAAGTCGGCCTGTTCCCAGTCCTTTCAGAGAAAACGAGCTGTCACCGTGGAGGCATTCCTCACCCCGCAGATGGTCCAAAATATCGTCACTTACGATGCGGTCATCGATGTCGATAACACGGAGTTGAAGCTCAGACCGGGCATGACGGCAAATGTGACGTTTATCTACGCGGAGAAAGACGACGCCCTGCGCATCCCCAACGCCGCGCTGCGCTTCCGACCACCTCCCGCATTGCTTGCGCGGGTGCAGCACGATCAGGCGGCAAAGAGCCGGAATCTCCTGGCTCCAGCTCGGCGGACAGTGTGGGTGTTGCGCGATGAGACACCGTCGGAGATCCCAGTCAGCACTGGCATCTCCGACGGCACGCTTACAGAGGTTGTCGAGGGGCACGTGCATGCAGGAGACCTCCTCATCACCGATATCTCGGGCGGTCTGGAGGCACCGCAAAACGTACCACCGAGTAGTCCAGGCACGTTCCGGCGGATCTTTTAGGGAAGGCATATGCAGGGAAGAGAGGCGCTCATCGACTTGCACCACGTAGGCAAGATCTACCGCATGGGCGAAGTTGAGGTAGCGGCTCTGTGCGATATCTTCCTCACAGTCGAGGAAGGAGAGTTTGTTGCCATTATGGGAGCGTCAGGGTCGGGGAAGTCCACACTCATGAATATTCTTGGATGCCTAGACCGGCCCACGTCTGGCCGGTACCTCCTCGCAGGTCGAGACGTCTCACAGTTAAGCCGCAACGAACTGGCGGAGATCCGCAACCGCCTGCTGGGATTTGTCTTCCAGAGCTTCAATTTGCTCCCGCGCACGAGCGCTGTGGACAACGTCGGGTTGCCCCTCCAATATGCGGGCGTGTCCCCCCACGAGCGCCGTCAGCGTGCGGCCGACGCATTACGTCGGGTCGGCCTCAGCGACCATCTGCGCCACTATCCCAACCAGATGTCCGGTGGCCAGCAACAGCGGGTGGCCATTGCCCGGGCGCTGGTGACGCAACCGAAACTCATTCTGGCCGACGAGCCGACCGGGAACCTCGATTCCCGGACCAGTATTGAAATCATGGCGCTCTTACAAGAACTCTGGCGCTGTGGGATGACCATCCTCATGGTGACGCATGAGTTCGACATCGCCGCATATGCGTCTCGGCAGCTCGTCATGAAGGATTCCACAAAAGTCACGATATTCCCCAAAGGGAACTGCTGCGTTTCGCTCTCAGCTATGCTCCAGGCGCAGGTTTGGTGCTGCTTTGCCGCAAAATGGCGATTGCTTGTTCGTCAGACACCTGGGAGAAATCTTCAAAGAACTGTCCCACCGCATAGAAGTGGTCCGGTGCGTATAAACACACCACCTCATCTGCTTCTGCCTGCATCCGTTTCACCGTCTCCGCCGGCGCAACTGCCACAGCGGCGATGAGCTTCGCGGGGAGCTTGGCGCGCACCGCCCGCAACGCGGCAATCATACTGGCCCCGGTGGCAATGCCGTTGTCCACCACAATCACGATCCGCCCAGCCGGATCCAGCGGGGGACGCACCGGGGTGTACTGGGCACGGCGTTTCCGCAATGTCTTGAGTTGCGCCTGTTTCTCTTCCTCAAGGTAGTCCTCGTCGATCCCCAGATCCCACACCTGTTCGTGCAGATACATCCGCCCCGTTTCATCCACCGACCCGATTGCGAGTTCGGGATTACCTGGCGCCCCCAACTTATGCACCAGCACCACATCGAGGTCCCCGCCGAGGGCCTCAGCAATGATTTTGGCCATCGGCACGGCGCCGCGCGGAATGCCCAGCACCAGTGGGTGCTGCCCCCGATAGGCGGTCAGATTCTCGGCTAACAGATGAGCCGCATGTTCGCGATTGTGAAAACGCATAGCAGTCTCTCCTTCAGCGGCGTAGTAACAGCTGTGTTGAATGGACTTCCTTCAGCAGTGCGGCGCTGTGTGCGTGGTGCAGGAGCATCGGGCAGTAGCTCCTCTCATCCCTTGATACACACTAACGGTTCCAATCGTGCCACCTTGTGCGCGAGCTTTGCCTGATCGGCCGCGTCCGCTACCGCACGCACATCCTTGTAGGCACCAGGGGCTTCTTCGGCTACCCCGCGCGCGGAGGGGCTGCGAATCAGGATACCGCGACTGGCGAGATGGGCGATGACTTCTCGCCCTTTCCACTGCCTGAGCGCCTGATGGCGACTCATGCTGCGCCCCGCACCATGACAGGCCGAGCCGAATGCGAGCGTCATACTCTCCGGCGTACCGGCCAGAATGTAGGAGGCCGTGCCCATCGTGCCACCAATCAGCACCGGCTGGCCTACCGCCCGCAACGTCAGCGGAAGGTCAAGATGCCCCGGACCAAAGGCGCGCGTCGCGCCCTTGCGGTGCACGAACAGCCGTTTGCGTGTCCCGTCAATGACATGCTCTTCGACTTTGCAGGTGTTGTGGGAAACATCGTACAGTAACGGCAACTGTGCCTGCGGCAGGAGGTCAGCAAAGACCTGGCGCACCAGATGGGTGATGACCTGGCGATTCGCCAGCGCGCAATTGATCGCCGCCCGCATCGCGCCCAGGTACGCTTGACCCACTGGCGAATGGATCGGCGCGCAAGCCAATTCTCGGTCCGGCAGTTCAATCCCATAAGTGGCGGCTGCAATCGCCATCCGCTTTAGAAATTCTGTGCCGATCTGGTGCCCGAGGCCACGCGAACCGCAATGAATGCTGACGAGAACATCTCCCTGCTTAACGCCAAAGGCGGTAGCAATCCGGGCGTTGTATACTTCCGTCACCTCTTGCACTTCGAGATAGTGATTGCCCGAGCCCAGTGTCCCCACCTCTTCGCGCTGCCGGTGCTTGGCGTGTTCGGACACCTCGTCCGGATCGGCTCCCGCCATACAGCCGTGCTCTTCAATCCGCTCCAAGTCCGCTGCGGTGCCGTACCCGCGCTCGACGGCCCAGCGTGCCCCACCGCGGAGCATGGCGTCCATCTCTGCCTCGTTTAAGCGCAAGCGCCCTCGACTGCCCACCCCAGCCGGGACTGTGCGAAACAGCGCCTCAGCCAAGCGCTCCTTCAGCGGTTCAATCTCTTGCACGGTTAAGGCGGTGTGCAAGGTACGCACGGCACATGAGATGTCAAACCCAACGCCGCCTGCGGAGATCACCCCCCCGTGTTCTGGATCAAAAGCGGCCACACCGCCAATAGGAAAGCCATACCCCCAGTGAGCATCAGGCATAGCATAGGAGGCTTTTACGATCCCCGGCAAGGTGGCCACATTGGTGACTTGTTCATACACTTTTTGGTCCATGTCGCGGATCAGCGCCTCAGTAGCATAGATGACCGCGGGCACACGCATCTTGCCAAACGGCGCAATCTCCCATTCACAAGCGGACTGCTGAATCAATTGGCTCGTATCCATACGATGTTCTTCCCATTTCTGGCTGCTTACACGTCGACCACGCACTGCGCACGCCAGGTGCCGGTCTTGTCTTGCGTGACCAACAGCTCCGTATAGGTTGCGCCTTTCACCTCCACGGCCGGTTGATGGCGCGCGATGTCGAGGGCTTCTCCCCATGCCTTTCCATGCAGACGCCCACTCTTCAGGTGAACCTCAAAGCGGCTAAAGAGCATCTGGCGGGTGGCCATCTCATAGACGAGAGCATTGAGCCAATCGACGAACAGCAACTCGTCATCAGGCGCGTCGCAGGTCACTTCCACCACCTCGTTGGGCATTACGGTATGAAGATCGGCAATCGCGGCCGTCAGGGCGAGCGCGGCTTGTTCAAACGCTTCTTTTTTGGAGCTACCAATCCCACACACACCAATATCCGCGCCGTGGGGAAAGTGCTTCCAGTGTGCCTTCTTCATGATGTACTTCTCGCCTATTTTGTTCTTGCAGACAGCGTGCCAGAGCGAGGGGAGCAAGAACCGATAGGAAAATTATGCACTCCAGAGATTCACAAGGATTTGTTTTCCTAAAAGAAGAAAAGGAAACTCTCTTTTTTTTGCAAAGTTGGGAAGAAAAGAGAAAAGTTATGGCCCGGCTTAAGGACGACCCTGATCGGACGCTTTACGGGATCTCTGACGTTTTACCAACGCCGCTCACGCCCACCATACCTGGCATCGCCACGTCAAGCACGATGACGAGATCACTGATGCCGTCTACCTCGTTTTAGAAAAGAACCCCTTCGTGCATGCCGATCAGATTCACGTCAGCATCCGGAACGCTGTGGTCACCTTAGAGGGGTTGGGCGTCACCAGTAGCGGGTTCAACATCTTCGTCTCTGGTCTCAGTGGGACTGAGAAATTAGAGACACTGCGTGCGTGGGTCGCTCAACGCGCGGGACAGTCGCCGACACCGAAGGATTGGGTGTACGTGCATAACTTCACCCGTCCAGATGCGCCCAAGGCCATTTCACTTGCTGCAGGACAAGGCCGTACGTTCAAGCGCTTCATGAACGAGCTCGTCAAGACCCTACGCGAACAACTCCCCAAAGCCTTCCGCCAGGAAGCATTTGACAAAGAAAAGGCGCAACTCAAGGAAAAGTATACCGCGAAAGCTCATGCCCTAGCTGAGGAGTATATTAAGCGCGCTCGTGAAAAAGGCTTCCTCGTTCAGGCCGGGCCAGGTGGACATTTCATCTTAATTCCTCTGGTCGATGGCAAACCCTTGGAGCCGGAAGCGTTTGCCAAACTGAGCGAGGCGGCAAAGGACACTCTGGCAAGTAATCAAGAACGCGTCGCCACCGAATTGGAAGAGTTTACCGCCAAACAGCAAGAGACCTTGCGCGCCTTGACCGAAGACATCCGTGCGATTGAACGGCGCTTCTGTGAAACCCTCCTCACTCCCCTTCTGGACCTGCTCAAACGGGAACTGCAGAGCCCGGCAGTCAACGCGTATCTGGAGGAAGTCAAAGCCTACGTCATTGACAATCTTGACGATTTCAAGGAGTCTTCCCAGGCGGGATCGCCAGTGCCCTTCCCCTTCGCCGTCCCTCCAGAACACGCGCCCTTCTTGGAGTACGAGGTGAACGTCATAGTGGATAACGCCGACACGCAGGGCGCGCCCGTGCTCGTGGAGACCGCCCCAATCTACCGCAATCTTTTTGGCACGATCGAGCGGGTGGTCGATCGCTTTGATCGCTTGGTGACCAACTTCACCCGCATCAAATCAGGTTCTGTTCTGCGCGCCGACGGCGGCTACCTTATCTTTAACCTTGAGGACGCCATTATGGAATTTGGCGTCTGGAAGACTCTCAAACGGACATTGAAGAGCGGTCGCATCGAGATGGAGACCTACGAGCCCTTTGCCCTGTTTGCCACCACCGGCCTCAAGCCTGAGCCGATCAACATCCAGGCCAAAATGGTCCTGGTGGGCAGCCCGTTTCTCTACCACCTGCTCTATCTCTGGGATGACGAGTTTCGCGAGATCTTCAAAGTGCACGCCGACTTTCGCCCCACCATGGAGCTCGATGCGCCACACTTGCTCGCTTACGGCCAGTGGGTCGCCCAGCTCTGCCGCGAGGAAAAGTTACCCCATTTCGATCGCGCGGCGGTGGAGCGCCTGGTCGAATTCGGCGCCCGCCAAGCGGAAGACCGTCAGAAAGTCTCCGCTTCCTACGCCGAGATTGCAGATTTGGTGCGCGAAGCCGCCTACTGGGCGCGCAACAAAGACGCCCAACTCGTCTCCGCGCGCCACGTGCAACACGCCATCGAGCAACGCGTGTTCCGTTCGAATCGGATCGAGGAGGAAATCCGCGACTTGATCACCCAGGGAACCATTCTCGTCGATATCGACGGTAGCAAGGTCGGCCAGGTCAATGGCCTTTCCGTGCTCCAAATCGGCGGCTATAGTTTTGGACACCCCTCCCGCGTTACCGCCAGTGTGGGTATGGGCCGGGCGGGCATTGTGAACATCGAGCGCGAATCCCGTCTCAGTGGGTCGCTGCATGACAAGGGGCTCCTCATCCTTGCCGGCTACTTACGCAATCGCTATGGCCAGGATCAACCGCTGACGCTCTCCGCCAGTCTCTGCTTCGAGCAGTCGTACTCGGGCGTCGAGGGAGATAGCGCCTCCACCACCGAGCTGTACGCCCTGCTCTCGCGATTGGCGGAACTCCCGGTTCGGCAAGACCTCGCAGTCACGGGCTCGGTCAACCAGTGGGGCGAAGTGCAGGCGATCGGAGGGGTGAATGAGAAAGTTGAAGGATTCTTCGATGTCTGTCGGGTGCACGGGCTCACCGGCAAACAGGGCGTGCTGATCCCCGCGGCCAATGTGCGGAATCTCCTCTTACGGGCTGATGTGATCGATGCCGTCGCACAGAGGCAATTTCACATCTACCCGATTCGCACCATTGATGACAGCATTGAGCTGCTCACAGGCGTGCGGGCTGGGACAGTCGAGGAGGAGGGCACGGTCAACTGGCTCGTGAAGAAGCGCTTGCATGATCTTGCCGCCGGCCTCAAGGAGTTTGCGCCGAGCGAGGAGCGGAGCGCAATCGATAAAGCCACAAGGAATACGGAGGACGTAGACCACTGAGGAAGTTACTGACCTCGTCAGCGAGGCGACCCTGCTAGAAACGCTACCCTCCGAAACGAAGGAAACCAGACAATGGAGAAAAAGAAAACACCGAGACGAGCTGCCACCGCGACTGCCACAAAGCGTACGAAGAATACAAAAAAAACAGTATCGCCGCCTCTGGTGATTCGTGATGAGAATCTCTACGAACGGGTCGCACAAAAGGCGTACGAACTGTACCAAGAGCGGGGAGAAGAGCCGGGCCACGATCATGAGGACTGGTTGACTGCAGAGCGGTTGGTGCAAGAGGAACTCCTGCATGGTCCAGTGCCTGAAGAGCCTTTATCAGTAGAGGAGCAGTAACGTCAGCATGCGTAACAGTCGGAACAGGAGAAAACCCCAAGGGGCAGTCTTTTGCCGTCTTCTTCTCTACTTTTGAGAAACCGGCCGTGAAAGTCCTCGTTTTTTGCGCGACGAGTGCGGCAGGAAACTTGCAATTGACAGACAAACGCAAACAAGAAATTCAACCGATCAAAATTCCTGGAAAACGGAGGTTAACCATGTCTCTCCAAAAATTTTGCGAACGGCCGGTCATTACTATCTCGCCGGAGCAAAGCGTCCTCGAAGCGTGTCAACTGTTGCGAAACAAGAATATCGGCTGCCTGCTGGCCGTCGAAGATGGCAAGTTGCAAGGCATTCTGACCGACCGGGATATTGCGCTCAACGTCGCTGGGACGCGGAAAGATCCGCAGCAGACTAAGGTGCGGGATATTATGACCACCAACCCCGTAGCGATTCCGGTCAACCGGAAACTTTCCGACCTGACGGCGTTAATGCATACTCGTCATGTGCGACGCATGCCGATCGTTGACGCGAACGAGAACGTCATCGGACTGGTCACCTTGGATGACCTGTTGGTCTTGCTCAGCAACGAGATGGTAGATATGCGCGAGACCGTGTCGGCTGGTCTCTTCAGTAAACCCGCGCCACTCGAGCACCTCGAAGCCACGCCGCTCGAGTGGATCACCTCGTACCTGTAGACGGCTATTCTCTGGTCTGACCCAAGGAAAGCGCAGAACACTTATGAGCACACACACAACGAAACAGTTCGTGCATATTCCAGCGGACGCGGTCGCCCTCGAAGGGGAACTGATCCTCCCATCAGGGGCGCAAGGAGTCGTCGCCTTCGCCCACGGCAGTGGCAGCAGCCGCCATAGTCCGCGCAACACGTTCGTGGCCGGAGTCTTACAATCAGCGGGGCTGGGCACGCTGTTGTTCGATCTGCTGACCAGAGCGGAAGATACCGACTACGAGACGCGCTTTGATATTGCGCTGCTGACGCGGCGCCTCATCGCCGCCACCCATTGGCTCCAGCAGCAACCACAGACCAAGACGCTTGCTATTGGTTACTTCGGCGCGAGCACCGGCGCAGCGGCGGCGTTGCAAGCGGCGGCGGCGCGGGGATCGGCCATCCAGGCGGTGGTGTCCCGCGGGGGACGCCCTGACCTCGCCGGAGCCGCCCTCGCGCAAGTGCAGGCGCCAACGTTGTTGATCGTCGGCGGTGAGGACCACGGCGTGATTGAGTTGAATCGCCGGGCGTATGCGCAGCTGCCGGGCACAAAACAGCTCGTCATCGTTCCTGGGGCGACACACTTGTTTGAGGAACCGGGAACACTCGAGGAAGTGGCGCGCCTGGCGTCACAGTGGTTCGTGCAGCATCTTCAGGCAAAGCACGGAGAAAGTGCGTGAGAGCGGACTGACGACAATTGTAGGTCCAAGCTCGGACACAAACTTGATAATCTTTGTGGAGGCCCACTCACGAGCAGCAACGCTTCAAGTCGCCCTTCGGCCTTGTGCTTCTGGTCAGTCATGAGGCTTGGCTTCAGCCAGGAACGATGGTAGACCAGAGGCAAAATAGGTGAAAAGATGAGAGCTATTCTATGACCCTGCCAAGTTATGAAGAGCTATATGAGCGTTTCGTCAGACCCCTGGAGTCTCAGCATAAAGGAGAATTCGTGGCCGTGCATCCTGATGGTCGGGTGATCGTTGACAAAGACGACCTCAAGGCCGTGGACCAGGCATTGCAGCAATTCGGCCCAGGAACTTTTATGCTCCTAAAAATTGGCAGCAAGGGAGTGGGGAAGTGGCGTCGCAAACGGCCATCGTAACCGCTGCGTATCCCTATGTGGAGGTTGAATTTACCATCGGCTCTTTTCGTTCCCCAACTGTTCTTGCGTATGTCGATACGGGATTCGATGGCTACTTACTTGTTCCCGCTGCACAGACAGGCCTCCTCGGGCCGGCTCAATTTTCTACGTCCTGGGAACTTGGGGATGGATCAGTCGTGCAGGCACAGGAATACCGTGGGGAGATCTCTGTCTCTGGCCTGACGGTTACCATTCCTGCCCGCATTACTCTTTTAGGAGAAGAATATCTGCTTGGCCGCGGGGTCGTGGACCGTTTGCGTATGACCTTCGATCATGGCCAGCGTCTTCTCATTGAGCGGTGAGCAAGCAAGATAAGAGGAGCAGGGATGAGTGTAGATTCTATCTGTGTAAGGGGTCAGGCTTTCAAATCTTAACAATCTTTTTGCCGACTACCGGGTGGGAATGTTTCTGCTTGGAGGTGGAGGGAGCAGTTTGTTGTTCATCCTGGACAGCCGCCTGAACGTATTTCTTCTTATCCTGGCAACTCTCCTAAATGAAGGCTTAGACAGCCGTGCTGGTCTCTTTTCAAGAAAAGCTCTTCGCGCGCATCATTCGTGCCCCTCACCGGCGCATCCTCCTGCATGCTCCCGAGGGCGTTGCGGCTAGCTCTTAAGATGTTTCGCCATGCGTGAGCAGGATCTCAAAACCCTGGAGTTTGACAAGGTGTTAGCGCTGCTGGCGACCTGCGCGCTTTCCAGCGTCGGTCGGGAGGCGTGTCTGGCACTGCGACCAGAACCTACGCCGGACACAGTCGCAGCCCACAGCGAGCGCACGTGGCAGTTCTTCTGTCTACTCGCACGCACTGTGACTTTCCCTCTCCGCCCTTTTCCGGCTATCCGTCCAGCGCTCCGCCAAGCAAGCCACAAGGGAGTGATGCTGGAGGGCCAGAAACTGTTGGAGATTCTGGATGTCGTCGAGCTGTCACGAACGCTTGGGGCCATCCTCCTTCGCGCGACCGCGGGAGACGATCAGCTTGCGGACCTGCCCTCACGTCTGTTGTCCTTTCCTCTCCTCGCGGCGACACTGCACCGTTGCCTGACGGAGACTGGTCAACTTGCAGACGAGGCGAGTCCAGAGCTGACCGCCCTGCGACGGCGGTTGCGATCCTTGCGGGAAGAGATCGAACACCGGAGGGAAGACGGTCGCGCTCAAGACCTTGGGACTCCTGTGTCTGATGGCGCAGAGCGGGTTTCTCATTCCAGTCGCGGAAGACAATCGCCTGCCGATTTTTCGCGGCGTCTTTGCGGACATTGGCGATCCTCAATCGCTGGAACAGAGCCTGTCTACGTTCTCTGCTCATATGCAAAACCTTGTCGAAATCATGCAGACCCTCTCGGCGCCGGCGTTGCCTAGGAATGAACAACCAGCGCGGATGACATTGCATAGGCGATGTTGCTACGGTTCCGGGGCTTGGCGATTCTGGCCATACGCCGTCGATGGCTGTCTGGCAGTATGGGCAGCGCCCCTTCTTCCCTCCGCATCTTCGGGATTCCCGCTTTGGCAGGTATGATGTTCCCAGTGCCTAGTGATCTCCTGTCGTCGTTTCTGCCAGCAAAGAAAACAGCATGATCCGCGATCCTGACGGTGTGCAATTCTTGCAAGGGTGTTTGCCCAGATTACACTTGCGCTGGCCAGGCTTTCGCAAGGTGCGACGACTGGAAAGCTACGAGCCCGATGGTGGATCATAAGCTGGAGGGCATTAGTAAGCGGCGCGGCTGGCTCTCTATGCGCTACCGCGATTGTCATCACTTCCCCCACGGTTCGATTCATCAACTCGTCATACTGGGGAAGCATCTCGCGGGTGGGAAAGGCAAAGGCCTTCAGAAAGTCAAACTTGGTAACCAGCCCCACCAGCTCTTTGCCTTCCACGACGGGAAACGCATTACAGTCGTGTTTCTCGAACCACGCTTCTAGCTCTCGTAGCGTAGTCTTGCGCGTAACGGTCTTCACCTGACGGGTCATGTACTGTCCCACCGTATACTCCAGAAAGCGCTCCATCATGGCACTTCGATCCTCAGGGGCTTGGTCTTGGCCTGTTGGCTCTTGGGTACGGTCACTTGTAGGATCCCGTCTTTCAAAGTAGCTGTGGCTTGGTCTCTCTCGACCGTGACAGGGAAACGGACCGTGCGCAGCACCGGTCCGTACTGGATCTCTCGGGAATGAGAGTGTCTCTCTTCCCCTTCTCCTTCCTCTTTCAGTTCACCTTTCAGCGTCAAAGCCTGGGGATAGTGATTCCGTGCTCTCTTCTTCCGCTGATGTTCAGCAGCACGAACAGCCGTGGCTATCCCCCCCCCATTGGGAGGCAATAGCCACGGAAGAAATACCTTACACCCAGGCCTCTACGCCGCCGTCCTCCTGGCAAATCCGCTTGAGACGAACGAGCGCACGCTCCTCCAGCTGGCGCACTCGCTCTCGGGTCACGCCCAAGCGCGATCCGACCTCCTCCAAGGTGAGGATGTGGTCTCCGGTCAAACCAAAGCGTAACCGCAGAATTTCTGCGTCGCGGGGGGCAAGACGCTGGAGCGCGTGGTGGAGTTTTTTCTCCGCGTCTGCTTTGAGTACCGTCTCCTCGGGCACAAACCCCTGGGTGTCAGGGATCATGTCCTTCAGCAGCCGGTCACCATCTTCTCCTACAGGAGTATCCAGCGAAACAACGGTGAGCGGGTGTTCAGTGAAGACGAGAGGTTTCACCTTTTCCCGACCAGCCGTAGCGAGTTCCTCTTGGGTAGGAGGCCGGTGGAGTGTTCCTTCCAATGTCTGAGAGAGACGGGAGAGTCGGCGACGCTGCACCTGCATATAGGCGGAGGGGTGTAGAGCAACTCCTCCGTGGTGATCCTGCGCCAATGCAATTGCCTGCCACACCCACCACACCGCATAGGTGATGAACTTCACTCCTTTGTTCGGGTCAAACTTCTCAATCGCCCGCATCAACCCAAAGACGCCTTCCTGGATGAGATCAAGATAGCTGAGCCCCTGACCTTGATAGCGCCGAGCAACACTGAGCACCAGGCGCAGGTTGCGACGAATCAACTCATCCCGAGAGACACGAAAACGGAAGAGTGCCTCCTGGATACAGTGCAGCACAGTGTGCATCTCTTCTGCAGTTGGTTCTCCCGTGTTCAGCTGGACAGGGTTGTTGACCCTTTCCCTTAGACCGTCCAGCAAACGGAGAATATCTCTTTCTCCCAGAGTGTCATACTTAATCGCTTTCTCACCAAGAACGACAGCAATGCAGTGATGATGTTCTTCGAGGCAGCGAAGGATAGTTTGCCACGCTTCCCGCGCCTGCCGGGTCAGGGCCTGCTCTTCTTCTCTCTCCAGCAGCGGGGAGTGGTCGAGGTTGAGATGAAATAGATGCTCGATATCAACTGCCCCCGGTTTTTCCTTAGCCTCTGCGACTCGAGCGTCAAAGGGAGCCAACGACATGTCTGCCATGGGTGTTTCTCTCCGCAGTTTGTCTTCGTGCCACTCGTTCTCTACGATCATTTCTCCTTTCTCCTTGTCCACTCTCCTCGCTCTACGCCGAAAGCCGCAGTTCTGCCTGATGCTGCCGGGGCTCAAGTTGGCGGGCAACTTGCTCAAGTTCGAACGCTTCCAACACGTCGCCGGCTTTCAGGTCCTGAAAATGCCCCAGGCCCACGCCGCACTCATACCCCGCCACCACTTCCCGCACGTCCTCCTTGAAGCGCCGCAGACTGGCCACCCGGCCTTGATAGACGACTGTGTGATCCCGGATGAGACGCACTTGCGCCCCGCGGGGTATTTTCCCCTCTGTGACGAGGCCGCCTGCCACTACGCCGATCCGAGGAATGGTGAAGACCTGACGCACCGCAATCCTGCCCAGCAGCTTCTCTTTGTGCACCGGCGCGAGCAACCCTTCGAGCGCCGCTCGGACATCCGCGAGCACATCGTAGATCACACTGTAGAGACGGACCTCTATCCCCTCTCGTTCGGCCAGCTTAGCTGCCTTTGCCTCTGGACGCACCTGAAAGCCAATAATGAGGCCGTCCGAGGCCACAGCCAACAGGACATCGGACTCCGAAATCCCCCCCACCGATGCGTGGAGAATGGTGAGCTGCACCTCGTCTGTAGAGAGACGTTGTAAGGCCTCGCTAAGCGCTTCAATACTTCCCTGGACATCCGCCTTGATCACCACCCGTAGTTCTTTCTGCTCCATGGCTGACTGAGCCAGATCGGCAAGCGAGAACTTTCTCGTGGTGTGCAACGTTGTCATGCGCTGTTTGCCCTGCCGGTGTTCCGCCACCTGCCGAGCCTGAATGTCGTCGCGAGCAACAACGAAAAGATCGCCAGCTGCGGGCACCCCCTTCAGCCCGACGACCTCAACCGGCATTGCTGGACCCGCTTCTGTCACTCGCTGACCGCGGCTATTAAATAGAGCGCGCACCTTGCCGTACTGAGTGCCGCACACACCGGCATCTCCTACCTTCAGCATCCCTTCCTGTACCAGCACTGTTGCCACCGGCCCTCGACCCTTATCGAGTTTGGCTTCCACGACGATCCCCTTGGCGAGGGGGCCAAGAGAAGCCTTGAGTTCTAACACGTCTGCCTGCAAAAGGATCATCTCGAGCAATGTTGGCACTCCTTCCCCGGTTTTCGCGGAGACAGGGACAAAGATCGCATCGCCACCCCACTCCTCCGGTACTACTCCGTAACTGGCGACCTCTTTTTTCACTCGCTCGACATTCGCTTCGGGCTTGTCAATCTTCGTCACTGCGACAACGAACGGCACGCGAGCCGCACGGGCGTGGTTGATCGCCTCGATGGTCTGGGGCATTACCCCATCATCCGCTGCGACGACGAGCACCACAATATCTGTGACCCGCGCGCCTCGGGCTCGCATCGCAGTAAATGCCTCATGCCCTGGAGTATCGAGAAACGTGATCCGCCTGCCGTTGATCTCCACGTCGTACGCCCCAATGTGCTGGGTGATTCCTCCGGCCTCCCGAGCGGTGACGTTGGTGTGACGAATAGCATCAAGCAGCGAGGTCTTGCCGTGATCGACGTGGCCCATGACGGTGACGACCGGAGCACGGGAGACGGTTGCGCGCTGAAGCGGTGCGCTGACCTCTGCGGCGAGGAGCGTCTCGACATCGAACGCGACATTTTCCACGGCGTAATCAAACTCAGCCGCAGCCAGTGTTGCGGTATCCACGTCCAGCACCTGGTTGACGGTTGCCAACATCCCAAGCCTCATGAGCCTAGCGATCACGTCTGCCGCCTTGACCCCCAGCGCTTTCGCCAGCTCCCCTACGGTAATCACCTCTGCGACCTTGACCACCCGCTTGCTCGCCTTAGGAACGGTCAACTCCGTCTGTTTCTGTTCTGTGCCAGGCAGCGCTTTTTTCTTCTTCGGTGTCCGCAGCAGCCGCGCTTCGCGCGCCCGCAGTTCCCTGACCGCGGGGGTACGGACGACTGTCCGCTTGTGTGGGGGTTTCTTCGTAGCGTCGGCCCTGCTGACCTTCTCCGCCCCCTTCGTTCCAGAAGTCACAGGCGCAAGTGGAGCTTCCGGTCGCTGTCTCGGCTGAGGAGCAGGGGTTGTTTTTCGTAAATCAATACGGCCAAGGATACGCGAGGGACGAGTCTCTGCCACCGCAGCTGTTCCACGTGTTTCCGCCTCTGGGCGAGGTGCCTCGACAGGCACGTGGGACATACGGGAGGGTACTGCCTGAGGCGCAGGCTTTTGTCGAGAAACGGCGGTGGCTTCCTGTTCTTCCGTCGCAGAAGAAACCGCGACCGCGGGGAATTCCGCAGCGGGCAACTCGACGGGAAGCAGGGGCTCTGGAGTAGTTGTCAGTTCAAACGCGACCGCTGGAGTAGTGGTGAAGGGAGTGGTCAGCTCTGGTACTTCACTTTCACTCTTTTCAGGCTGTTTCTCTACTCCCCCCACCGATTCCTGTGGCACCGCAATCCGCGTCGTACGGCGGCGGATTACGTTCGTGCGCACTTGGCTCTCGATGACCTGTTCTTTAGTGGTGATGCTCTGCGCTGCCCCTTCTGCTGGTCGCACGATGACTCGCTCGGACACGAGCCACTCTTTTCCGACCATTGAAGGGGGAGGAGGGGTCAGACCAAGGCGGAGCTTCACCTTCTCCGCCTCTTCCTTGGTGAGAGAGCTCTGCGCTGTTTTCCTGCTGATGCCAATCTTGTCAAGCTGGGCAAGAATCGTTTGGGAAGTAACCCCCCACTCTTTTGCCAGATCATGAATGCGTTTTCGTCTCATCTGTGTTCATTCCCCTCCTGTGCAGACAATCCAGCTCCTAGGCTGCTTGCTTGAAAGCAGGGGCCAACCGGGCTTCACACCACCGTCGCAGGCCGGTCCGCAAATATTCCGGGTCCAGCCCCAGGACGTGGCAAATGTTCACAAAGCTACAGAGCCATGTCGGCTCATCCTGCATGATCCACGCTTCGGCCTCGCGGAACAGGCGCTTGCCACGCCGGCTAGTGGCGGTCACGTGCTTCATATACTGTTCGATGCCGTTCTCCAGCACCGCCCACAACAGGTGGCATTCTGGCTGCTTGCGGATGCGCTCGGCGACGACCGGCGGTGGCGACGCGAAAGGCGAGTGTGCAGTAAAGTTTATCATTGCCGTATCTTCCATCATTGCTATTTCCCTGTGTGCTCAATGTTGGGGGCGATGCAGACATCGCCCCGACTGTGTTCGTCTTCTTACGCGGCCTCAACCTGCACGACATCGAGTTCTACAGGAGTCGGGCGGCCAAACACGCTGACGGCCACCCGGACACGTGCACGCTCAGGTTTCACCGCCTCGACCGTGCCGGTAAAGTCTCGAAATGGTCCTTCAACCACCTTAACCTTCTCGCCAACCGTAAAGAGGGTTTTCGGACGAGGAGCCGCCATACCGGCTGCGATCTGCTGGAGGATCTCCTCAACCTTCTGAGCGGGAATTGGCGTCGGCGCGCAGTCAGATTCGCCGAGAAAACCGACCACCTGTGGAATGGAGTGGACCACATGCCAGGTGTCTTCAGTAAACGCCATCTCCACCAACAAGTAACCGGGAAAGAGCCGCCGCTCGACGGTTTGCTTCTTGCCCCGTACGCGATCGATGACTTTTTCGGTCGGCACAACGATCTCGCCAAAAGTGTCTTTCTGATCGTGCTCGCGAACTTTCTGTTGCAACGCCGCTTTGACGCGTTGCTCATAGCCAATATGGGTACGAAGAGCGTACCACTGCTTTTCCATCACTATCCTTTGTTCCTCTTAGCTAGGATTTTTCCCTCGCCGTCTCTCGCCGCATGCAAGCAGACGCCCAGGACTATGCTTGCCTGGTGTGACTCTAGGACTCGTGAGATGAAAGTCAGAGATGGAACGAGGGAAAGAGAGCCTGAGGAGTACAAATAGTTAGACGGACGAGGCAGAAGATAATTCAATGATCTGCCACCGGAGTCCAGTTGTTCCCAGCGTGAGACTGGCAACCAGTCGGAAGTGGGAACGACAACCACAGAGGCGAATGAGCCGTGCTCGGGAAGCAAGAGCAAGAAGCCGCGCCATAGAAGCACCCACGTCGCCAGGTTTCTGCGCAGACATAAAGTTTTTCATTTTTGAGGAAACAAAGAGGTAGATTTTTTCAATCGTAAGAACCAGATTCCCTCCCCGTCTTTCGTTTCGAGCTCACACGGGCTGGAAAACTAAGAATTTTCCTGACAGTTGTGTTTTTTCCCCGAAACATTTTCTTCCCTTCCTATCTGGCATGGGGCTTGCCCTACGAATGGCAAACAGTCTAACGGCATCTCCCAGAATGCTCATCAACTGCTCACCGCGAAGGGAATCATTATGAGCCAGAGGCAAGAACGCAAGCTATGGGGGATCGTATTGGCCGCAGGCGAAGGGACGCGGACGCGCGACTTTCTTGCGCAGCTCTGTGGGGGGAGAGACATTAAACAGTTCTGCGCCGTGATCGGCCGGCGCTCAATGCTGGAACACACGCTGGCCCGGGTCGAGCAGCCGATCCCCCGCCAGCGGATTCTCGTCGTGGTCAGCACGGATCACCGGGCAGAAGTGGCAGCGTCATTAGCCCACTGGCCTGCGGATAACGTGATCTTTCAGCCGCTGAATCGCGACACCGCACCAGGCATTCTGTTGCCGCTCGCCTCTCTTTCATATCGGGATCCACTGGCGAATGTCGCCATCTTTCCCTCCGACCACTTTATCGTGCGGGAAGAACGGTTCATGGGCGCCGTAGGGAAGGCAGTTGCGGAGGTACACCGGTTCCCGCGGGAAATGACTCTCTTAGGCATAGGTCCGGATAGGGCGGAAGAGGGCTATGGCTGGATCGAGCCGGCAGCAGAGGAAGACGGACGCGAGACTCGAGCGATACACCAGTTTTGGGAGAAACCGTCTTCGATCGACAGACAGTTGTTGCTGGCGCGCGGGGCCTTGTGGAATACCTTCGTGTGTGTGGCGTGGGCGCCTACACTTTGGTCCCTGGCCCGGCAAGCGACTCCCGATCTCTATCACGCCTTCGCTGAGATTCGCTGGGCGCTGGGCAAATCCTCTGCACCGTTGGTGATAGAGCGCGTGTACGAGATTCTGCGGGCGGTCAATTTCTCCTCAGGGGTATGCGAGCCGCTGGCGTCCTATCTGCGCGTGCCTCAACTCCTGAAAGCTCTTCATAAGTATGCCTTCAGCATATATTGCAAGACCATGCGATGGGTATTGAAGAACGAACCATTGAGGGCAATGGCATGCAGCATGACGTCCAGGAACTGGTCCCGATGGTGATAGAAGAGTGGAGTAATAATACGCTCCAGTTTGTCATACAGCGATGAGACCACTTTGGACCGCTCGTCCCCTGGTGCTGATCCCGGCCCGTCTTCGCCAATGGCCCATCCCGTCACGCCTTCAATGCGCCCCTCAATCCACCAGCCGTCCAGCACACTGAAGCTTGGGACCCCATTGAGCGCTGCTTTCATCCCACTGGTGCCGGAAGCTTCCAGAGGTGGTTGCGGGGTGTTCAACCACACATCCACCCCCGCAATCATCATCTTTGCGAGGTCCATATCGTAATTCTCCAGATACACGACGTTGACGTCCCGCTTGAGGAATGCTTTCGCCTGAAAAATGCGTTTGATGAGTTCTTTGCCGCTGTGATCGCGGGGGTGGGCTTTGCCTCCATAAATGACCTGTAAGCCGCCGGCTTTGGCAGCAATCCCTTTCAGCCGCTCGGGGTCCGCGAAGAGCAGGTCGGCACGTTTGTAGGTCGTGGCGCGTCGGCCAAAGCCGAGGGTCAGCACGTCCACGTCCATCCCCACATTGGTTTCGCGGTTCACATACTGGAGCAAGCGTCTCTTCGCATGCAGGTGGGCCTGCCAGACCTCGGGCTTGGGAATGCTGAGTGCGTACCGCAGGTCGAAATTGTCCTGCCGCCACTCAGGGATATAGCGGTCATAGAGTGTTTGAAACGGCTCTGCGACCCAGGTGGTCGCATGCACCCCGTTGGTGATGGAGTCAATGACATAGCCGGCAAACAGCAAACTCGACTCTTCTCCGTGCTTTTTCGCCACCCCGTTGACGTAATGACTCAGATTCAGCGCCAAGTAGGTCATGTTCAGTACGCCCTGGCAACAGAAAACGTCATGCTTGTCCACAAACAGCTCTCGGCGTCCGAGCACCCGATCCACCAGGTCCAGCGGGAACTGATCATGTCCAGCAGGGACCAGGGTATGGGTCGTGAAGAGGCACTGCCGTCTGACCGCGTCGAGATCGTCGTGGATGAATGCTGTTCTGCCTGCTGCCTTGGCTTTTTCATCCAATAGCTCCAGCGTAAGCAGGCTGGCGTGCCCTTCGTTCATATGGAAGCGCTCGATGTTTTCATACCCGAGCG
>CAZCWX010000518.1:0-3039 GCA_964502465.1 uncultured Enterobacteriaceae bacterium | reverse complement strand
CAAGTTTCTGGACTAACTTGTAGATGTCATCCGCAATGGTACGTTTGTCGTAGCCGGTGGCTGGCTTCGACGAGTCTCCGAGGCCACGCAGGTCTGGGACGATCACTGTATACCGTTCTGCCAAGGTTGGGATGATCTTTCGCCACTGGTACCAGGTCTCCGGCCAGCCGTGCAGGAGGACGACTGGATCACCTTGACCGGCAGTAACGTAGTGAAGGCGGACATCGTTGACGAACGTGGTGTGGTGGGCAAAAGTGATGCGAGACATTACCTTCCTCCCTCAAAACGTAAAACGTAACGAGTAAGGGAGTCTCCTTTCTTTTACGCTTTACACTTGACGTTTAAGCAGCTCAATTCGCTAAATCAGACCACACGGCATTGGGACGGCACCTCACTTGCTGAGCTATACCTTGTCCGTTCGCTCTGAGCGTAGCCGCGTCAGCGGCGAAGTCGAAGAGCACGATTTTAGGAGGTTCCCGGCCTTCGACTTCGCTGCGCATAGCCTGTCCTGAGCGTCCTTCGACTCCGCTGCGCGACGCTCAGGACGAACGGAAGTGAAGGGCTCAGGCCGAACGGAAATGTCGCCCACTGCTGGTGAGGGAGCATACCAATCTTCTGTGGTTTGATTTAGACCCTTTGCAATTTCAGCACACTGCCTTCGCCATCCCCAGGGATATAGATCGTCCCATCAGGTCCGACAGCGAGACCTCCGGCAAATTCTATTGGGCCACGAGAACAGCCTGGAGGATCACCAACAGGCAAGTGTGAGGCGAGGATCTGTTGCTGTGAGGTAGATAGATTCACTGCCCGCAGGTCTTTTGTGCCGTGGTCAAGCACCAGCAGCGTGTCCTGCCGCAGGGCAAGACCTTGCGGTTTCGAGAGTCCTTCAAGAACGGGGGATACTGCTCCGTTCTGCTCAACTCTGACGACGCGCCCTTTTCCACTTTCGCTAACAAAAAAGCTTCCGTCCCCTGCGGTAATCACGTCATGAGGGTGAGAGAGTCCACTGACCACTGTTGCCATCTGACCATCCGCACTGACGCGCACCAGCTTACCAGTCTCCGCTTCGGCAACCACAACCGTCCCATCTGCATCTTGGGCAAGCCCATACGGCTGTTGCAGTTTGCGGGCGAGGGTCTTGAAAGGACGTCCATCAGGAAAGTACTGCACAACATCGCCAGTGATGGTGGTCAACCATAATTCCCCAGGTGCACCAGCAGCCAGGCCACGCACGAATCCAGGAAAACTACTGTCGAGCAGTCCACCCAGGCGGCTCACTTGGCCTGTTGGCGAAAGCATAGCGAGACTCAGTCCATCAGCAAGATAGAGTTGTCCTGCCTCGCCACACACGACTCCCCAGGGGCCGACCAGTCCTGCCGGCACAAGCACGCGTTCGGTATTGCTTCCATCTGTGGCAACCTCAGCGACGCCACCATCGACAAAATGTGAAATGAAGAGTCGATTGTCCGGACTCCATGCACAGTTATCAATACCAGGGCGGACTGTGGCGATGACAGTCTTTGCGCCACTTTGCACGTCGATGCGTACCACCTCGCCGGTGCCAGCTTGTGGCACGACCAATTCGCCACGCCGGTTGAATTTCACTGCCGGCGGCGACTTGAGACCGTCCGCGACTTTTTCGCGCGCGCCAGTTTCAATATCGACTCGCCAGACTTCGCCCAGTGGAACCAGGGGAAAATACAGTTTCCCGTCCGGTCCAACCGCAAGCGCATTTGGACCCCGCAAGTCGTCAGCAATCAGTCGAGGTGCGCGGCCACCGTGTGGATACAGTTCAAAGATGCGTCCGCCGCGACGGAACTCGTCAATGAACACACGCTCTTGGTGGACGGTAATCCCATTCGCACCGGGAAGATTATCTGCGACGATGCGAACCTCCCCCGCAGGCGTGCGTGCGCACACCCGAGCACTCATCACTTCGGTTACATACATCATTCCCTGCGAGTCAAAGGCAACATCATCGGGAGCGACAATAGGACCACCAAGCGGGGAGATGACCTCCAGGTTCCCATTTGTGATATCAATTGCGGTGATCTGACTGCCAAACGCTTGAGTCACGTACAGACGACCGTCAGGACCGAACTGCATGCCGTTGGCACCAAAGAGTCCGCTGGCGGGCAGCAAGCGAGACAACTGCCAACCTGAAGCAACCTGTGGTGCGTGCGCTGCGGAACCAAGTAACGCCGTGTATCGATTCATGAAACCCTCCTTCTCTACCGAATGCAGCATAAGACCTGTACAAACAATAGAAGGGGGGATTCTACTGAGCGCAAATGTTTGATGCAAGGAAAGTAATGACCTTTCGTTCAAGGTGCAAACTGCGAGAGCAAGAGAGGTTAACCATGAGTAACGAGGTCGATAAGAATAACCCCTGCCCCTGTGGCAGTGGGAAGCTGTACAAGTGCTGCTGTGGTCTACAGCTAGAGGTGCACGGGTCCCTGAAAGGGAAGGGTGGTGTGATCGTGGGTTTCTCGGGACAGCAAGAAGACGTGTGGATCCAGGAAGAGAAGAAGCGGGATCTCGAGTTCCTGACCGAAAAGCCGGAACTGATGCGCCAGATTGTGGGAGAAGTCCGCAAAGGCTTACGCCCCTTCATCTTCGTAGATCGTCGGACCGGCATGGTCCAGGGGTTCAGCGGCAAAGACATTGTGGAGACGATCGCGCAGCTCAACACGACGGTGCCAGCGGCAGAGGCGATCCGTAGCAGGCTGGAGATCCTCGGGGAAGATGAATTTTTACTGTGTGTCATATCTGGGAGCGGTCACACCGGACTCTACCGTATGATGGCTCCCAAGGACGGGCTTGAGTATCTGAAGCTCTGGGTAGCAACCCCGGGACGGGGACATTAGGGCAGTAGATGACACGACTGGTACGCCTCCCGGCGCTCCTGGTGACTGCCCTCTTCCTCGTTGCTCTCGCAGTGTGGGCTCAGTTTGGTGGCGGGTAGCGGCTTGAGGACCGGACGACAGCCCCGCTCCTGCCGGCGGCTGCTGTGGCACTCGTCGTTAACCTCGACTCTCC
>CAZCWX010000517.1:0-10582 GCA_964502465.1 uncultured Enterobacteriaceae bacterium | reverse complement strand
CAAGCTCAAATGTTCCAGAAAGCACTCCCTCTGTCAGGGATTATTCTCGCGAAACTCGACGGATCAGCAAAAGGCGGTGTGGTATTATCTGTGGTGGATCAGATCGGTGTCCCTATCCGTTGTGTCGGGCTTGGAGAACAGCCGGATGATCTGCAAAATTTCAGTGCAGTGAACTTTGTCGAGGCGTTGTTTGCTCCAGATAGCTATGCACAGGAAATTTCTCTTGACAGAAAGCTATCTGAACAATAATATAAACTTTTACTTCATTTTAGATTGATATGGCACTAGAAAGTCTCAAACTTCTTGAAGAGAGAATTAACGGCTTCATAGCGCACCACGAGAAAGTTTGTGGAGAGAAAAGTGAGCTGCTCATGCGTCTTAAAGAACAGGAACAGGCGTATGCCGTGCTCATGGAACAAGTGCGTCAGTATGAAAAGGAACGCAATGAGGTACGAGAGAAATTAGAGATAATTATAAACAAATTTAATCATTTATACGATTTAAATGAAAGTGAAGGATGAAAAAATGAAAACGCTGATCGAGGTCGAAATCTTTGGACAGAGATTTACCGTGACCAGCGAGGACGAAGAAGAGTATGTGAAGAAAATTGCCTCTCATGTAGACCAAAAGATGCGTCAGATTGCTGAGGCGACAAAAACTGCTGTGCCCCTCCGCGTCGCGATTATGGCGGCGATGAGTATCGCCGATGCCTATTACAAGGCTTCCGAGCGGGAGACCGAGATTGAGCGCGAAGCGGAGCATGTGTCGTCCACGCTTCTTGACCGTATTGAGAGGAGCGAGAAATTAGATGGGATGAAAAACAGAACTGGTGCGGTAACCATGGTGACGGCTTCTTCCTCCTCGTCTCAAGCAGACGAGACAAAAAAAGACGGCTTGCCTTCGTTCTAGGTTTTCTTCCTTTTCTGGCCTTCCTTTTTTCTCTTTCGCTTTTAGTTTTACTACCTTTGGTAAAGGAGATAGGTGCCCTTTTGAGAAGAATGCACCCATCTATCCGCTGGAATATTCTCTTGATAAGAGAATATTCCAGTTAATAACAACAGGCGTGTACCATTTCTGACTGTGAAGAAAGGAGGTCCTCAATCAGTTCAGGAATAAAACGCTATATTCTCCATTCTTCTACCCTGGTTGTGGAAGGAGGACCGTGATTATGGACTCAGTGCTCTGTCTCACTTTAGGAGTGGTGGTTGGTGCCGCAGGTATGGGAGTGCTGATACTCGTACGGCGGCGATGGGGACAACAGACCGTTGCTTCTGCAGAAGCAGCAGCAAAATTGATCATCGAAGAGGCAAAAAAAGAAGGAGCAGTCATTAAGAAAGAAGCTCAAATCCAGGCGAAAGATTTAGCTTTACAGGTCAAAACTGACTGCGAAAAAGAAGTACGAGAGCGGAGGAAGGAAATTCTGCAGGTTGAAAAACGCTTACAGAGCCGAGAAGAGGCGCTGGAAAAAAGAGGAGGACTCTTAGAGAGTCGAGAGGTCGACCTCACCCGCCGGGATCAAGCTCTGAAAACCAAAGAAGAAGTCGCGCAGCACAAAGAACAAGAATACCTCCACTTAGTGGAGGAAACTCGCAAACAGTTGGAGCAGGTCGCAGAGATGACTCGCGATGAGGCGAAGCGGGTGCTTGTTGATCAGATGCTGCAGGAAGCCCGGCACGAAGCGGCTCGACGCATCATGGTTATTGAAGAGGAGGCTCGTGAGGAGGCCGAACGCCGGGCTAAGAAAGTCATTAGTGTTTCTATCGAACGTCTTGCCGGTGAATTTGTTGCCGAGCGGACAACTTCCGTCATCCATCTGCCGAGTGATGATATGAAAGGCCGGATCATCGGCCGCGAAGGGCGCAATATTCGTGCTATTGAAGCAGCCACTGGAGTGGATCTGATCATCGATGACACGCCGGAGGCGGTGTTAATATCGAGCCACAGTCCGATCCGCCGAGAGATTGCACGGGTAGGGCTCGAGCGCCTCATTTCCGATGGCCGTATTCACCCTGCGCGTATTGAGGAAGTCGTTAAAAAAGCCGAGCAGGAAGTTGAGGAAGCAGTACGGGAGGCTGGACAGCGGGCGGTACTAGAATTGGGCGTCCATGGGGTGCATCCCGAGATCATCAAGTTGGTCGGCATGCTCAAGTATCGCTACAGTTATGGCCAGAATGTCCTTATGCATTCAATAGAAACCGCCTATATCTGTGGCATTATGGCGGCCGAGTTGGGACTGAATGAGAAGCAAGCCCGGCGCGCTGGACTATTACATGATATTGGCAAGGCTGTCTCTCACGAAATTGAAGGGTCGCATGCGATCATTGGGGGTGAGGTTGCCCGTAAATATGGCGAGTCCGCAAAGATTGTCAATGCGATTGCGGCTCACCACGAAGAGGTGAGAGCAGAGACGGTATTGGCTCCGTTAGTCGATGCGGCTGATGCGCTCTCTGGCGCCCGTCCAGGAGCGCGTCGTGAGGTGCTAGAGAGTTATGTCAAACGCCTCGAATCGCTCGAGCATATCTGTAACTCATTCTCTGGAGTCGAAAAGTCGTTCGCTCTCCAGGCCGGGCGCGAAGTCCGTATCATTGTGAACCCACATTCGGTATCTGATGGTGATGCTGCGGCCCTCGCACGAGAAGTCGTGAAAAGAATCCAAAGTGAGATGACCTATCCTGGGCAAATCAGGGTGACGGTCATCCGTGAAACTCGGGCGACGGAATTCGCACGGTGATGACTGATATAGCGGTCCCTGTGTTCTCAGGCTAACCGATCTGACGGAGGGAAGTAAAGGAATGGCATTATCAGTGGCCGAGCAACTCCGCGAAATTCAGCGCGGGACTGTCGATATCATTCCCCTAGAAGACTTGCAGCGGAAGCTTGACAGTAACCGACCGCTGCGAGTCAAACTGGGAGCCGATCCTTCTACCCCAGATCTCCACTTGGGTCATACTGTCGTACTCAACAAGCTACGCCAATTTCAACAGCTTGGCCATCAGGTCATCTTCTTGATCGGTGACTTTACGGCAATGATTGGCGACCCTACTGGCCGTTCGGAGATGCGTAAGCCGCTCACACGAGACGCTGTCAGGCGGAATGCTGAAACGTATACCAAGCAGGTGTTCAAAATCCTTAACCCGGCGCGGACAGAGATCCGCTTCAACTCAGAATGGACAGATGCGCTTTCCCCAGCCGATATGGTGCGACTGTGTAGTCACTATACGGTTGCCCGGTTGTTAGAACGCGACGATTTTTCCAAGCGGTTTCACCAAGGTATCCCTATCCACGTCCACGAACTGCTGTATCCGTTGTTGCAGGGATACGATTCGGTCACGTTGCAGGCGGATATTGAAGTTGGAGGGACAGACCAGCGGTTCAACCTGCTGGTTGGCCGTGAGTTGCAGCGTGCATACGGACAAGAACCGCAAGTCATTCTCACGATGCCGTTGTTAGAAGGCACTGATGGCGTGCAGAAAATGAGCAAATCCCTCGGTAATTTTATTGGCATTACCGACCCGCCAGCGGAAATGTACGGGAAGGTCATGTCGATCTCCGATGCGCTCATGTTGAAATATTATGAGCTGCTCAGCGCAGTTGATGCGGCTCAGCTCCACGCGATCCAGGCCGGAGATGTTCATCCGATGGAAGCGAAGAAACACCTTGCGGCTGAGTTGGTGACTCGCTTCCATAGCGCGGATGCCGCTGTCCAGGCAGCAGCGGATTTTACTCAACGCTTTCAACAACGTGAACGCCCTGATGACATCGAAACGATTACATTAGCAGAACCTGAGCAGACGGTATGGATTTGCCATCTGCTTCGCACTGCTGGTCTGACGAAATCCACGAGTGAAGCACGCCGCCTCATTCATCAAGGCGGAGTGCGAGTGGATGGTGAGCGGGTTGAAGATCCAGACCTGCAGATCGCCTCGCAAGGGGAAAAAATCTTACAAATCGGCCGACGGCGCTTTGTCAAGATTCTTTTTACTTCAGCCCCTATCTCATCCTAGAATATTAGTCTTTCTTTGTATGGTTTATGATTCTTGCTGATCCGCAACATCGGTGTGGCTTTGTCACCATAATAGGGCGGCCGAATGTGGGGAAATCGACCCTGATCAATATATTGGTCGGGGCGAAAGTGGCCATTGTCACTCCCAAACCCCAGACGACGCGGACCCGCCTCATCGGCATTAAAACTTTTCCCCAGGCTCAACTCATTTTCGTTGATACCCCTGGCCTTCATCAGCATCAGGGGTCCTTGCTCAACCAGCGGATGGTCGAGACGGCACTCCGTGCACTGCAAGACACCGATAGCGCCGTCTTTGTTATTGATGCGCAACGGGGGATGACAGCGGCAGACGAGGAGATCGCCAGGAATCTCAACCCCTTACGTACACCAGTGGTAGTGGGAGTGAACAAAATTGATCTTGTCTCAAAAGGGGGGCTCTTACCTCTCCTCAACCGTGTGGCAAAACTCCTTCCTGGACGTGAAATCGTGCCAGTCAGTGCGATTACTGGAGAAAACATCTCAGAATTGCTGAAGACGCTTATGGCGGTGCTCCCGATTGGCCCAGCCCTGTACGCCAATGACGAACTGACTGATCAGAGCGAACGGGTTTTGGCCCAAGAGATTGTGCGCGAGCAGCTCTTTCTCTGTACGCACCAGGAAGTTCCGTATGCCACTGCTGCAGTGATAGAAGAGTTCGCTGAAAAACCGGAGAAGCAGTTGCTCGTCATCAAAGCGGTCATCTATGTTGAGCGACCTTCTCAGAAGGCTATCCTGATCGGGGAACGAGGGTCCCGACTCAAACAGATCGGCCAGGCAGCCCGTCTACAGTTGGAGGCGTTTTTTGGTTGTAAAGTATTCCTTGAACTTTTTGTCAAGGTGGCGAAGGGGTGGACGAATAGCCCAAAGATACTTAAAGAACTGGGGTTGTAACGTCCAGCGAGGCCAGTTCAGAGATTCTTCACTATCATCATGAAGCACGATCCTTTTCCTTCAGAAGACTTGTCGATCAAAACTACCCCACAGGACAAAGCCTCTCCACAGCTATTGCTGCGGGATGCCGCTTCGCCTTGGCATACTTTCCCTATTGAAACGGCATACTTGCGCCTGCAATCTACACCTACCGGATTGACTAGCGCTGAGGCCGCGCGTCGTCTGGCCGAACATGGCCCGAATGAACTGCAAGCCGGCCATCGCATCTCGCCATGGGTGATTCTTTCTGAGCAGTTCAAGAATGTACTTATTGTCATCTTGCTCGTTGCGACAGTGCTTTCAGCCTTCCTCGGACATGGAGTTGAGGCCATTGCGATTGCCGTCATCGTGTTGTTTGCAGTGCTCTTGGGGTTTGTGCAGGAATACCGCGCCGAACGCGCTATTGAAGCCCTGCGCCAAATGGCTGCGCCTACGGCAACGGTTCTTCGCGACAATGAAGAAATTGAAGTCCCGGCGCGCGACCTCGTGCCGGGCGATGTCACCCTTTTGCGAGCAGGCGATAAAGTGCCTGCTGATGTCAGACTCATCGAGACCGTCAATTTGCAAGTTGAAGAGGCCGCGCTTACCGGCGAGTCCGTTCCAGTAGAAAAGCACACCGCCCCTCTCAGTGATCATGAATTAACCTTAGGCGACCGCAAAAACATGGCCTATGCTGGCACGGCGGCCACGTATGGTCGAGGCCGTGGGGTTGTCGTCGCCACCGGTATGGGCACTGAGTTCGGCAAGATTGCCCAAATGCTCCAGACCATTAGAACCAGCAAGACCCCTTTGCAAGAAAACTTAGACAAAGTTGGTCGCACGCTGGCGCGGGCGGCTTTCATGGTCGTGGCGGTCATTGTCGCCCTTGGGTTGTTTCGTGGCCAGCCATTCATCGAAATGCTCATCTTTGGCATTGCGTTAGCAGTGGCTGTGGTTCCTGAAGCCTTGCCTGCGGTGGTCACCATCTCGCTCGCCATCGGCGTACAACGGATGGTCAAGCGCCATGCACTGGTGCGCCGCCTCCCGGCAGTGGAAACGCTGGGAAGCACCTCGGTGATTTGCTCTGATAAGACCGGCACGCTGACGAAAGATGAGATGACAGCGCGCAAAATTTTTGTGGCCGGGCAAATGCTGGAGATCTCAGGGGCAGGCTACGAACCGCACGGCCAGTTCTCAATCGACGGCCTTCCCATTGAGCCGTCCGATGCATTGAAACGCTTGTTACAGGCCGCCACGCTTGCTTCCGACGCCTATATTGTTCGCGGTGAGCCCGATGGGCGCTGGCATCTCAAGGGTGATCCCACGGAGGGCGCGTTGGTAGTCGCCGCGGCCAAAGCCGGGCTCCACAAAGCTGATCTCGACGCGCAGTTCCCGCGTGTCAATGAAATCCCGTTTACCTCTGAAACGAAGCGCATGACCACCCTGCATACTACACCGGAGGGTGTCGTTGCTTATGCCAAAGGTGCGCCGGAAATCTTACTCGCCTCCTGTGTTCGGCAGGTGACGGCAGAGGGGGAAGCGACCCTTGACACCGCGAGTCGGGAGGCGATTCTGGAAGCGGCCCATCAAATGGCAAGTGAGGCGTTACGTGTTTTGGCAGTGGCGTCTAAATCCGCTGCAACGCTGGAAAACGCTGAAGACGCGCTGACCTTCCTCGGATTGATCGGGATGATCGACCCGCCACGCCCCGAGGCCAAGGCCGCGATTCAAACCTGTGAACAGGCCGGCATCAAGCCAGTGATGATCACAGGCGACCATCCACTGACCGCGCAAGCGGTGGCCCGCGAACTGGGGTTGCTCAAGATGGGCGTCGTCGTTACCGGTGCGCAACTGGAGGCGATGAGCGACGCCGAGTTGGAGAGCGAGGTGGAAAACATCGAGGTCTACGCCCGTGTCTCCCCGGCACATAAACTGCGCGTGGTCACCGCCCTACAAAAGAAAGGCCATGTCGTCGCGATGACGGGCGACGGGGTGAATGATGCGCCCGCACTCAAAAAAGCCGATATCGGTATTGCCATGGGCATCACCGGAACGGATGTCACCAAGGAAGCCGCTGCCATGACCCTCACCGACGACAACTTTGCTTCCATTGTCGCGGCGGTGGAAGAGGGTCGGGGCATTTTCGGTAATATCAAGAAGTATCTGATGTATCTGCTGTCGTCTAACATCGGCGAAATTGGCTTAATCGCGGGAACCACATTACTTGGCCTGCCTCTGCCCTTGAGTGCGGTACAAATCCTCTACGTCAATCTTGCGACTGACGGCCTTCCGGCGCTGGCTCTTGCTGTTGACCCTCCTGAATCCGACTTAATGCACCGCCAGCCACGCAACCCACATACTGGCATTTTCACGCGCCCTGTTGTTATCCTCATGGTGGTAGGCGGGTTATGGTCGATGGCGGTCAACCTGGGCCTTTTTACCTGGGCGTTAAATTCTGGCCATGGCCTTGAAGAAGCAATGACGATGACCTTTGTCTCACTGGTACTCATTCAATTCTTCAAAGCCTACAACTTTCGCTCCGACCGCCATTCAGTGATCAATCGGCCTTTTGCTAATAAATGGTTGAACCTCGCTATTGTGTGGGAATTGGCGTTGCTGATCTTGATAGTCTATGTGCCTTTCCTGCATGATCCGTTTGGCACGTTTAGCCTGCCGCTGGTCGATTGGGTCATTGCCATTGTCTTGGCCTTCACGGTGTTGCCAGTCTTGGAAGCCGCGAAGTGGATGGAGCGGCGCGGCTGGTTTGGCAGTATGAATTGATCGTCGTACCGTCTCGATCGTGCTTGGCGGTTACCTCTATGTGGCGCAGATTTACGTCAACACCTGCTTGTTTCTCAGCGTCGCAACTTCCTCGGCGCTATAGCCGAGAATGTTGCGTAAGACATAATCTGTGTCCTGCCCGAGAGTAGGAGCTGCACGCCGAACGTGAAGCGCAGTCTTTGACATCTGCCAGGGAATACCAACGTGCTGTTTTACGCCTACTTCAGGGTGCTCCAAGGAAACAAAGATGGACCGGCTGTTGAGGTGCGGATCGGTCGCAAGCTCTTTATTACTCATTGCTGGGGCTGCAGGAATACCAGCAGCCTGCAATTGTGCTGTCACTTCTTCTGGTGAAGAGGTAAGCGTCCACGCGGTGATGAGCGTTTCTACTTCATCTTCGTTGTGCTTACGTCCGACGAGAGTGGAGAAGCGCGTGTCCGCTGCCAGTTCGGGCCGACCGATGATTGTACACAAACGCTGCCATTCTGTATCGTCCCGTACGGCCACACTGACCCAGCGGTCTTCTCCGCCACAGCGGAAACACCCCGTGCGGAGCCATGTACGGGTCGCGATTGCCGTCACGCTCAGGTTGAGAGCCGTTCATGCTATAGTCGAGTAATCCTTCAGCGACCATGGCCGTTGAGGTCTCCCACTGTGACAGGTCAATGTACTGTCCCTTGCCAGTACGGGCCCGATACATCAGCGCACAGAGCACCGCAAAGGCACCGTGCAAGCCGGCATTGGGGTCTCCTGTATGAGATACCAACGTGCATGGGCCGCCATCCCTTAGTATCCGGTAAGCGAGGACATGCCACTCATGGGCACCTGCGCGGGACCATAGGAAATGTTTTCTTTCTCTGGACCGGTTGCGCCGTACCCAGAGAGTGCAATCATGATGATGTCGGGCTTGAGCTGTCGTAGGGTTTCATAGCCGAGCCCTAAGAGAGCGTGAAAGGGAAGAATGGATGGGAATTTTAGCGCAATTAGGGTTGGCGTTAACCCGGTGGACCGAACGGTGGGTGCCAGACTCCTGGGTCATCGCCGTGTTGTTGACGTTAGTCGTCGCCTTTTTGGCCATGACGGTGGGTGGGGCTTCTGCCGCAGCCGCTCTTAACGCCTGGGGCAGCGGGCTCTGGGCGCTGCTTGCGCTGACCATGCAGTTCACGCTGATGATGGTGGTTGCCTATGCCTGTGCGGTTGCTCCACCAGTGAAACGTCTGTTTGTGTGGTTGGCGTCTCGGCCAGACCCGTTACAGCCGCGTCAAGCGATCGTCCTCATGGCTCTTTTCTCTACCTTAACGGCCTGGCTCAACTGGGCCTTTAGTCTGGTTGTCGCGGCGGCATTTCTCCCGTTTGTGGTGCGGGCGAATCCGCGTGTGGATTTCCGGCTCCTGGTCACGGGTGCCTATCTCGGTGTTGGAACTGTCTGGCATACGGGGCTTTCGGGCTCGGCGCCCCTCATTATCGCCACGCCAGGCAATTTCCTCGTCACCTCTGGTGTGCTCAGTGAAATCATTCCCACCACCCGGACCATGTTTGCCTCGTTTAATGTGCTCTACGCGCTCGTCGCCGGGCTCTTGGGTGTCGTGATTGTCATGGCGTTAGTCCCACCGCAAGCAGAGGCAATGCTTATTTCTGACGAACAAGCGGCTCGGCTTGCGGCAACCAATACCGCGAAAGCAAAACCCGCAACGATGATCCCGGCTGACAGGTTGGAATGGTGGCCAGGCTGGTCGCTAATGGTTGGTGGGGCGATGTTGCTCTATTTCTTTCTTCAGGTGCAACAAATTGGGTTAGGACAGGCGTGGACGATTGACAATTATAATTTATTATTCCTCGCGCTAGGCTTGCTGTTGCATTGGCATCCCAAGTCTTTTCTCCACGCTTGCGAGGAAGGGATACGCAATACCTGGGGGATCGTTATCCAATATCCTCTCTATGCGGGCATCTTTGGGTTAATGTCGTATACCGACCTTGGCAAAGTGCTCACCCACTTCTTCGTGAGTGCCAGTACGCCACGGTTTTTCCCGCTGATTATCTATATGTATTCGGCCGTACTGAATTATTTCATCCCGTCCGGTGGGTCGAAGTGGATCGTTGAGGCGTCGTATCTTATTCCGGCTGGTCAGGCACTCGGGGTATCGGTACCGACAGTCACCCTCAGCTATGCGTACGGCGATATGACAACCAATCTCATTCAACCATTCTGGGCAATCCCAATCTTGACCGTAGCTGGCCTCCGCTTTGGTGATATCATGGGGTACTGCTTTATCCTTGCCGGTCTCATGTTCGTGTTTAACTTGCTGGCCCTGCTGTTGATTCCTCTGCAACTCTGAGTGGGAGCCAAACCCGAAAGGTAGAGCCTTTTCCTAGTTGACTTTCCACGGTAATGGTTCCGCCTAAGATTTCCAGCATCCGCCGAACGACATAGAGCCCCAACCCCACACCGCCGTGGTGTCGTGTGAGTGCACGTTCGACTTGGCGGAAGGGATCGAAAATAATAGGGAGCGCTTCGGGGGCAATACCAACGCCAGTATCACTCACACAAATTTCCACCCCCTCTGCAAGCGGATGAGCCTTGAGGGTGACCTGTCCTTTGTCGGTAAACTTGATCGCATTGCTGATTAAATTTTTTAAGACGACTTTTAGTTTTGTCGGATCTGTTTGCAACAGTGGCAGGTCTGCTGCAACTTCCCACCTGAATTCCAGGCCGGTCTTTTCGTGGACTTCCTGGGTTCCGGCAGTGACCTCGCGGGTAAGCGCTGCCAGAGAGACCGGTTGCACACTCAACAGCACTTCCCCTGCCTCAAGCCGGCTCATATCCAGCGTCGTGTTGACAAGATTGAGCAG
>CAZCWX010000516.1:0-5820 GCA_964502465.1 uncultured Enterobacteriaceae bacterium | reverse complement strand
CGTACCGGCGGGAAGGCCTAGAGAGCATGAATAAAGAAAGGGGTAGTCTTGTCACGAGGGGGATAAGACTGGCGACCGACAGATGAGAGGGCATGCCCGTGAAATTTACGATTCAATTCGTGGTGGTGGCGGACGATGGGCAGCGGGTGCCCTCCCTGTTCACCCTCCTTCCCGAGGGTGAACTCTGCATGCCCAGCAGCAAGCCCTGCTCCGTACCCCGAATGAGTATTCCTATGCGCAGTTGGCGCTCTATTACGTGCGGCAGTGGGACACGCAACTCAACCAGGACCCGCAGATTGTAGAGCAGGCGGTGGAAGCAGTGCAACGGGCAGTGGCGCTGAATGACTCATTCTGGTCAACCCATCTGGCATTAGGCTACGTCTATCTCTACCAAAAACAGTATGAGCGGGTTGTGGTGGAGATGGAGCGAGCTGTTGCCCTCGATCCCTTTGGCGCTTTGAACTCTGCGGCTTTGGCTGAAGTGTTGAGCCGGGGGAGTCGAGCCGACGAAGCCCTATGGGCGGCAGCGCAGGCACTACTTCAGAGGGCCATCGGTGCGGACTACCACTTACTTTCCACCGGTACTGCCTATGCCCTGGTGGGGCGGTACGAGGAAGCGCTGGCTTTGCTGAAGCAATATCTCACGCGCTACCCCGATATTATTGAAGCCCACCTGATCCTGGCAGCAGTCTACAGCGAGTTGAACGAAACCGCTGCGCGGTGGCTCGCAATCGCGTAGCCACATAGTGTTTGCCTACCTTTTGCTGTTTCTCGCCCCAGCCCTGGGGCTAGCCAGCTCCGTGCCAGTAAGCAATGACCTCCTAAAACTACGCGGTCGTGGTCCGTAAGGCCGCGACGCAAAAGGAGGTCCGTATGGGTGAGTTGCGTGAACGCATGCAGCACGACTTGGTGGTGCGGGGGATGTCCCCGCGCACCCAGGAGGCGTATCTGGCCGCAGTGGCGGGCTTGGCCAAGCACTATCATCAACGGCCAGATGCCCTCAGTGTCCAGCAGGTCGAGGGCTATGTCCGCCACTTGATCGAGCAGCGCCACTTGGCGCCTAACAGCGTGCGGGTGGCCGTCTTCGGGTTGCGATTTTTCTACACTGTCACGCTCCGCCGTCAGCCTTTCACCCTCCCCTTGCCCAAGGGCGTCAAGAAGCTCCCCGAGGTACTCAGTCGCGAAGAGGTCGCACGGCTATTGGCCAGTACCGCCACCTTGCGAGAGCGGGCGCTGCTGATGGCGACCTATGGCGGCGGCCTGCGCGTCAGTGAAGTGGTTCACCTGCGGGTCAGTGATATTGACGCCCAGCGGGACATGATCCGAGTCGAGCAAGGCAAGGGGCGCAAGGATCGCTACACGCTGTTAGGGGCACGGTTACTAGCGGAGTTGCGCCACTACTGGCAGGTGTATCGGCCCGTCCGGCCGTGGCTATTCCCGCAACGGCGCAAGGCCGCACCCATGGATCCCACCACTGCCCAGAAGAGCTATTATGCGGCCAAACGGCGGGCCGGGATCACCAAGGTCGGGGGTATCCATGCCCTGCGGCATGCCTTTGCCACCCATCTCTTGGAAGCGGGCACGGATCTGCCTACCCTGCAACGCTTGTTGGGGCACGACAGTGTCACGACTACGATGCGCTACGTGCATGTGACCCAGCAGCGGGTCGCGGCGCAGGGTTCCCCGCTCGAGAGCTTACCGTTCGACACAGCCCAAGCGGCGTAAGCTATGCCGAGGCTGTCGTCGCCCACGGCAGCGACAGAGGCCAGCACCGAGCTCCAGCGCCCTCCTTTTGAGGTGGCTGAGGTCGTGCGGGAGTATGGGGCGGCGTTTCGCGCCACTCATCACGTCTCCCACGAGCAAGCCCGCGTGCTGCACGCAATTGCGCACTGCCGCACGGCCGCTCTCGGGGGGCATGTCGAGGTCTGCGAGAGTTGTGGAGCCGAGCAGATCGCGTACAACTCCTGTCGCAACCGCCACTGTCCCAAGTGCCAAGGAGCCGCCCGCGCCAAGTGGCTCGAAGCCGAGCAAACGCTCTTGCTCCCAGTCCCTTACTTCCACCTCGTCTTCAGCCTCCCCCATCTGCTCAATCCCCTCGTGCGGGTCAACCAACGGGTGCTCTACAGCCTCTTGTTCCAGGCCGCGGCCCAGACCTTGCAAGAGTTTGCCCGCGATCCCCAACATCTGGGAGCGGAACTCGGGATTACCGCCGTCCTGCACACCTGGGGCCAGACGCTGACCGAGCATAGCCACGTCCATTGCATTGTGACGGGGGGCGGGCTGACCGCTGACGGCACGCAGTGGCGGCCCAGCCACCCGCGCTTCCTGTTTGCCGTCGCGGCCCTCAGTCAGGTCTTCCGGGGCAAGTACCTCGCCGGGCTGCACCGCTTGCGGGCCACGCACCGGCTCCACTTCGCGGGGGAGAGCGCCGCACTGGCTGCAAACGAAGCTTGGACGACGTTCCTGAGCCAGGTGCAGGAGCGCTCTTGGGTCGTCTACGCCAAACCGCCCTGGGGCGGGCCGGAGCAAGTGCTGAAGTACCTCAGCCGCTACACCCATCGGGTGGCCATTGCTAATTCCCGGCTCGTCTTTGTCGGCGACGGCGTGGTGCGCTTTCGCTACAAAGATTACGCCGCCGGAGGCACCACCAAGGTCATGGAGTTGCCAGCCGCGGAGTTTCTGCGCCGCTTCCTGCTCCATGTCGTGCCGCCCGGCTTCGTGCGTATCCGGCACTTCGGGCTCTTAGCCAACCGCACCCGCCAGGAGAAACTGGCGCGCTGCCGCCACCTCCTGGCCATCGTGGCCGCCGCGGCCACGGCCCTCCTGCCCACCCAGAACGGCGCAACGCCGGGAGCCAGCGCTCCTGTAGTCACCCCGGCCCAGTGTCCTGCCTGCGGGGGCGGACCCCTGCGCATCCTGGCGGTCTTAGCTCCCCAACGAGGTATCCCGCCATGACCTCCAGCGCTACCCGCGGATCTCTGCCCTTCCCTTCCTCCCGGCCCGAGACGATTCGCTCGCGGTGGCTCGCCCTCGTCTACCCCGCTTCCGCTCGCACACGGTCCCAGCCCGGGAGGAGGGGGATTCGCCGTGCCGCCCGCGGCGGTTTCGCTCCTTTTAGCCACGCCGTTCTACCCCCTGGCGGCGTCCGCGGCGGTACCGCACCGCTTGGCAACTCTCCTCAGACTCGTTAGTATCTCCATAGTCCCCGCCGTGAGGGGCCAGCGGTTCAGTTCAAGCAGGATTTATGCGCTCTGCGGCAGCAGGCGGGGGAGTTTCCGCTCAGTGTCCCGTCAGGCCGCAGAGCGGATTAAATCCTTAACGTTAGGCGGACCAGCTGGGAGTCCCACGAATTGTTGAGCGGCGAACTGCGCTACAGGCACGCCCAACGGAGGGAGACGACATGGCAACGGCGAACGTAAACGGGGTTCGGCTCTTCTACGAACTCAGCGGCACCGGGGAAGTCCCTCTGGTCCTCGTACACGGGTCGTGGGTGTCGCACCACAACTGGGACCTTGTCGTTCCGGGATTGGCCGGGTCATTTCGGGTTCTCACCTACGACCGTCGCGGCCACAGCGAAAGCGAGCGTCCAACCGAGCAGGGCAGCGTCCGCGAGGATGTTGCCGACCTCGCTGCACTGATAGAGCATCTCGGCCTCGCGCCGGCGTGGGTGGCCGGAAACTCGTTTGGCGCGTCGATCACGCTCCGGCTGGCTGTGGAGCGCCCCGACCTCTTACGAGGGGCCATCGCGCACGAGCCGCCACTGTTCTCACTGCTCGCGAACGATCCCTCCACAGCGCCGATGCTCGAGGAAGTCGGCAAAAGGGTCGGCGCCGTGGTCGAGCGCATCGCTTCTGGAGACCATGCAGGTGCCGCTGAACAGTTTGTCGAGACGGTGGCGCTCGGCCCCGGCACCTGGGCACAGCTCCCGCCCGACCTCCAGCAGACGTTCATCGAGAATGCACCGACGTTTTTGGACGAGACCCGCGACCCGGAGCAGCTTGCTTTTGACCTCGCACGGATCAAGGCAGTTCCTCGTCCGTCGCTCCTGACAACGGGGGACCAAAGCCCCCCGACGTTCGCTCCGGTGGTTGCAAACCTCCTCGACGTCCTGCCCAACGCGGAAGTCGTTACGTTCCCAGGCGCCGGCCACATTCCGCATGTCACACACCCGGACGCCTACATCGAAGCGATCATGGCTTTCATCCGCAAGAACCCGACGTGATTGTCCAACAGTCGAGCACACAGCTTGAACTCGAAGTGGCCCGTATAACTCGGCGCTGCAGCCGGCCGCGCGCGATGCTCGCGGCGGCTGAGCGCGCGCGGTAGGCTTTGGTTGCACAAAGCTTGAATATGAAGTGACTTATTACACAAAAAAGGGGTGCCTCAGTACCCCTCAACAGGAGGAACATGATGCCAGATGCCGATACTCTGAAATTTTCCCCTTTAGCTGAGGACTCCAAACGGGAAATTCTCGCTGCCTACATGGTGAACCCGGATATCTCGTTGCTCGATAAGGTAAAAATCCAAGCACAAGTGCTCATGCCTGTGTTACGAGCCTTTCGGGCTGCACTTGGGGCGGAACAGGCTGATCAGATTGTTCACACCGCGCTCCGAGAGTGGTCACACCAGTTGTTCCGCGACATCGGCGCACAGATTGAAGGCAGCCCGATGCAGAAATGGGCGGCACTGAGAGCAGCTATCAGTCCTAAGGCAAATGAAAATGTGGATTTTGAGATGCTGCGGCAAGAGCCGGAGGCCATTGACGCCAACGTCACGGGGTGCCGCTATGCAGAATTTTTCCGACGCTTGGGAGAGCTTGACCTTGGAGCGCTCTTAACATGCGAAGCAGACTTTGACCTAGTGGCGGTCGGCAATCCTGACGTTGAGTTGAACCGGACGCAAACGATCATGAAAGGAGCAAGCTACTGTGATTTTCGCTACCGTCTGAAGAAGGCAGTGGAACCGAAGTAAAGGTGCTCTCGCGGCTTCCTCTCAAAGCATGTACACGATTGAATATGCTGAAGGCGTCGCTAGCGATTTAGCGAAAGTGCGCGCTCATGACCGCAAACGAATCCTAGACCGACTTGAAGAACAGCTACGGCATGAGCCCACCAAAAAGACGAAAAATAGGAAACCCCTGCCCGGCTTGATTCCACCCTGGGAATATATTGAACCTGTATGGGAGTTGCGTGTTGGCGAATATCGCATCTTCTATGACGTAGATGAAGGAGATCTGCTCGTCATGATTCGCGCGATCCGTCACAAGCCGCCGCATAAAACGACAGAGGAGATACTATGAAGACGATTGGGCTTGAGCACGCAACGTTGGATACCTGTGTCAAAGAGGCTCGACGCGAACGAGTCGTCATTACGCGTAAGGGCAAACCCGTAGCGCTTGTCGTGGGGGTCGGAGGACTAGATGAAGAGCAATTGCAATTAGGAAGTAGTGAGAAATTCTGGACTCTAATAGAAGGACGGCGCAAACAGAAGACAATCAGTCGTGCAGAGTTGGAGCGAAGAATCAAAGACGCGAACGAGAGCAGGGAAACAATAGCAGAAAAGCGCGAAACCAAGGTGAGGCAACCGACGCCTAACCAACGGCGTGCAGGCCGACGGCAGCCCTCGAGCGGTTCCAAGTGAACGTGAAAAGACACATTTGGGCTGCGTCGGCTGACGCCGGGCGTTGATATGACTTCCGCTGTCAAGTAGGGGCAGTGCAGTTGGGTTTAAGGTTTCATCGGCTTCTCCTCCGCCCAGCGGAAGAGCCGGAGCCAGTAAGAGCGACGGTTGATCACGCTGAGATCCGTGGGTTGGCTACCA
>CAZCWX010000515.1:0-15287 GCA_964502465.1 uncultured Enterobacteriaceae bacterium | reverse complement strand
AAGCAGGTTCCCACCTGTGAGTATTTCCCCTTTGAAGCGGTCCAGACGAATATTCTGGGTGCGCAGAACCTGGTGCGCGCCATCAGGGAAAACAATGTCCCCGTCGAACTGGTGGTTGGAGTGTCTACTGATAAAGCCTGTAAGCCGATTAATGTGATGGGAATGACGAAGGCCCTGCAGGAACGTCTGCTGATCCAGGCAAATTGGGAATGCCCACAGACCCGCTTCGTCTGCGTACGCTATGGCAACGTGATCGCCTCGCGCGGCTCAGTGGTGCCCCTCTTTCTGGAGCAGATCAGGCGGGGTGGACCGGTGACCATCACCCTGAAAGAAATGACTCGCTTCTTACTCAGTCTGGATCAGGCGGTGGATGCCATGTTTGCCGCTGCACGCGCCGATTTGCCTGGTGGCACCTACGTCCCCCGGATGCCATCGGCGCGGGTAGTGGATGTTGCCACAGTGCTGATCAATGGACAGGACATTCCTATTGTTTATACTGGTATCCGTCCCGGCGAAAAGGTCCACGAGATTCTGGTTTCTGAAGAAGAATGTTACCGTACGGTTGAGCAGGATGGCTATTATGTTATCTGTCCCATCCTGCCTGAACTGCGACAGACGATGGTTGGGCAACCAGTTTTGCACCGAGAATATTCCTCCCAACACGTGACGCTGGATCATGACGGGCTATGCATGCTCCTGTCGTCATACGTAGATGCGGAAACCGCACAGGTGCTGCTGTGAAAGTGATGACCCTGTTTGGCACGCGGCCAGAGATCATTCGGCTCTGCGTGATCATCGCTTGCCTGGATCGCTTTTGCCAGCAGGTACTCGTGCATACCGGTCAGAACTATGATGAAAACCTGAGCGACGTGTTTTTTCGTGAACTGGGACTCCGTCCACCGGACCTCCACCTGGGGGTGCTAGCCCCTGATTTCGCTGAACAGGTCGGGCAGATTCTCGCCAAGACTGACCAGGCATTGGACCGGATCAAACCCGACTGCCTGTTGATCCTAGGAGACACCAACAGTGGGTTGGCCGCGCTGGTCGCCGCCCGCCGTGGCATCCCGATTTTCCATCTCGAGGCCGGGAATCGCTGCTATGATGATCGCGTGCCAGAAGAGGTGAACCGCCGCATTATTGACCATTGCAGCACCGTCTTGATGCCCTATACCCAGCGCAGTAAAGAGAATCTGCTGCGCGAGGGGATCGAACGCGACCGTATCTTCGTGGTTGGCAACCCAATCTACGAGGTCCTCAATGCCTATGCTTCCCAGATTGAGACCAGCGAGGTGCTAACCCGACTGGGGGTAGAACCCCGGCGGTATTTCCTCGCCACTCTCCATCGCGCCGAGAATGTCGATGATCCGGAGCGGCTGGCGAACCTGCTCGAAGGGTTGCATCGGGTTGCGGCGACGTATCAGCAACCCGTGGTCGTGAGCCTGCATCCGCGCACTGCCGATAAGCTGCAGCATTTTGGGCTGGAGGTGAACCCTGCGCAGATCCGCTTGTTCCGACCATGGGGTTTTTTCGACTTCATCAAGCTGGAACGTCAGGCCCGTTGTGTCCTGAGTGATAGCGGTACGGTACAGGAAGAGTGTTGCATTTTTGCCGTTCCCAATGTCACTATTCGTGATGTCACCGAGCGTCCTGAAACTGTTGTATGTGGCAGCAATGTGCTGAGCGGCGCTGTGCCTGAAACGCTCCTGCTGGCTACGGAGATGGCCCTGGCTATGCCGGCAGACTGGGTCCCCCCCTCTGAGTATACGGTAGCACACGTGTCGACTGCGGTAGTGAAGATTGTGCTCGGGTATCACCCTCCGCACTGGAGACGTGTATAACCCCTCTGCCCAGTGAGAGAACCGGCTATGCGTGTGCTCGTCCTCTCTCATTACTATGCCCCTGAGCCGATTCATAAGCCTGCGGAACTGGCACGTGAACTGACGCGTCGGGGGCATACTGTTGCGGTCTTGACCGGTTATCCGAACTACCCGACGGGGAGGTTGTATCCGGGGTTTCGTCTCGGTTTGGGAAGACGTGAAGAGCTTGATGGTATCCCTGTCACCCGTACCTGGGTGTTTCCCTATCACGGGAAGCGGGTCATCGGTCGCATCCTGAACTACGGTTCGTTTATGGTTACGGCCGTGCTGGGCAGCTGCTTCGTACCAGCCTGCGATGTGATCTACGTCTGGCATCCACCTTTGACTATTGGTCTAGCGGCCTGGGTGATTGCGCGGTTGCGCCGGGTCCCCTTTGTGTATGATGTCCAGGATATCTGGCCGGAGAGTATCGTAGTCTCCGGTGTGCTCACGGAGGGCTGGCTGGTGCGGCTGCTGTCCTGGATAGAGCGTTTTGTGTATCGTCAGGCCGCTCACATTTTCGTTGTCACCGATGCCGCTCGGGACAACGTAATGCATAAAGGTGTTCTTCCCGAGAAGGTATCGGTCATGCCTCCCTGGGTGGACGACAGTCTGTTTCTACAGACGGGCGAACACGCTCGACGGACAGTACGGGAGCACTATGGCTGGAATGGCCGTTTTGTCGCGCTGTTTGCCGGCAATTTTGGCCTCGTGCAGGGACTCGAGACACTCATCGCAGCGGCTGCCCAGTTGCAGAGCAGCGATAGCGACGTTTTAATCGCTCTGGTTGGGGATGGGGCTGATAAGAGGAGACTGCAAGCCCTGGTGAATGCGCAGGGGCTTGCGCACCGCATCCAGTTCATTGAACGCCAGCCACAGGAAAAGATCGCGGCTTTCCTGGCCGCAGCCGATGTGCTGCTGGTCCATCTGAAAAAGGCGGAGCTGTCCCATTACGTGATCCCAACCAAGACAGTTGCGTATTTAGCTGCTGGTCGACCGATTCTGATGGCGATGGAGGGAGCGGCGGCTCACTTGATCAGAGAGGCAGGGGCGGGCCTCGTCATTCCTCCTGAGGATCCTGCCGAGATGGCCAGGGCAATTCGCTCGCTCCATGATATGCCATTGTATGAGCGTGCGGCCATGGGGCAACGAGGCCGGGATTATCTGGTGCCGCATTTTTCCACACACAAGGTTATTCCTCAGTACGAAGCCCTCCTCCAGCGTGTGGCGCGGCCGGGTGGAGGTTAAGGTGGGAATGGTAACCTATCTGCTAACAGGGGCCACCGGTGCTGTTGGGCCTCGCCTGGTGCAAACCTTATCTGCCGCGGGAAACCGTGTACGGAGCTTATCCCGCGGTGCTCCACAGGCCGGTCTCTTGCCCGGCGATGTCGAAGTGTGCAGCGGTGATATTACCAATTTACGAACAGTCCAATCGGCGATGCAAGGGGTTGACGTGGTTATGCACTTGGCTGCCCTGCTGCACCTCGTTGACCTACCCCCCGATCTGCGTGAACGCTATCAACAGGTCAACGTGGGCGGCACCGCTACTGTTGTTCAGGCAGCTCTGCAGGAGGGAGTCAAACGCCTGGTATTTTTCAGCACCATCACCGTTTACGGAGGTGCCAATGGCCGGGTAGTGACTGAAGACACGCCACCTCAGCCGGACACCCTATATGGTCAGACCAAACTGGCGGCAGAACACATTGTGCTGCAAGCCAGACGGTCGAACGGCCAACCCCTCGGCACTATTCTGCGTCTCGGGCCAGTGTATGGCGCGCGCATGAAGGGGAACTATCGGCGACTGGTGCAAGCCCTTGCCCAAAGCCGTTTTATCCCTATTGGTGGAGGATATAACCATCGCCCCTTGATTTACGACCGAGACGTGGCACGGGCAGTCGTACTCGCCGCTCAACATCCGACTGCAGCCGGTCGAGTGTACAACGTCTGTGATGGTCAGTGTTACTCGTTGAATGATATTATCACCACAATTTGTGGAACCCTGGGCCGTCAGCCGCCGCGCTTTGCTCTGCCAGTCCGTCCAGTACGTTGGGCGGTGGGGCTGCTGGAAGATACCGTGCGGCTTGTGGGGTACCAGTCACCCATCGGACGGGCGACGATAGAGAAGTATATCGAGGATTTGCCTGTGGATAGCCAGCGGATACACACTGAATTAGGGTTTACCCCCCAGTTTGATCTGCAAGCAGGCTGGCGAGAAACGATTCAGGAAATGCGGCGAAACGGGGAGCTGTGACCAGCATAGTGTTATTTTGTCTGACCTGCTTTTAGCGCGAGGTGCCCGTTACTCCAGAGGGGAGGAGAGAGAAAAAATGCTCCAAACAGCAGGACTGAGCCTTGTTGCACTGGCGCTTTCTTATTGGGGAGTCGCTCGTGTACGCCATTGGGCTGAGCAACACCAGATTCTGGACATCCCCAATGAGCGCAGCTCTCATACGCGGCCTGTTCCTCGTGGCGGCGGACTGGCCATCGTTATTGTCACCCTGGTTGGGGGCCTCCTCTACGGTGCGTTCACTTCAATAGCATCCTGGTCGTCCCTGGTGGCCTACACGACTGGTGCTACCCTGATCGCGCTAGTCAGTTGGTTGGATGACTTATACTCTCTCCCCAAGTGGGTACGCTTCGCTACCCATAGTCTGAGCGCTATTCTAGCTCTGTGGAGCTTTGGGCCCTGGCACATGTTGGACCTCCCCTTACTGGGCCAGTTGCACCTGGGTTGGCTAGGCCTGCCAGTCACTTTCTTCTGGATAGTGGGTCTGACCAATGCGTACAACTTTATGGACGGCATTGACGGTATTGCTGGGGGACAGGCTGTGATAGCCGGATTCAGTTGGGCCGTGTTAGGTTGGTTGAGTGGGCAACCACTCGTGGGTGTTTTCGGCCTGCTACTGGCTGCTAGTAGCCTGGGCTTTCTCGGTCATAACTGGCCCCCTGCCCGTATTTTTATGGGTGACGTAGGCAGTGCTTTTTTAGGTTACAGCTTTTCTGTTCTCCCCATTGTTGCCGCCCAACACGATCCTCGTTTGGCACTGGCTGGAGTGCTCTTGGTCTGGCCTTTTGTTTTTGATACGTTTTTTACCTTCCTGTGCCGCTTACTTCGTGGTGAGGATGTTTTCTCCGCCCACCGCTCCCATCTCTACCAGCGGTTGGTTATCGCTGGCGCTTCGCATTGCTCTGTCACTGTGAGGTACATGTGCTTGGCCCTGGCTGGCACTGCCCTTGCGCTGGCCTATTTTCTCGGCCTTCCTGGGAGCCCGCTTATGGTGGCACTGCTTCTCCCTATACTTTGCCTGGTGCTCTGGTTTGCTGCTGTGCATCAGGAGCAGCGTCTCCCCGTAGACGTCGAGCGGGCGGCAACTGTCCGGCCAAGTCGATCAACTGAGTGCCGTGATGCGCCGGCAGACCGAAACGAGCGTTTCTCGAACGAACTGACCTGATGGGATGACTGTCCTCAAGGCGAGGTGGAGAGCAAAGACCGAGCTGGATAGCAGAAGACAGAAAAATGGAGGTAGGAGATGGGAGGATCGGTTGTTGGCCTGATCAAAGGGCTGAAGGGCAGGATCAACACCAGGCGCTGGGGGTTTGGGACTTTTCCGGTAAAGGCTACTAAACGTCGCAGACCGAAGAGCAAGGACTGCAGACTCGAAACAGCCAACCAGGCACCACCGCTTGGCGAGACCGTCTCCCGTCGCTGGTCGCTGGTCGCTGGTCCTTTTTTGCGCCGGGTAGTGGTGTGGGGCATCGATCTGGTAGGCATCCTCGCGGCGTTGCCACTGGCCTATGGGCTGCGCTTTCATCTGACTGCTGACTTTCTTACCCAACATAAGGAACAGTTCCTTACCTGCTTTCTGGTGCTGGTGCCGGTGCGCTTTCTGCTCCTGTACGTCTCCCATCTGCAACGTATGGTCTGGCGGTATACGGGAATGGTGGAACTGCGGCGCCTGATCATGGTCTCGACGGCTGGAACTGTGATTGCGGTCTTTGTCGTGGCCTTTATCACCCGTCTCGAGGGAATGCCGCGATCGGTCTTTATTCTTGAGTGGGGGATTTATCTTTTTCTGGTGGCAGGAGCCAGAATTGCTTCTCGCATGCTCTGGGAGATCGGGAGGGGGAGAGAGAGTGAAGGTGCACATCGGCTGACGAAGCCGGTTATTGTGATTGGAGCTGGTGCGGCAGGGAGCGTGTTGGTAAAGGAACTCACGCAAAACCATAGGGTCGGGGAGCAGGTCGTTGCCTTTGTGGACGACGATCCGGCCAAACAGAACCGGGAAGTTCTCGGGGTTCCGGTATACGGGCCACTGGAGTCTTTACCCCAGCTGATGACGGGGTTGGGTACCCGCCACGTATACATCGCTATTCCTTCTGCTACCTCAGCTCAGATGCGCCGGATCGTCAACATTTGTGAGAGGTCCGGCGCCGAATTTCGTACCCTTCCTTCGTTGGGAGATATTGTGCGCGGCAGGGTAATCTGGCACCAACTCCGCCAGGTGAGACTTGAAGACCTGCTGGGCCGGGAGCCTGTGTCCGTCGATGCCGTGGGTATCGCCAACTGGCTGCAAGGGAAGCGCGTTTTGGTGACTGGAGCGGCAGGGTCCATTGGCTCGGAGCTTTGCCGCCAGCTTGTGGGGTTTGGCGTGAGCCGTCTTACGCTGTTGGACCAAAGCGAATTGCAGCTCTACCTCTTGCAACATGAGCAATGGGCACAGTTGACACAGGTCCCCTATCGGTGCGTGATCGGGTCGGTGGCTGATCAGGCTCTGATTGCCGAGATATTACGAGAAGAACGCCCACAGGTGATTTTCCACACCGCGGCCTATAAGCACGTACATCTGATGGAGCAAAATCCTCGAGCCGCTCTTCTGACCAATGTGTTTGGGACCTTTATCATAGGAGAAGAGGCGCTACGGGCCGGGGTGGAACGCTTTGTGTTGGTTTCCACTGACAAAGCGGTCCGCCCTACTGGGGTTATGGGAGCCACCAAAAAACTTGCCGAAGATATCTGTCTGGGGTTTGGTGGTTGTAGCCCTACCACGTTTCTCATCGTGCGGTTTGGCAATGTGATCGGTAGTTCAGGCTCGGTGATTCCACTCTTTGAGCGCCAGCTTGCTGCAGGGACTTCTCTTACGGTCACCCATCCTGAGGCCACCCGCTTCTTTATGACTATTCCAGAAGCGACTCGCCTGCTTCTCCAGGCTGTGACAATAGGGCAGGGGGGGGAAATCTTTCTTTTGGATATGGGAGAACCTGTCAAGATCTTGGATCTAGCCGAAGAGATGATTCGTCTGGCAGGAAAAGAACCTCACACCGAAGTCCCTATTCAATTTATTGGTCTTCGGCCAGGTGAGAAGCTGCACGAAGAACTGTGGCATCCCGGAGCGGAAGTAGTAAGGACAGAACACGCGAAGATCCTCAGAATCAAATCTCTTCCCGTGATCCATTCGCCAGAAGACCTGTTGGTTGAGGTAAAGATACTCCTACAATCACCCGACAAGAGCGAGATTTTGGCTTCTGCTATTATCGCCCTCGCCGATCAATCGTCTAACAGCCAGGACCGCATGTATAAGGAAACCCTACTCCTGTCAGAAAAGCGCGAGGCCGGTACCTTTCACTGAATTGATCGGGAGGGGCATCTTGCACAGTCCAGTGCTTGGGCGTGCTTCCCCTAAAGACTAAAAATAAAGATAGCATACTTTCACGTCTTGTGAGGAGCCGGGGAAAATGGGTTGCGAGTTGTCGATGCGAGAAGACGCCGGAGTGATACTTCGAGTGTCGTGCTCGGCACTGTGCCGAGCATCCGTTGCAGCTTGTCCGGGCTACCATAGTGAACTGGTATGTCAAGCGATTTAAACCGCGTTGGCTCAGGGCGGATCTCAACAGAAATTCCCGCCACCTTCACCATCTGCGTCAGCATGTCACCGATCACTATTGGACGTCCCGAGCAGACATTGACAATCTCCCCATACGCCTGAGGGGCTTGCACGAGTCGCCAATAGATCTCGACAACATCTGCCACGTCAATAAAATCCCGTGAACTCTGCAGGTTCCCCACGTGAATGACCGGCGGAGCCGTGCCATCGAGAATCCGCGCCATTTGTGAAGCAAAACTCTGTGCCACCAAATATCCTGGCATGCCGGGTCCGAGAATGTTGAAGGGTCGCACTATCACTATGGGCCGATTGCATCGCGCGACAGCGAGACCCAGCAGGGTCTGAGCAAGCTTGCTAATCCCATAGTCGTTATACGGGTGCGGAGGGCAGTTTTCCGCGATTGGTAGCTGCGTTTCCGTTATCATGCCATATTCCGCAGCTGTGCCTACGAGGAGCACTGGACAGGTGTCGTAGCCTGTTTGTGCGAGTGCCTGTAACAAACTGGCAGCATACAGGGTATTCACGCGGTAAAAGACCGATGGGTCTTCAGCCACGGCAACACCAGCGAGATGAAAGACATAGTCAGGCCGGACGTCGCGCATAACTGCCGAAAGCACCGACACATCACCGGGATCAATGACCTGGTAGCGAGTACAGGAAACAGCAGCCCGGCTCAGCGTGTGAACCGCTATGCCTTGCTCCTCAAGATAGCGCGTGAGATGCTGCCCGCAAAAGCCACCGGCTCCAGTGACTAACGCTCTTTTCATAAACGTGTCTCTCTGAAAGGCATGCTCTCCCACTTTCGGGAGCAAAACACCTCGAGCGCAGCTGCCAGGTCTATGACGTTGATCTGAAGCAAAGCCCCGATCTTGGCGCTCATTTTTTACACTTCTCGACCAGCAATTGCCTATACAGCTGATCGATATCGTTCACGAGCCGTTGTGCATTGAAGGCGGGCAAAACGTGTTTTTGTCCAGCCTGGCCCATCTGGGAGCGGCGTTGGGGATCGGCCAGGAGAGAGATGATGCTCTTCGCCAGCGCAACGGGATTTGCTGGTGGAACGAGAATCCCGGCGACCCCATTTTTTATAAGGTTAGGGACGCCACCAACGTGCGTCGCAACCACTGGTTTGCCAGCAGCCATCGCTTCGATAAGCGACACGGGGGAACTCTCGTTGGCTGACGTCAAGGCAACCACGTCAAGGTCGGCATAGATTTTATCGAGCTCGCGTCGCCATCCTAAAAAGTGCACTCGTCCAGTCAGACCGGATTGCTGGACTATGCACTCGAGTTCTCGACGGCGTTCCCCGTCTCCGACCAGAACGAACTGGCATGCTGGATAGTGTTGATTGATGTGGGCTGCAGCTGCCAGAAACCATTCGTGCCGTTTGATGGGTACGAGTCTGGCTATCATTCCCACGAGTGGGATGGTTGCCGGCACGCCCAGTTCGGCCCGGAGTTGACCACGGTAACGCTCACTCATGTGAAAGACATCTAAATCGAGTCCTGGAGGAATGACCAGAAACTGTTCTGGAGTCCCTATCCCCAGAGCGAGTAGTTCACTGCGGGTGTTCTCACTGTCTGTAATAAGTCGGTCAGCCAACCGTCCTAACCAGCGTTCGATCGCGATGAACAGCTGAGTTTTCACGGGAGAGAAATAACTATGCAAGGTGTGACCATAGTACGTATGGAGCACAACGGGGACCCGTGCGCACCTCGCAGCGAGCCGGCCGAGGGCTCCAGCTTTTGCGGTATGAGTATGCACAATATGGGGGCGGAAGTCCCGTATAAGATGAAAGAGGCGCAGGAATGACCGGCAATCGGCCCACCCGTGAATCTCTCGACCGAGTTCAGGGATCACGGTTAGTCCAGAGAGAGACTGGCCAGACAACTCAAAGTAGTTTCCCTCCTGGGGCTGTCCTTTGCCAGAGGCGAGACGCACATCGTAGCGGGTCTGAGGAAGCCTGGTTACGAGGAGGCTGACGATAGATGTTGAACCACCAATATTCAGCCGGGCGATGATCTGAAGCACTCGGATCCGCTTGTTCATTACTGTGCCGAGAGTGTCAACAGAGCGAATGGCTCCCTTGTCCCACCCCCGCAGTCGCCTGCTGCGCCTGCTTCACTGCCGCTGTCCAACGAGCCAAGTATCCTTGACAATACCCTGCTTCTCCCAATCAGGGTCTCGCGAAATGCGCGACTCTCTATAGCATGCCTTAGCATGCCTTTTTCATTCTGTCTAAGACTGAGGAGTTCATGAGTCCCTCCGATACTCCACCGATCGGACGAGATGTGCATGGTTGGGCCTTGTCAAAGGCCAAGGATGGACGGTACCATCAAGCGGCTTTCTGGGACTCTTGATGTGGTTGGGAACGATGAGCAAGTATTGTCGCGAGCTGTTGAGAAGAAAAGACTTATTAGTGTATCTGGTGACGTCCGGTTTGAAAGCGCAACATCGGAACAGTGTTCTCGGGTATTTCTGGTGGCTGTTAGACCCGCTCCTGGGGGTTGCTATCTACTATTTTGTGGTCGTGAAAATTTTTCGTCATGGGGGAGGCGACTATGGCCTTTTCCTGATTATCGGTTTGATCGTCTGGCGCTGGGTGACCTCTACGGTCACAACCGCGTGTGGCTCGATTATCGGCCAGGCTGGTGTCATTACGCAGGTATACATGCCGAAGCTGCTTTTCCCTCTCAGTGCGACCCTGACGCAATTGGTTCACTTTGCTTTCGGGCTGGTCATTATTGTATTGTGCCTCATCTTCTTTCATGTCCTTCCCGGGATGACCGTGCTGTGGCTTCCCTATATCATTCTCATGCAGCTCCTGTTTCTGACAGCGCTGGCGGCGATGGTTGCCTACCTGTGTGTCTTCATCCGGGATATCGGTAATCTCATTAGCCATGTGCTGACCCTGTGGTTCTTTAGCTCGCCAATCATCTGGTCGGTGGAGATGATGCCAGAAAGAATCCGGTGGCTCATCGCCTGGAATCCCATGGCGCATTTTGTCGCCAGTTATCGTGGGGTCTTCCTGTATCACCACAGTCCAGACTATCTCACGCTCTTGGGCATTGGGTTCCTCTCGGTCGTCTTGGTGACTGGCACGGTGTACTACTACAGCCGTTTCGAGCACGAGATCATCAAAGTCCTCTAAGTGGTATGCGTCTGTTTCGCACCGCGCCCTTGCTGCAACCGACAGCTGCTGCACGACCTCAAGAGCGGATCATGCTTGAGGCGACTGGTGTAGGGGTGAAGTATTCCTTGGGCGCGAAAGGGGAAGACTTGCAATCGCTCACGTATCAGGTGGTCCTGAGAAAGGAGAAAAAAGAGACCTTCTGGGCACTGCGGGACGTGAGCCTCGTGGGCTACGCTGGCGACATGGTTGGTATCATCGGTGGGAATGGGGCGGGGAAGACGACGCTGTGTCGCGTCCTGGCGGGTCTGTTGCGTCCTGACACTGGTACCTTGCGTGTCGCAGGAAAAGTGTCTGCTCTCTTGTCGTTAGGGACTGGCTTTAAGGGAGAGTTGTCAGGACGAGACAATATCTTGCTGAATGGCATGATGCTGGGATTATCGCGGAAGCAACTCGAAGAACTGCTCCCGGAAGTTGTGGCATTCTCCGGGCTTGCGCGCTCACTCGATCAACCGCTCAAACACTACTCCAGTGGGATGCGTGCCCGCCTGGGGTTTAGTATTGCGGCGCTGATCGAACCAGAAATTCTCCTCATTGATGAGGCGTTGAGTACCGGCGATCTCGAGTTTAGTGAAAAAGCTGGCCGCAAGATGCAAGAATTAGTGAGCAAGGCCAAGATGGTCATCGTCGTGACACACCAGATGGCTTTTATCGAGAAGTATTGCACCCGTGCCCTCTGGTTAGAGCAGGGGACGGTGAGGGCAGAGGGACTTCCGCGTGATGTCGTGGGTGCGTATGGCCAGTCCCTACCGGAGTCCAGCCGCACAAAACGAACGGTGACCATCACTACCGTGGAAAATAAGATGGACCTGCCACACCGTGGCGCTCCAGTGGTCGAGGTCCACTCTCTGGGGGTGCGGTTCTCGCTACCCGGAAGGCGGCCGGGGAACCACGGGAAACTCCATTTTTTTTCGCCATTTTTGGGCAGACAACACGCGAGGTTTTGGGCACTGCGCGATGTGAATTTTACCGTCTATGGCGGCGACATCGTGGGAATCATCGGTCCGAATGGAGCGGGGAAGACGACATTGTGTCGGGCGTTGGCAGGTATTCTGCGGGCGGATCGAGGCGACGTCAGTATCAAAGGCAGCGTGACGGCATTCCTGGCTTTTGGCACAGGTTTCCACGGTCAACTGACGGGGCGGGACAACGTCTATTTGAACGGGATGATGTTAGGCTTTCCCAGAAAGAGTCTGCAGGCGTTGTACCCCGACATTGTGGAGTTCTCCGGCTTAGGCAGATTTATGGATGAGCTAGTGAAGAATTATTCGAGCGGGATGCGGGCGCGGCTGGGGTTTAGCATTGCCGCCATGGTTAGCCCGGATGTGCTGATTATCGATGACGCGCTCAGTGTGGGCGACCTGGCATTTTCGCAGAAAGCCAGTACGAAAATGCGGGATCTCATCGCCCAGGCGAAAGCGGTGATTGTGGTGACTCATAATCTCAGTTTTGTCGAGCAGGTGTGTACACGGGCGCTCTGGCTGAACGACGGGACCGTGCAGTTCGACGGTGATCCAAAAGAGGCTGTGGCACGATATCGTCAGTCATTAAGGCGTTAGGAGCCGAGCGGAAATAAATTGATCGTTCTCATATTGTGGTGCAGGCGTCCCGCCGGCATTGTGCAGGGCAGGCCAGAGGCCCGCACCACAAGAATTGACCAAGTGATCCTTGCCCAGGTCCTTAGCTGGGACAGGAGCGCGAGCGCCGGGCGCAGAGTTTGGCGATGGCTGTGCTGAACCTCCCCCTGCCCTTGTCAGTCAGCCAGTGGAGCGATAGATGCTCAAGTCAGATATGGAACTGACGGTCCCGTCTGTGTCTTCATGGCACCACCGACTGGCTGCCTCTCTTGCAGAAGGGAGGCATGCCATCCAGAACTTTCTCCGCCATCGTGACCTGCTGTGGCAGATGGTGGGCAACGACCTCAGAGGACGGTATGTCGGGTCACTCCTGGGATTATTCTGGAACGTGGTCCATCCGTTAGTACAAATCGGCATCTACACGCTGGTTTTCTCGCAGGTGATGGGAGCACGACTAGCAGGCAATACCTCGCCGTATGCGTATAGTATCTATTTGTGTGCTGGCTTGTTGCCCTGGACTGTGTTTGCGGAAGTCATTAGCCGGTGTACCAATGTCTTTTGGGACAATGCCAACCTGGTGAAGAAAATCGCTTTTCCCAAAGTGCTGCTCCATACCTATGTCGTCGCCGCTGGGGCGGTCAACCTGACGATTATGATTGCGGTGTTGCTGGTGTTTCTTTGGCTGATTGCTGCGCTCCCTCCGGCGCTCCCGTTGCTCGTGTGGGGAGGGGTGCTGGTGCTGCAGTTGATGTTTGCCATGGGGATTGGCTTCTTGACCTCGGTCCTGAACGTGTTCTTTCGTGACACAGCACAGTTGACCTCTGTATTGCTACAAATTTGGTTTTGGCTCACCCCCATTGTGTACGTGGTCGATGTTGTGCCGCCCGCTGCGGCCGAATGGCTCCGGTACAATATCCTGTATCACTTTGTGACTGTCCATCATGCGCTCATCTTGCATGGCCAATTGCCTACGCTAGAGGAAAGTCTCTTCTTGCTATACGTATCTCTTGCGACGCTCATATTGGGACTCCTCTGTTTCCGTTCGTTGCGCCGGCGTATCCCGGACGAGTTGTAGAATGAAGAGCGGTCAGCGATCAGCGATCAGCGGTCAACTGCAGACGCAGAGCGAAGCTGGAGAGATTGTCCTGCGGGTGAGCGGGCTGCGGAAGGAGTTTCGTTTTTATCGTCACCCGTGGGATCGTCTCGTAGAGTGGATGAGCGGTGGTTGCCTACGGCGGAGTCAGGTTTTTACCGCACTGGACGACATGAGCTTCCAGGTCACGAGGGGCGGCGCGTTAGGGATTATTGGTGCCAACGGCGCAGGGAAATCGACGTTACTGAAGATTATCTGTGGGACACTCTACCCGACTGCTGGCCGAGTCGAACTCTCTGGCCGCATTGCATCGCTTTTAGAACTCGGCACCGGGTTCCATCCGGATTTTACCGGGCGGCAAAACGTGGTCTTTAATGCCCGCTTTCTTGGTCTCGGTGACGACGAGATTCACGAGCGCATGAACGCAATCATTGCGTTTTCAGAACTCGGCGAGTTCGTTGATCGCCCGCTACGGACGTACTCTTCCGGCATGTATGTCCGCTTAGCCTTCGCTGTCATGGCGAATATTGATCCTCACATTCTTGTCATTGATGAAGCGTTAGCCGTCGGGGACGCGTATTTTCAGCAGAAGTGTATCCGACGAATTCGCCAGTTCCGTGAAGATGGGGTGACGCTACTGTTTGTCTCGCACGATCCTGGAGCGGTCAAAACCCTGTGCAGTGAAGCGCTCCTACTCCATCATGGGCGACTCATCGAGCGAGGCCGACCGGACGAGGTGCTGGAAGGCTATAATACGCTGATCGCTCGGGAAGCCGGCAGCCGGGAGCTTCTGTCTCTTGAAAGCGAGCAGGCGGCGGAAGCGACGACCGCAGCGCGCCGCTCAGGGACCTTTCTGGCCATTGTTGAGCAGGTGCGCTTATGTGATGCCCGAGGAGAGGAGTGTCGCAGCTTCATTGCTGGGGAGGAGGCGACTCTGACTGTTCGCGCCCTGTGTGTAGACGATGTTCCTGAGCCTACCATTGGCATTCTCATCCGCGACCGGTTGGGAAATGATGTGTATGGGACCAATACCTATCACCAGCAGATGGTGACCGGGCATTACCGGCCAGGAGAAGTGCTGGAGGTGAGCTTTCAGCTCGCGTTAAACCTGGGGCCGGGCGAGTATACGCTCACAGTCGCCGTCCATACCTTTGACGTCCACATCCATGACAGCTTTGACTGGATCGATCGCCTTCTCGTGTTTAAGATCTTACCTCCGCTGGCAGGGAAATTCATTGGGACGGCGTTCTTGCAACCGCAGGTCGAACACCGTCGAGTAGACAGGCCATACAGACCGGAAGACTGGGGCCGCGCGCTTGCGCAAGTGTTTGGCCATACGTTTCCGCGCGATCTGACTATGGCAAGTGGTGGCAAGCCATGGCTCTTCTCGGGTTGGTATCCGGTAGAGGGACAGGGAGAGACTGCCTTCTGCTGGACCAGTCCGACTTTTGCTTTCCTGGTTGATCTGCGCGGTGAATCCCTTCATTTAGAGTTGGGGACTGACTATCCTGCAGCGGAGGCACCCCCTCTGCGAGTAGCTGTACGGGTTTTTGAGCACTTTTTAGGCGAGCTGGCGGTGCAGCGGGCTGAGCCCTGGTCTGTTTGTTCTCTGCTGATTCCCGAAGCGTATCGAGTCCCTCATGGTTTTGTACGAGTACAGGTCGAGGGCTGGTGTCCGGCAGAGATGGG
>CAZCWX010000514.1:0-11760 GCA_964502465.1 uncultured Enterobacteriaceae bacterium | reverse complement strand
AGAACTCAATCTGGAACAGAGGTGGGTGCGTGTGGAGCCTGGGGTGATACTGGATCAGTTGAACGCATACCTTAAACCTCAGGGGATGTTCTTTGCGCCCACCGTAGCACCGAGCAGCCGCGCTACCCTGGGAGGTATGGTCAACACTGACGCCTGTGGCAAGGGGTCGCGCATTTATGGCAAGACCAGTAACCACATTGTGTCATTGCAAATTGTCCTCCTCGATGGCACCTGTTGGGAATCACAAGCGCTCAATCTGGAAGAACTAGCCGTTGTTAAAGAACGGAACGATCGAATCGGGGAGATCCACCGCTGTGTCGATCAGACTGTCAGCACCCACCAAGACTTGATCTCCGTGCAATTTCCTAAACTGAAACGTTTCTTAACCGGGTATAATCTCGCCCATGTCTATGATGCAGAACGTCGCACCTTCAACCTCAACCCTGTCCTTGCAGGGTCTGAAGGAACATTAGGGTTTGTGGTCGAAGCCAAGCTGAAGTTGACGAAAATCCCTGCCTACAAACAGTCGGTTGCGGTGAAGTATGCCGCTTTTGACGACGCCTTGACCGCTGCGCAAGAATTGCTCGAAGCTGATCCTGCTGCGGTCGAGACCATCGATGAGACGATCCTTGCGCTGGCCCGAGAAGATATTATTTGGTACGCAGTCGGGAAATTTTTGCAAGATGAAGGGAGCACCCCCACTCGCACGATCAACCTGGTCGAGTTCGAATCTGACGATCGGCAAGAGGTAGAAAGCAAAACCCAGAAACTGATCGCAACGATCGAGGCCCAACGTGGGCAACCTGGGAAAGCCATTGGTTATTACGTCGCCCAGAATGCGTCTGAGGCGGCAGCCCTGTGGGAACTACGTAAGAGTGGTGTCGGCCTGCTGGGAAATGCAAGAGGAGACCGCCGCCCCATCCCTTTCGTCGAGGATACTGCTGTCCCTCCTGAATATTTAGCCACCTATATCCGGGAGTTTCGCGCGCTGCTGGACGACGCCGGGTTGCAGTATGGCATGTTTGGCCACGTCGATGTTGGTTGTCTCCACGTCCGTCCCGCACTCAACCTGCGCGACTTGCAGGACGAAGTGTTGCTGCGTACCATTTCAGATCAGGTTGTCACACTCGTCAAAAAATATGGCGGCGTACTCTGGGCCGAGCACGGCAAGGGCTATCGCAGCGAATATAGCCCACACTTTTTTGGTGAGACCCTGTATACTGAACTGCGGCGCATCAAGGAAGTGTTTGATCCCTACAACCAATTGAACCCGGGGAAGCTGGCGACCCCAATTTCACGCAACGACAAACTCGTCAATATTGACGGGATCAAGCGAGGGTTCTTCGACCGGCAGATCACTACCAGTGCCTTGCAGAAATATGAGACCGCCGTCACCTGCAATGGCAACGGCGCCTGTTTCCATTACGATCCCGATTATGTGATGTGTCCGTCGTCTAAAGTGACGCGCGACCGTATCCACTCACCTAAAGGGCGTGCCGGTGTCATGCGCGAATGGCTGCGCCAATTGTCAGTGGCGGGATTTGATCCTGGTGCAGCCAGCGTACACCGAAAACCCACTCTTATAATCGGCCTTCTCATCCGCCTGTTGAACTCTCTGAAACAGGTGAGGGAGGGCTATGATTTTTCGCATGAAGTCTACGCGGCCATGGACGGGTGTTTGTCCTGCAAGGCCTGTGCAACTCAGTGTCCCCTCAAAGTCGATGTGCCAGTGTTCAAGGCGGACTTCCTCGCGCTGTATCACCGCCGCTATCTGCGTCCGCTGAAGGATCACTTCCTCCGCCATCTCGAACCGACTCTAGTCTGGCTGTCCTATGCGCCGCGCGTTGTGAACCGCTTGTTTCGCAGCCGCACCTTCAACACATTCCTCGCTCAGTTCGTCGGTATCGTCGATAGTCCACTCTTAAGTGTGCAGACGGTTCGCCGTGGTCTCCGAAAACGCCAGGCTCCACCTTTTGATGCCAACCGCATCGCCAGCTTAAGCGAGCAGCAGAAACGCCACAGCATATTGCTGCTCCAGGACGCGTTCACCTCCTTCTACGAATCGCACGTCGTCCTCGCCACCTATGATCTCTTACTCAAATTGGGGTATACGGTGTATGTGCTCCCCTTCCATCCGAATGGCAAGGGTTTGCATGTCAAGGGATTTTTGCGTGAGTTCACGGCCCTGGCCAGAGCCAACCTTGCCTATCTCCACAATGCTGCGAACCTCGGCATACCGCTCATCGGCCTCGATCCGGCTGTCACTCTTACGTACCGTGACGAGTACGTACAGGCGTCCGGTCAGCCCTCTTTGGGATTCCGTGTCTACCTCCTGCAGGAATGGTTATCACAACACACTTCGTATATCCAACAGGTCCTCACGCAACAAACCTATACCCCGCCTGTGCCCGCTGAAACAGAGAGTTATATTTTACTGGGACATTGTACAGAAAAAACCCTGGAGCCGGCCTCGCAGGCGCAGTGGCGCGAGGTGTTCGCCGCCTTTGGTCTCCCCCTTGCAATTGCGTCTATCGGGTGTTGCGGCATGTGTGGCATGTATGGTCATGAGACCGTGCACTACACAGAGTCAAAAGGTATTTACGAGATGAGTTGGCAACGCCACCTGCCACAGGTCAATGCCGAGAAAACAGTGCTCGCGACTGGACACTCCTGCCGCAGTCAAGTCAAGCGATTCAGCGGATTCCTGCCACGCCATCCGGTAGAAGTGTTGTTGCAGACGATAGCAGGGTCATCTCATCTCGCAGCTCCTTGATTCCGCCGTGCATACACTCAAGCCGCTAGATCCTTATTGATGTGCTCCAGATCCTCAGGATAGTGTGTTCAAAACTCAGGATCGTCCATCGACAGAAAAGCCATAGACGTGCCCTCTTTTTTTCTGCATGAAACTTTTATCCTGGTGGTGGGCGGTCCGTCCGCAGGCTCCACCCACCGTGTCTTCTGCGGCTCGGCTAATGGGCCTGTGGGAGCGGCGAGAAGTGCGCGCTCACGATCTTCCACTGTCCACCTTGCTTGACGAAAACAAGCGTCGTGCGTCCGTGGAGGGTCTGCACTTTGCCCTCCTTCGTCACACCAGTAAACGTATCATAGGCATTGGCAATACCCGTATTGTCGTTAAACACTCGACAGGAAAGCTGGCGAAAACCAAAATTGCACGAAGCCACTCCCTGCATCGCCCCTTGCAGAAAAGCAACAAATTGTTTTTTGTTGTCAAAGCGGTAAGGCACATGGTCAAAAACTTCCAGATCCTCGGCCAGCATTTCCGCCGCTGCTGGCATATCTAAGCGATTAAACGCATCACAAAAGGCTTGGGCTGCCTTTTCAATCTCTTGTACACTCATGGTCGTTCCTCCTTCTACACGTTAGGATATTTCATTACTCTTAACGGGACTTCCCGCTCAACGCAAGCAATAAGGGAGTGAAATATCATGAGAGAGCACGCCTGTGATTCCGCCTGACTCACAGCGTCTTTTCATAAATGCGGTACGTCTTGGTGATGTTGGCACCCATCCGTTCCAGGGCCCGGCGCATGGGCCAGTTGTCTTCGAGAATCCATGAGCATTCGACCAGAAGATAGCCCTCCTTTGGCGCCTCTTGCCACAGGCGTAAATAGAGCAGAGCGTCGATTCCCAGGCGTCGGAAACCTGGTTTCAGCCCTAGGATGAGGACACGGGCGCTATCGATCTTCCGGTAGTACCACAAGAGCTTGCAGATACCGAACGGCAACAAACGGCCGTTCACATATCGCAGTGCCTGGTTGTAGTCCGGTAATGCTAGAGCAAACCCGACAGGTTCACCTTGGACCTCGGCCATCAGACAGAGATGCGGGTTTGCTACCCAGCGAAGCTGTTCAGCGAAGCTATCGAACTCTGCCTTTGTCATGGGCGTAAAGCCCCAGTTTCGCTCCCAGGCACTATGATAGATTTCATAGATAGCGTCGAGTTCCTTTTGCAGGTGTTTGAGGTTGATAGGGCGAATGGCTACATCCTGGCCTTTTTGCAGGCGTACGACACCACGCACGAGACGAGCAGGCGGGGGAATCCTGCCGTCTAACAGGTACGCCAGCAAATCCTTGGATTTGCTATATCCTGCAGATTCGATGAGCGGTGCGTAGTACGCAGGATTGTAAGGCATCATGATGGCCGGGGGAAAATGGAACCCCTCGGTCAAGAGGCCACACTCCTCATTGGTAGAGAAGCTCATCGGGCCACGGATTTGCGTCATGTTGTGTTCAGCAGCCCACCATTCAGCCGCCTTGAGGAGTTCGGTCGCCACCAGTGGATCATCGATGCTCTCGAAAAAGCCGAAGAAGCCAGTTGCTTCGTTATGAAAGTTCACATACTGATGATTGACGATGGCGGCAATCCGCCCGACAAGCTCGTTCCCAGACCAAGCCAAAAAATATTGGACAGCGGCATGTTGATGGAACGGATGTTTACGGCGATTCAGCAGTTTCTTTTGCTCGAAGAGCAAGGGGGGGACCCAGACAGGATCATTGTGGTAAATCCGCCAGGGAAGCGTGAGAAACCGCTGGAGAGCGCAGCGACCCTCAACAGGAACTACCCGTATGGTCGCTGACATGCCCAACACTCGCCGACCGGAGGTCATGGAGTCGGATCGGTTTACATCACTGCTCGTTGTCGGCCAAATTGCGCAAAGGTCTCCAGAACGAAATCAATTTGCTCGTCGGTGTGCGTGGCCATCATAGAAATCCGCAACCGACAGGAATGTTCTGGAACTGCTGGAGGGATGACTGGGTTAGTAAAAATCCCAGTGTCAAAGAGGGTTTTCCACAAGATCAGCATCTCTTCGAGACTCCCAACCAGGATGGGAATGACCGGCGTTTCGCTTTTCCCAATATCATAGCCCAGACTCTTGAGGCCTTCCTGCATCCGGTACGTGTTCCTCCACAACACCTGACGCCGCTCTGGTTCTTCCTCGATGACCTCCAGAGCCGCTAATACAGAAGCAACCGCTGCAGGCGGCATACTGGCACTGAAAATGAGGGCGCGTGCGTGGTGTTTCAGATAATGGATCACCGGTTCCGGTCCGGCGATCACTCCGCCAATTGCTGCCAGGGATTTAGAGAAGGTAGCGACAATCAAAGTCACGTTCTTTTCCAGACCAAAGTGCTGCGCTGTGCCAGCCCCCCATTCCCCAAGCACACCAAGTGCATGGGCATCGTCTACCATGACATCAGCCCCGTACGACTCAGCCAGGGCGACAATTCCCGGCAGGTCCGCAATGTCGCCTTCCATGGAAAAGACACCATCTGTAACAATGAGCTTTCCCGCCTCGCTAGGCGTGTGGACCAATTGCTGCTTCAGCGTCCGCAGATCGTTGTGGGGATACCGACAGACTGTCCCGTAGGCCAGGCGCGCCCCATCGACCACGCTGGCGTGATTCAGTTTGTCGAGAAAAAGATAGTCTCCTCTGCCAATAAGGGTCGCAACGGCTCCGACATTGGTCTGGTAGCCAGTGCTGAAGACTAGCGCGGCTTCCTTTCCCAGGAAGCTGGCCAAGCGCTCTTCGAGCTGCTCGTGTAAGTCCAACGTTCCGTTCAGGAAGCGGCTGCCTGTGCATCCACTGCCATAGCGCTTTAACGCTGCCTCCGCTGCAGCCAGCACTTTTGGATGATGGGTGAGTCCTAAATAGTTATTCGACCCCATCATGATTTTGGTTTCACCTTGTACCACGACCTCAGTTCCATTTGATGCTTCAATCGGCACAAAAAATGGGTAATACCCTGCAGCTTGCGCCTCCCGTGCTCGCGTAAAGCGAACACACTTGTCAACGAGATTCATCCCGTATCCCCCTCTCCTAACTACCGTCAGTATTTTCTTGTGGTGGGATATTCGCAGGTTGCGGCTCCACCCCTCGTATCCACCGAACCGGCGGTATTACCTCAGCCACTCGTGCTCCCGATACCACTCGACTGTTTTCATTAATCCTTCGGGCAAGGAAATGCGCGCCTCGAAGCCTAAGTCTCGTTTCGCCGTTGCGGTCTCGCACAGCCATCCCGGAGCGAGGATCTCGCGAACTTTTTCGCGATTAAAGATCGTCGCACGTCTCGCAGTGGCTGCCCCCCATTCACTCACAGTCGCCGCTACGTGAAACAGCCACTCTGGAACTCGTAGCTCTCGGACGGGTCGGCCTATCGCTTTGGCGACCAACGGAACAATCTCACTCCAGGTGTAGGCGCAATTTTCCGCCACATGATAGACGCCACGAGCATTGGGCAGTGTTGCCGCGCAGACGAGTGCTGCGGCCAGATCGTCCACATAAATGAACTGCATGAAGCGATCAGCCCGTGCAGGAACAGGAAGCACGCCCCACGTTGCCAGTTGGAAATAGCGATACAAATCTCGATCCCGAGGTCCATAGACGGCTGGCGCTCGTAATGCCACCACCTCAAACTCCCCAGAGGCGGCTAAACATATAAGTTCCCCAGCCAGTTTACTCCGACCGTAAGCAGAGATAGGGCGCGGCTCATCGTTTGGTCCGATTGGCAGGCCGTCTCGGGAAGGACCAGCAACGGCTAGAGAACTCAAATAGACAAGACGGCGAGGTCGAGGTCGCGCGGCAAGCATCGCGTCAATCAGAGCACGGGTCCCGTCAGCATTGACATGATGATACTCAGCCTCAGTCCGTGCTCGCGTTGCCGCAGCTAAATGAAAGACCGTATTAACCCCTTGCATTGCGCGTGTAAGTCCATGGAAATCGTGCAATCCTTCTCCTACCCACTCGGCACCCACAGCGGCAAGACGAGCGGTATCACTCGTGTGCCGCACAAACACCCGTACGTGCACGTTTTGAGCACCTAGCGTGTCGAGCAAGTGCGAGCCAATAAAGCCGGTCCCCCCAGTGATCAAGACCCAGCTTCCAGGTTCCACCCCAACCCTCTCAAGATGGCATGAGACACGTACACAAACAACCGCAACCACGATAAAGTCGCTAGATAACAGACTTCTCGACTTTTACCAAGGGGCATAGAGGACAGAACTGTCAATATTTTGCCTCTAGTAGCTGTTGTAGCGAATTCTTGTTAGATTTATTTATCTTTCTGTTATGCTCAATTGGGCGAAGGATGGGAAGGTTGTTATAGGGGAAGGTGGAAGCCAGCCTGATGTCGAACCTCTTTGCAGAACAACCAACACAGCGGATATTGCACCCAGTCATCGATCCAGCATTCCGTCACCGGTTCGCTGATGCTTTCCAACCGCGGCCCTGGATCTATTGGAGCGATTTTCTTATAGCGATAAGCCTCGGATGGGCTGCCTTTGTCTTTAGTGTACAGGCTTCTCCCCTGTCCCTCCTCTATATGGGGGGAACGATTATCGCCATAGTCGCTCTGCTTCGAGCGGTGATTTTTATCCATGAACTTGCGCACCTGAAGCGTGGAACCCTACCTGGATTCGAACTGGCGTGGAATCTGTGTGTTGGCCTCCCCTTCCTGCTGCCCAGCTTGATGTATGTGGGCTGCCATAACGACCATCACCGACAAACCACATTCGGGACCCCCAATGACCCAGAATATATCCCCATTGTACGATGGCATGGGCTATGGGTTGCAAGATTTGTCGGAATCGCGCCAATGGTGCCGGTACTGCTTGCATTACGTTGGGGCGTATGCGGTCCACTTTCTTTCCTCATCCCGTCACTGCGCCGCTTCATGATCGAACGTGGCTCGTCGCTCGTCATTAACACCAGCTACCGCCGCCTTCCTCCACGCGAACGACATGCCATTCGTTGGCTGCTCCAAGAGGTCGCTGCAGCGGTCGTGTTCTGGGCTATAGTTGGCGGAGTGCTTGCAGAAGCCATCGCTCTCCACTGGATCTGGCAATGGTACCTCGTTGCCACTGGGGTGGTGTTGGTCAATCAGGTACGGACACTCGCAGCCCACCGGTATAATAATACTGATGGCACGCCGCTCGACTCGACAGGACAACTGCTTGACTCGATCACGTTGAGTAGCGGGCTGCTTACTGTTCTTGCAGCACCTGTTGGTCTCCGTTATCACGCGCTGCACCATGCTCTGCCCACGGTTCCCTATCACAGCCTCGGACCCCTCCACCAGCGGTTGCTTACGGAGTTACCCTTAGATGCTCCATACCGACGTACCCAGCAACGGGGCATCCTTTCCACAATCCGTACTTTTTTCCACCAGCAGCCTGTAGAGGCACCAGTGCCCCTCCCTAGCCGCATTCCTCAGTGAGTTCAGCGAAAATTACCTTTCAGCAGGAGCTTGAGGATCAAAGGACCTCCTAGCAGGAAAGGATGTTTTCGTTGTTGTTTGCTCGGCTCGATATGAACCCTGGTGTGTCGTTCGAGTTTCCACAGCACGTAGGGGAACCAATCCGTATACGTTATTGCTGACTTGAGCAGGCGTACTGCATACAGTGCCTTTGCGAGGGAACGCCGCATCCTCCAACTCCGCCGCAAAAGCCGATGTTGTCTCACTGCGATGGAGACACACAGAGGGAAATCTTCAGAATCGACATGTAATAGCCCCCGTCGCTCAAGTGCACGCAACGCCTCGAGCGCGACACGGTCATAGCGGTCAGGAGCAGCTCGATACAATTGCTGAATGGTCTCGAGTCTTTCGGCACGAAACTCAGTTTTGTACGTCTCCACAAATCCCTGCTGCCAGAGGGCTTCTGGTTGGAAGCGCACCACGTCGCCAGACACGGGCAGGAGGGCGAGCGCGCGCGTAACCATGGTCATGGCCGATTCAACCAGGGAGTGGACGAGAACAGGGCGGCTTTGCTCATCACGCAGGTACACCAGCCGCACCGGCTGGCAGAACCGAGCCCAGATGATCGCAGGTATGCTTCGCAGAGTCGCAGCCCGCGCAAAATCATCATTGGCTATGACTGCATATTTTGCCCGTATCGTTTTTTGCCCGCCTCGTCCCTCTAGGTAAAACACATTCGGAGGCAACAGCGCGTTCAGCCACCTCAGCGCCAGCGAGGAATAGGCAGCGCGGTATGAATCCACGAGCACATAGAAGTCCAGCACGCCATCCTCAACGTTCCTGGTTCGCAAGCACGAACCGTAAAACAGGATCGCGGTCACTGCGGCGCCGTGGCGTTGGCGAATTGTGGTGGCAAGCGTGAGCGCCTCAGCAGGCACGGGCTGGGCAAGCTCTTCCTCAATGATGCGAGCTAACGGCGTGTGTGTGTCGTTCATTGATCTGGTCACAGGAGCCTCTTTTCCTCTTGTTGGTTGATAGATGGTATTCTTGCAACTGCACCCCTACTTCTAGTAAGGGTACGGCACGCCCTTATCGATCTGTCAACTGTGCACGAAGCGGATGCGATGATCTGCCGCAATCGACACAAGCCGATCTGGTTGTGGAGGAAATAGCTCACCATCTATAATCACGCCGCAACCGAGACGGAGCGTAAACCGGTGGACATTTCGGCTCGTATAACCAGTTTTCTGTAAATTGGCGGCAGGAGGATGCCCACATAAGACCTTGAGAGCCCCAAAGAGGCTACGACGAGCACCGGCCGCGATGGCGGTAAGTCGGATCGGAGCAGCCTCTTTCCCCCAGAAGGGCTGCATCCGCAAAAAAAGACGGTCAAGGGTCGTGGCCATGACGAGCAGAAACTTATCTGCCCATACCTGTTGATCGGTGAGACAGACTTCAACCTTGTCCGGGGTCAGAAGGCCTCTCATCGAACCAAAAATCGCCCGTGTGAGCAAAGTGCCGACAAATGCACCTGAGCCAAGCAATCCCTGGAAGTGTCGTTGAGGAAGAATGCGATGTTTCAGTTCGATAGTCCGATGCATAACACCAATACCGAAGAACATCCCATACTGGACGGGACAATGAGCACCGAGGTCAACCCGCAGCACCGGACGCTCGACGATGCTCTGCGCTATCGTGCCATTCTGCACAGCTTCAAGCAGCACAGACAACGCGACAACCGGAGTCCGGTGACTGCCAATATCGAGGGCGCTCATGTTCGTGCGTCCTCCGCGTAACGGCGCGATGAGTGGAAGAGGAGCATCTGTGAGATTTCCGAGAATCTCGGTGAGCACCCGCTGCAGGGTGCCGTCCCCTCCGTTGACAGCCAGCACATCTATGCCCTGGCGTTGCAAAATCGTCAGGGCATCTCGGACATGCTCATTATTCTCCGTCTCTACGTGGGGGATAGCGGGGTGTTCTTTCAGGAACGAGAGCATACGAGAGACCTTGGCATCGCTCTGACTCGCACGTAGGTTGTTTAGTACGGCGATTCGCACTATAGACTCACGAACTGCAGGACAACCGCACCCTAGGTAGCTGGCATGGGGTTGAGAAAGGTCACCGCAGTTACCCCCGTGCCTTGGATGGACTGGGAGCACTGTGCCAACGCTGCTTCTTCAGGGCGGAAAGCAACCGTGAAAGGAGCGAGCGCCCACACACGATGCGGTCGCAAATTCAGGAGAAGCGACACAAAGAAGCGGAAAGGCTGAGGCAGGTCACTCAACGGATCATAGTGCAGCACGAGGCGACTGAACTGCACCTGCCCCTCAAGTTCTGCATTATGAAAGCGAAGCGACCGCGGAATTGGATAGTCACGGGTAGACGTTTCCTCTATTCCCCCATCCAGCGAGAATATCACCCCCTGAGACTCACGTCCCAACGTTCCCTTTTGCCTCACCACCAGCCACTGCGTGTGAGTCTTGTCTGGCGCGATCACCTCAACAGAATACAAAGGGCAGTCTTCTTGCAGAGAGAAAAACTCGATACGCCGCAACACTAAACTGGAACCTAGTTCATTCATCCAACTGTGGGTCACTGCCACAACACCGGCAACAGTGATCGGGTGCTCCATTCCCTGTACCCAGATTGAACCTTCGATGGGAGCCGCAGCGTCAAGGAGATCGAGCGCATAGCCAGTAGGGGCAGGTTCTCCTGTCCAAGTCGCCCCTTTTTCTGGGCGAAAGCGCAGGTCGATATGGAGGCTTCGTTTGTCCACCTGGAGTCGATACGGGATACTACTGAAGTCAAGCGTACTCGATCCGATCTGCATGCGTAACCGATCGGGCGAGAGCGTCCATCTCCCCTCACGGCGTCCGTTACGAAAACGATGGAGCTTCTCGTTCGGATCCACGACATAGCCAGTCGCCGCAGCGTTGCGGTCACCAAAACCAACGTTGGTGATAATGAATTCGGCAAAGAGGAGATGGCCGGAATCAAAACGAGCGGTTAACTCCCAATGTTCGGAGGCAAATTCACCTGGCAGTAGCCGTGCAGCCGGGTTCCCACGCAACACTTCTGCTCGGCTGGACGTTGAAAGCAGCAGCAATCCCAAGAGCGCTCCAATAACCCCCTGTCCACAACGGCGGATACACCGTGGAAAGGCAGGGCCGCTCATGCGAAAGTCCCTGATTCTTGCCAGGTTTTTACCGGGAGCCCCCGCCAGCGCTGGGCGAGCGCCTGCATCAATCGAACGGAGTGAAAGCCAATGGAACAGGCTGTCCAGAGTGCGACCAGGATCAAACCAATGTCGGGTCGGCCTGCCAGGGTCCCAGCAGTGAGAAGAAGCAAATTCGGATTCCGCCGAGCAGTGATCGTCCGAAAGGCAGAATCGATCGGTCGCCAACTATGGATCTCCATCTTGAAGATCAACAGGAAGATTCCTTCAAGTAAGCGCCCAATCACATAGCCCCCGACAGTGATCAGCGTTGCGGGTGCAAGCCATGCTGCCTGAGCTGGCAGTCCCATTGCCCAGGCAAGATACCAAAATG
>CAZCWX010000513.1:0-3354 GCA_964502465.1 uncultured Enterobacteriaceae bacterium | reverse complement strand
GCGAGGAGCCAGAGGCGACGAAGCAATCTCATTTGTAGGTAGGTGGCATGCCCTTGTTATCATCGCGTAGGTCGCCGGAAGTGGCAAGGCTCAATTTTCGGGGGAGTGGAGGACCTGAACAGAGAGGGGCAATCTCGTCTTCTTGATAACTGAACAGAAAGGTAAGCCACTGGTTCGACCAGTGCGACTTGAAGAGGTTTGACTTACAGTGAAGTCAGCTTCATTTCGGGAGTCCGGAAATCCTTATCTTTCCGGACTCCTGCAACCTTTCCCGTTGACGGAACCTCACAAAAATTTTATACACCCATATAAAAATATGGTATACTGAATGGCAAAAGCGCCGGATTTTGACGACTGGGATGAGAATAAAAATCTCAGCAACCAGGAACGGCACCACGTTTCTTTTGAAACGGCCCAACAGGCTTTCGATGATCCGCGCCGTGTCATCATTCGGGATTTAGCGCATGAAAAAAGGGAAACGCGCTTTTTCTGCCTCGGCATGGTGGATGGAGGCGTGTTGACCGTGCGGTTCACCTATCGGCGCAAACGCATTCGAATTTTTGGGGCCGGATACTGGCGACAAGGGAGAAAACGCTATGAGCAAGAAAATAAAATACACCGATGAGCCGCTTCAGATGGGGGAGCGAGTGCCGGATTTCCTGCCGCCGCCTTCCAAGCTGGTGAAGCGGGAGACCACGGCAAAAGTGACGCTTGAACTCACGCAAAGCAGTTTAGATTTTTTCAAGCGACAAGCCAAGCAAGAGCGGGTGCCGTATCAACGGATGATCCGCGGATTGATTGATGCGTACGCGAAGTATCAGGAAGCCAGATCATAGGGTTCACCCGCCCCAACTGTTCATTCCATACGACCGCCGCGCCTTGGCGTCCGGTTTTTGTTACCTTTCCGGACACAAGGAAAGGGTTTCTTCGTCGGAGAAATAGCCCCTACTAAGGCGGGATATACTGCGGGCCGCTTGCGGGCTATACAGCAAAAATAGTGGATATCACAAAGAGAAGATACTGAATAAAAAACGAGCGTTAGGTTGCTGAAGGGGTGGACTAAGTGAAGCAAATAGAAGACTTATGGCTCTGCTTCTTTTGTGGCCTCAACGTGTGGGGTCACGGAACCATTTCGATGTACGAACTCGAGCGCCAATGCCGCGCTGCATTCCTTGCCACTGGCCTGCCGATCCGCTTCGTCGCCTACTATCATTCGAAAGGTAATATCACGGTTCTTGCTCCCGGCGTCCCGGCTCGCGACGTTAGCGCTGCGCTCTTTTGCGCGATCCCGAAGCCCTGTGCACTGGTAGAGCCTGGGGTCGTGGCCGAAGTCTCCCAGGCGTTCAGTGGTTGGCCTGCGCCATGCGCTGTTTCCGGTTTCCGCTGGACACCTGGAGTCTCAATGTTATGCGAGGGTCGCCCGTCGGACCGCGGCGTTGATGCGCCAGACCTCGGCGTGTTCAGTCGCCTTACCCCTCGTCTCGTCACCCTTTATCGAAAGGAGCGGGAGACTGAGCAGGGTACGCTACACAGCAATCGCAATGGCGGGTGGGCCGCGGTCAGCAGGCAAACTAAGCTAACCCTTGGCGGAGTTTGGACAGCGCGCAGTTTCGATGTCGTGCGGAGTCTACTCGCTCGGGCGCATCGGAAACTCAGCTCTGATGACATCAGCAATGCGAACACAACCTAACTTCGCAGTCGAGCAGACCGCTGGCTCGCATTCGCTCGCTGCGGGCGTTACACCACCCTGAGCAACAACGCCCGGATGAGATGAGATTTTCTCATTGCGCTTCCTGCTGCACTGGCCACTGTCCGGTATTTCCTTACTAACCGGACTCATTTTCAGGCTAATAAAATCAACTACTTGCAAGTCCGGTAAATCAGGCCGCAAATGCGACCATGAAAATCGGCCGTGAGTATGAGTCCAACATTCTCATCTGCTAGGTGATGCACTTGCCAGTCTCAATACAACACCTGCTCGCTTTTCAGTTGAGCAATCTCTGCGGCGGAATAGCCCAACAGGTCGCGTAGCACCCATTCGGTGTCCTGGCCTAACAACGGCGCTGGGGCGCGCACCCCGTTCGGAGCGTGGGCCAGCAGCCACGGCATTCCCGCGTGCGCCCGTACCCCAACCTCTGGATGCGGTAAACGTACAAAAAAGCCGCGCTCGTTGAGTTGCGGATCTTCCAGCAGATCTTTGCTGCTCATCGTCGGATACGCTGCAACCCCAACCGCTTGCAGGGCACGCGTCACCTCCCATTTGTTCTGGGTTGTTGTCCATGCAGTCACAATGCGTTCCAATTCGTCTTCGTTCATCTTGCGGTCGTTCGCTGTACGAAATCGCACATCGCTCGTCAGCTGTTCCTGTCCCATCACCTGACAGAGGGCGTGCCACTCTGCTTCAGTACCGCACGCGATCGACACCCATTCGTCTTCTCCGGCACAACGGAAGCAGTTGTGTGGGGCCATCGTCTGGTCACGATTGCCCATACGTACAGGTTGGGTCCCGTTCATCGCGTAGTCCATCCACCCTTCGGCCATCAACACGGCCATCGCCTCCCAGAGCGACACGTCGATGTGTTGTCCCTGGCCTGTGCGCTTCCGCGCCACTAAGGCCGTACAAATCGCGATCGCGGCATTGATGCCGCCGTTGGGATCGCCGTATGCCATGCCAACTTCTTGCGGGGGACCGTCAACATACCCGGTGAGGGAGGCCAGCCCCGCGAGCGGTCCCATCGCCGGTCCGTAGCCCATATACTGCCGCTGGGGACCAGTCTGCCCATAGCCCGAAATCGACGCCATAATGAGGTCGGGTTTCACTTTGCGGAGTTCTTCATACCCAAGGCCAAGCCGCTCCATGACGCCGGTGGCAAAGTTCTGTACGACCACATCACACGTGGCCGCCAGCCGCTTGGCAATGGCGATGGCTGCGGGCTTGCTGAGGTCGAGCGCTATGCTCTTGCTCCCTTGGTTCCACTGATTAAAGTAACCAACAGTGTTGAGACTTGGGGTGACGCCCGACGGATGGATCGGCACCAGCCGTGCGCCATCAGGCCGCGTGTGTGACTCAACATGAATAACCTCTGCACCCAAGTGCGCCAACTGCAGCGCACCATACGGGCCGGCCCACGCCCACGTGAACGCCAGAACTCGCACCCCTTCTAGTGGGAGCTTGCGACTTGCCTTGACGAGTCCGCAACTTATTTGCGACTTGTCAGTGGCTTGTCTGCGACTCGCCTTGACTTCTTCGTTATGTTCGCCAAGGAGTGGGGCAGGACGCCGTATCTTCCACCACGGTTCGTGCAGTTGATAGGGTGCACCAAGGTGGGTCAGTGTCCCCGCACGTGGATGAGA
>CAZCWX010000512.1:0-2987 GCA_964502465.1 uncultured Enterobacteriaceae bacterium | reverse complement strand
TTACTATATTGAGGCGGGACAACACGTTTACAAAGTGCCGGACAACGTACCTGACTACGCCGCTTCCTCGGCCAATTGCGCGCTTTCGCAAGTGTTCTTCGCTCTCGATCGCGGCAACCTGCGGTACGAGGAAAACCTGGTTGTCCAGGGTGCTGGAGGTTTAGGCCTGCATGCCATGGCAGTTGCCAAAGCGCGCGGTGCACGGGTCATCGCCATCGACGGTGTGGACTTGCGACTGAAACGGGCCAAGGCGTTTGGTGCGGATGACCTCATAGACATGCGTGAGTATGCGACCCCACAAGCGCGCGCCGGACGAGTGAAAGAGTTGACCAATGGGCTTGGGGCGGACGTGGTGTTGGAAGTAGCGGGCATTCCTGAGGCGTTCCTGGAAGCTATTCATCTTGTACGCAACGGCGGACGAATGTTGGAACTCGGAAACATCTCGGGTGGGTTGACCGTGACTCTGCCGCCCTCGTTGGTCACCTTCAAATCGATTGCTATCATTGGTGTGGCCACGTACAACCCTCACTATCTGCAGAAATCGCTCAAGTTCTTGTCAGAGCATATCGACACCTATCCCTACCACGAACTGGTCGATGCGGTGTTCCCGCTGGACCGTGCGGCAGAAGCGATGGATAAATCCGATAGGAAAGAAATTACCCGGGCGGCGATCGAGCCGTGAAAAAGTAGTCGGTAGCCAGTAGTCAGTAATCAGTAGGGTGCGCTGTGCGCCCCAAATGAAAGTAAGACGGGCGTTATCGACCTTGACCAATGGAGGAGCCATGAAAGACACACTCAAACCCGGTATGTCCTTCGAGAAGACCATCACCACCACACCCGACATGGGCATTACCCATCTTGGCCCCAATGCTCCACGGATGTTTTCCACGCCGGCCATGATCGGGCTCATGGAAGGTTCCTGCGTCGAGTTTCTCACGCCGCACATGGATGCTGGCGAGCAAACCGTAGGCTTTCATGTCAATGTCAAACACCTCGCACCTACCCAGATCGGTCAGGATGTGAGAGCCAAGGTGACGCTGAACGAGATCAAGGGGCGCCGGTTGCTCTTTACGGTCGAGGCATTCAATGAAGACGGGACCAAGATTGGCGACGGCACCCACGAACGCGCGGTGGTGGATATCAGTCGGTTCGCTGGGCAGTAACAAGGAAAGAGTCATCAGGTCAAGGCCGGTTTTAAGATCCTCAGACTTGCGACTTTAAGACTTGATGACTAAACCGTACTAGCGCAATCGTCTGTGCTCGTCACTTGATTCACTCTCGACTGATAATCCAACCTGCATAGACGAACATTGCAAAGACCGCTAATCCGAGAAGAATAGCCAGCCACTCAGGCATATTTATACCTCTCGGTCAGGAACTTGATCTGCTCAGTGAGACGTTCCTTTTCTGCCATATGCGCCTCTGTTGTCCTCTCGATCAGATCAGCGGAATACGTGTGTTACCTGACTTGTGACCCCGCCGCGATCGGTTTCTCCGGACTGAGCACGATGACTTTCTCACCATCCGATGCGGCGAGCAGCATCCCTTGACTCTCCACGCCACGCAGGACTGCTGGTTGGAGATTCGCCACGACGACAATTTGTTTGCCAATAAGATCCTCGGGAGTGTAATGTGCACGAATACCGGCGACAAGCTGGCGTTCTTCCGTTCCCAGGTCAATTTTCAAGACGAGCAAACGGTCTGCTTTCGGATGTGGCTCCACCGCCTTGATGGTGGCGACGCGCAGTTCAACCTTGGCGAATTCATCGATAGTAATCTTTGCACTCCCTTCAGATGTATCCATGTAGCTAGACTCCTTCGCGGTTTTCGTGCCACTATAGCCGCGTGCGCATAGTCTGTTGAGTCCATAGGGTCTGTCCATAGGGTCTATAGAGTCCATAGGGTCAAAAAGAGACTCAAAAGACTCAACGGACTCTATGGACTCTATCGACTCGCAGGAGGAGGAACCATGCCAGAACCTTTGCAAGCGGAGATGCCGGTGTTGATGGAAATTTTAGGTGGGTTTGAGCGCTCGGCCGTGGTGCTCGGCGCCGCCCAGCTTGATCTGTTTTCTCCATTAGGAAATGGGTCCGCCACGGCGGCTGAAGTGGCAAAACAAGTCGGCTTACCGGTGCGTGGGGTCGAACGAGTACTGAATGCCTGTGCTGCTTTAGGTTTTGTCGTGAAAGAAGGCGAACGCTACCAGAACTCCCCTTTAGCTGACGCCTTTTTAGTCAAAGGCAAACCTGGCTACATGGGGAATATGATTAAGCAAACTACGGATCGCTATACCGCCTGGGGGAAGCTGGCTGAGGCGGTCAAACAAGATACGCCAGTCCTGCCGCTCACTGGAGCGGAGTTGTTCAATGCTCCCCCTGAGGTGCTCGATAATTATGTGCACGGTTTGTTTGACATGGGCAAAGGTCTCGCTCAGCGGATCGGTAGCCTGGTGGATCTCAGTGCGTGCCACTCGCTTCTGGATGTCGCCGGCGGTTCTGGGGTGTATTCGATTATCTTCTGTCGTCAATTTCCCCAGCTCAAAGCCACAGTCTTTGATCTGCCGCCCATTCTCCAGCGCACCCAGCAGATCATTGCCCGTGAGGGGATGACAGACCGCATCACTGTCCGCGAAGGCAATTACTTCACCGACGATTTTGGCTCAGGCCTCGACGCCATTTTGTTATCGAATATGCTCCAGACCGAAGGGCGGCAAACCGCTCGCATGGTGCTGCAGAAAGCGTTTGCCGCTCTTAGCCCGGGCGGCAAGATCCTCATCCATGGCATCATGCCGAATCCCGATCGGGTGAATCCTCTACAGCCGGTTCTATTCTCCTTATTTATGATGCTGGTGTTCCCTGAGGGGGAAGCCTATCCAGGGGAAGAGATTATTGGCTGGCTTCATGAGACTGGTTTTGTCGAAGGTCAAAAGCTCGCTCTCCCACCGCCAGCGTTTACCTCACTGGTAGTGGCGAGGAAGCCGGGGTAGG
>CAZCWX010000511.1:0-3316 GCA_964502465.1 uncultured Enterobacteriaceae bacterium | reverse complement strand
GCATGGACGAAACCCTGCGAAACGAACTACATACTGCTCGTTACTGAGATAGGTAATGATATATCGCCTTCCCACCAACAAAGAATGAAGCTCGGGTAGATACTTCCTAAGTCGGCTGTCATTGACAGCACGCTAGCCCACTTGGGCGTATAACGGCCGACGGTTCCCTGTGCCCGGTTCGGCCACGGTCGCTTTCAATCCGCGGTTTGCCGACTCTGCGGACAAGTGAATTACTTCCGTGTGGCTGCCCGTCCGAGTGAACGGCGAAGGCACTGCCGGTCATTCGTCTCCGTCGTCTTCGTCGCAACGGCCGACATGAGCGCAACGGAGGTGATGCTTATAGAGGTACGCAGCGACTGTCACGTCCCAGGGAAGTCCCCGCATCACCTCGAGCAGACAGGCAGTGGGATTCCGCCTGGCGACCGAAAGTCGTAGCCTTCCCCGACTTTCCGTGTCACTGACTTTCCCTTGACCACAGCCTCTCGACCGCCGTAAACAAGATTCGCGAGGCACTTGGGGATTCGGCGACAAGGCCGCGGCTGACCAAACGCTGCCGCGCTGCTGGTGCCAGCCGTTCTCGGTATCTCTCCTAAACAGCCTCCAAATCAACCGCAGTGCTAAAAGGGGCAATTACCGGGGGCTGGCGCATCAATTCGTCTCTGCGCGCCGAACGGCACAATTTGGAACGCCACCAACACCAGATCGGCGCCGCTCTCATTTCGCACATAGTGTAGGTGTCCGCCGCCTGGATCGATGAAGCCCTCTCCCTCGTTGACAACGAGCGGCGTGCAACTGGGGTCGTCGCCGCTATAAATCACCGCGGTACCGGATTTTACTGACACAATACTGGGACCGGGATGCGTATGCCAGCCGCTGAAACCTCCTGGCGAGACCGTGTTGGTTACAACGTACACATCGGATGTTCCCTTGGTTCTGATCTGGACCTGGTGCCGGTCCGACCTCGCGTTCGTCATGACGTGGATGTCGTCGAACACTGATCTCACAGTATCAGTGGCCACGAACCCCGAACTGGGCGTCGCCAGAGCAGTTTCCAAGGAACTGATGAGGATGCCCGAAACGCAACAGACCAACAGGATGGACAGCACCGCCGCCGTGGAATATCCTTTCAATCGCATCGTTCTCATGTTTTTCACCTTACCTTGTAGAGTCTCTTGAGGTTGCGTGCATAACGGTGCGGCTCTTTTTGCCGCACTTCGATAATGCAGCCCCCTGATTCGCGTCTCAGAATAGGCCGGAACGCAGTCGGTCTGGGAGTTTCATGGCGTTTCGCAACCGTTTCACGGGCTGATATGAGGCTTTTGGCGCTGCACTCGTACGCACCCGCGGTCTTGCCAAATAATTCCGCCGTGCGTTACCGTTGTAGACAGTAGTTTTTGGGGGCGGCTTCATGAAAAGCCCGGAATCGCCCAACCCCGCTTCTCCCACCAGTACCGTTGAGCCCGACAAGGTGCGGGCACAACTTGAACGTATTCTGGCTTCCACCGCCTTCGCCACCGCCAAGTCTGCGGGCCGCTTTCTCAGGTACGTCGTCGAGGAAACGCTGGCCGGCCGAGGGGACCAAATCAAGGAATACGTGTTGGGTCTCGCTGTTTTTGGCCGCGGAGACCGATACGATCCCCGAGCTGATGCCGTCGTGCGTGTCGAAGCCGTCAGGCTTCGCAACAGGATACGGGATTACTATCAGCGGGACGGCCGTGCCGACCAGGTGGCCATCGAACTGCAAAAAGGAAGCTACGTTCCGGTATTCCGATCGCTACCGGCGGTGAGGCCCCCGACACGGACCTTCCCAAGTCTGCTACGGAGCAGGAAAGCCTGGGCTGGGGCCATTGGCGTCCTTTTGACAATGAGCCTCATCTGGTGGGGACGGCTTGACACGCGTCCCTTCGGGCAGGTTCAGTCAGTCGCCGTGCTGCCGCTTGAAAACCTTTCCGGTGACGCTTCACAGGACTACTTCGCCGACGGTTTAACGGAAGCCTTGATCACCGAACTCGGGAGAATCCGGAAGCTGCGGGTGATTCCGCACTCGGCCGCGATGAAGTACAGAAGTTCGGGCAAGCCGCTGTCAGAGATCGCCGGCGATTTGAAGGTGGACGCGCTCGTTGAAGGATCGGTGATGCGGACGGGTGACCGGGTGCGGATTGTGGGGCGAGTTGTCGACCCGCAGACCCTCCGCCAGGTCTGGTCGCAAAGCTACGAACGGGACGCGCGCGATATCCTGGCATTACAGAAAGAATTGGCCCGGGCCATCGCGGTCGAGCTTCGGGCCGAGTTGACGCCGCAGGAGCAGATGCAATTCGGGGGCGGCCTCCCAGTCAACCCGGAAGCTTACGATCACTATCTGCGTGGGCGGTTCTATGCCCAGCGCCAAAACAAAGATGACAATGAGACTGCCATCTTGGCTCTGGAGCGGGCTGTGGCTATAGACCCAAACTTCGCTTCGGCTCATGCAGAACTAGCCCAAACGTACGTATGGAAGTTCTATCTGTTTGCTCCCGGGGAAAGGCGGTGGGAAGAGAAGGCTTTTGTGGCGGTGGAGAAAGCGCTTTCGCTAGATCCGGATTTGGCCGTGGCTCACCTGGCTCGGGGCCGCCTCCTCTGGACGCCCGCCAACCATTTTCCTCATGAGAAAGCCATTCGGGAGTATCGCCGGGCGCTGGACTTGAACCCGAACCTGGACGAGGCGCGAAATCAGCTTGCGCTTATCTATTGTCACATCGGTTATTTTGACCAGGCACTCCAAGAATCGCAAAAAGCGGTCCTGACGAACCCCTTTAACAACCTCGCCGTATACAGAATTGGGCAGACGCTAGTGTTTCGAGGGGAGTATGAGCAAGCCCTGTCCGTTTTGCGTACCATTCCAGAGGAAGTCAATCCGTCGCTGGTCGGGTACCAAACTGCCTGGGCCCTGTTCAATCTCGGGAAAAGAGAGGAGGCTTCCGCCAAGGTTGAGCAATTGTTGCAAGATTACCCTAACGATAGCGGCGGCCTGTTCGCCAGTGTGCAGGCGGTATTAGCAGCTTCAGCAAGGGAAGAACGTAGGGCGGAGAGCAAGATCAAGTTGGCGGTAGAAAGGGGAAGTGGATTCGGTCACTTCCATCACACCGCGTATCACATCGCCATTGCCTTTGCGCTCATGAACAAACCCGAGCAGGCATTCAAGTGGTTAGAGGCAGCAGCTGCGGACGGGTTCCCCTGCTACCCTTTGTTCGAAAGAGACGCCAATTTGGATAACCTTCGGCAAGATGCCCGCTTCGTCGAGTTACTGGCGAAGGTGAGGAAACAATGGCTGGGTTAC
>CAZCWX010000510.1:0-7302 GCA_964502465.1 uncultured Enterobacteriaceae bacterium | reverse complement strand
AACAGATGGGCACAGAGGCAGCCGACGGAAAGGGGCTCGAACTGGTGAAACAGCTGGCATCGGTGGTGGAACGAGCGCAGAAGGTGTAGGCCCGCACCCTTGATCTGTAAAATTCCAGACTCGACCTGTCAGATATGTCAGGACCAGTTTGAATCAGTTTATGCCTTTCAGAGCTGTCATTCTGAGGCCGCAGGCCGAAGAATCTCTCAGGAAACCGAGGTCCTTCGCTCCGCTCAGGATGACAGGGCTTGCAGCGTTCAACCTGAATGCACTCCCACTGAATATTTCACCGTCTGTTTCATGAAGTTCAGATTTTTACAAACAACGCATCAACATCCGCACACGGCAAGCCGAACGCCGTTGCTACTCCAAGATGGGTAACGTGACCCTGGATCGTGTTCAGCCCACGCTGTAAGGCTGGATTATCACGCAATGCGTGTACCCCTTTATCTGCCAGTTCAAGCGCATAGGACAGCGTCACATTGGTCAACGCGAACGTCGAAGTGTGTGGCACAATGGCTGGCATATTAGTCACACAATAGTGCACCACACTTTCCTCACGGTAGATGGGACCGTGATGCGCAGTCGGGCGTGACGTTTCTGCACTGCCGCCCTGATCGATGGAAATGTCCACAAATGCCGTACCAGGCTTCATCGCACGAAACAGTGCACGTGAGAGCAACTTCGGCGTGCGCGCACCTGGTACTAACACAGAACTAATCACCAAATCGGCAGCAATGACTTCTTCTTCTATATTGGCCCGGTTGGACATGACGGTCGTCACATGGCCATGCAAAACGTCATGGATGTATCGCAAGCGTGCCGGATTGACATCAAGAATGCTCACCCGTGCGCCCATGCCCACCGCAACTTGACAGGCACTTGCGCCCGCAATGCCACCACCGATAATGACCACGTACCCTGGTTTGACCCCTGAAGCGCCACTCAGCAAGATACCGCGACCACCATTTTGTGCCTGGAGGCACCAGGCGCCAACTTGAATGGACAATCGACCTGCTACTTCACTCATCGGCGCGAGCAACGGCAAAGAGCCATCATCGAGTTGGATGGTTTCATATCCGAGAGCAGTAACCTGTTGATCGAGGAGAACCCGGGTCAACATCTCCTCTGCCGCAAGATGCAGGTAGGTAAAGATCAGTAATCCCGGACGAAGAAAAGGATACTCCGCAGGAAGAGGTTCCTTCACCTTGAGAATCAACTGTGCCTGCTCCCACAGCGCTTTTGCCGAGGCAAGCAGGCGCGCACCGGCAGCCTGGTACTGTTCATCAGAGATGCTGCTGCCTGCGCCTGCTCCCTGCTCGACCAACACGGTGTGGCCATGGGCCACCAGTGCCGCTACCCCACTCGGAGTGATGGCTACGCGCGTCTCTTCAGCTTTGATTTCCTTGGGAATCCCAACTACCATAGTTGTCATTATACTGACTGTCTTTACACTGGGAAAGCGATTCACGTATGCTGAGATCATACATGGGTACAATTATCGATGGAAAGCGGGTAGCGGCAGAGGTACGACGTGAGGTGAAAGAGGAAGTCGGACGGTTCCTTGACCATTATGGACAGGTACCAGGCCTGGCAACAGTCCTGGTTGGTAACGATCCGGTCTCACGGGTGTATGTCGGCACAAAAGAAAAAGCCTGTCGCGAGGTTGGCATCCATTCCTTTGGCTATCGTTTGCCGGCAACCAGTACGCAAGCAGAGGTCGTGTCGTTACTGGCCGAGTTAAACGTTCGTTCCGAAGTGCACGGCATCTTGATGCAACTTCCCCTGCCCTGCCATCTTGCAGAGGATCAGCTCATCGACGCGCTGGCCTCGGAGAAGGACGTGGACGGGCTGCATCCCCTCAATCAGGGAAAATTGTTTCGTGGTGAGGATGGTTTACGCCCCTGCACTCCCCTCGGTGTGATGCGCCTCCTCGACGAAAGCGGGTCGCAGTTGGCAGGGAAGAAAGCGGTCGTGGTTGGGCGGAGTACATTAGTCGGAAAGCCAGTTGCCATGCTCTTGCTCGAACGGAACCTGACCGTGACGTGTTGCCATTCTTACACCACCGACCTTGCACACGAAGTAGGCGAAGCCGATATTGTGATCGCAGCCATTGGTCAGCCAGAAATGATCAAAGGCCATTGGATTAAAGCAGGAGCAACCGTTATCGATGTAGGGATCTCTCGTCTGCCTGATGGTTCTCTCAAAGGTGATGTTGAGTTTTCTCTCGCCAAGGAACGGGCTGCTTTTATTACTCCAGTTCCTGGTGGAGTTGGACCGATGACGGTAGCGATGTTGCTGGCGAACACAGTAAAAGCGGCGGGGCAACAGATGCGGAGCAGTCAGTAGTCAGCAAGACAAGACAACAGACAAGGCCGCAGGCTATAGGCTTTAGGGAACTTCCCTGTAGCCTTACGCCTGCAATCTTAAGCCTCCGAAGCTGATAGCTAATAGCTTTTATGAAACATACCCCTCTCTACCACACCCATCGTTCCCTCGGTGCTCGCATGATCGAGTTCGGTGGCTGGGAAATGCCTGTACACTATAGCGGGATCTTGGCCGAACATCGTGCCGTGCGTACCGCAGCTGGCTTGTTCGATTTGAGCCACATGGGCGAGATCGAAGTGACTGGGCCGCGCGCCTTAGAAGTATGCCAGGAATTGGTGGTCTCGGACCTTGCCCAAGTGCGGCTCTGGCAAGCTCACTATTCTGTTCTCTGCTATCCAGACGGTGGGATCGTCGATGATGTCATCATCTATCGCCTGGGAGAGGAGCGATATTTCTTTTGCGTCAATGCGGCCAATATCGACAAAGATTATGAGTGGATGCACACGCATAATCGTGGCCGCGCTGAGGTGAGGAATCGCAGTGACGAGTACGCGTTGATCGCCATGCAAGGCCCACAAGCCGCCACGATTGCACAACGGCTCACTACGCTCGACCTTTCGCAGATTCGCCGTTACTGGGCCACTGTCGGAGAAGTCAGCGGCGTTCCTGCGCTTATCGCGCGGACTGGCTATACTGGTGAAGACGGGTTCGAGTTCTTCGTCCCCGCCGCCCAAGGGATCACCGTCTGGAACGCTTGTCTGGATGTAGGGAAGCGCGAGGGCCTTGTGCCAGTCGGTCTCGGTGCCCGCGATACCCTCCGTCTTGAGGCCGGGTATCTCTTATATGGGAATGATATTGACGCCCAGACCACACCGTTAGAGGCAGGCTTGCAACGGCTGGTACAGTTCAACAAGGACACCTTCCTTGGCCGCGAGGCCTTACTGCAACAACAACAAAACGGCCTGTCCAAACAATTAGTTGGCATCACGATGAATGGCCCAGGCATTCCTCGTCACGGGTATCCCCTGTGGGCTGACGAACACCCTATTGGACAGGTCACCAGTGGAACCCAATCTCCTACCTTGGGCATAGGCGTTGCCCTGGGCTATGTCTCCTCCGCCTATGCCGTGACGGGAACACGGCTTGCCGTTGAGATTCGCGGTCGGCGCGTCCACGGTCACGTTGTGGATCGACCATTTTACCGTAAGCAGTGACGAAGAAGGAGAAGGCAATGGAACTCCCGATAGAGTTACGGTACTCGCGAGAACACGAATGGGTAGCGGTGGACAACAACATCGCCACGATTGGTATTACCGACTACGCGCAAGAACAACTGGGCGACGTGGTATACGTTGAACTCCCTGAAGTCGGCACCGCGGTCACCAAAGACGATGCCTTCGGTGTGGTGGAGTCGGTCAAGGCGGTTTCCGACATTTACGCACCCGTCACTGGCACGGTGACAGCGGTTAATGCTGATTTGGCGGACTCTCCAGAAACCGTCAACGAAGACCCGTATGGTGACGCCTGGATGATCCGAGTTGAGATGAGCGCTCCCGCAGAACTCGACGACCTGATGACCGCAGCCGAGTACCAGCAGTTCATTGAAGAAGAACAAAAGGAAGAAGACTAAGCAGCTATGCGCTATATCCCGCATACGGATCACGACATTACCACTATACTGGCCGCATTGGGGGTGCGGTCAGTAGACGACCTCTTCTCCTCCATTCCTGAGCAACTGCGTGCGCAAGCAATGATCAACCTTCCAGCCGGACTGTCGGAACATCAAGTCAGAGCACGTCTCGCCGAATTGGCGGGCGCGAATCGAGTCAGTCCTGATATTATCACCTTTCTCGGCGCTGGCGCGTATCCGCACTTCGTGCCGGTGGTGGTTGACCAGATCATCCAGCGGGCCGAGTTTGCCACCGCGTACACGCCCTATCAACCTGAAGTGAGTCAAGGAACCCTGCAGTCGATTTTTGAGTTTCAATCACTCGTCGCGGCTCTGCTCGGCTTAGACGTTGCCAACGCCAGCATGTATGATGGCGCCTCAGCGACCGCCGAGGCTGTGCTAATGGCCAGGCGCATTTTCCCTGACCGGCCGACCGTGCTCATGCCACGCTCTCTCCACCCCCAGTACCGTCAGGTGGTGGACTCGTACCTTCATGGTCTTCCTGGGACACAAGTGATCGAGCTTCCCTGGGATACAGACGGGCGACTTGATATGGTCGCGTTCTCCCACCATCTCGATAAGACGGTCAACTGTGTAGTGATCGGATACCCCAACTTTTTCGGCGTGATTGAAGATGTCGCTCGCATGAGCGAAGCGGTTCACCAAGTCGGAGCGCTGGCCATCACCGCGACGACGGAAGCAATAGCGCTGGGACTCCTGAAGTCTCCCGGCGAATTAGGGGTAGACATCGCGGTTGCTGAGGGGCAAAGCCTCGGTATCCCCATGAGTTATGGTGGACCAGGGGTTGGGCTGTTTGCCTGCCGCCAGCGTCTCCTCCGCAATATGCCGGGCCGTCTCGTGGGAGAGACGGTCGATCACGATGGCCGGCGTGGCTTCGTCCTGACCCTTGCCACACGTGAGCAGCACATCCGGCGTGAGCGTGCAACGTCCAATATCTGCACAAACCATGGTCTGTGTGCACTGGCCGCAACCGTGTTCCTCTGTCTGATGGGCAAACAGGGACTCAGAGAGTTGGCTGAACGCAACGTCAAGAAGAGCCACTATGCTCACGACCTGTTACGGCAACACTATCACTGCCGGATGCGGTTTTCCTCCCCTTTCTTTAACGAATTCGTGATCGAAGTCCCGCAGGCCCGTGCGGTATGGCAACGCCTGAAGGAACAGCATCTCGTGGCTGGTCTGGTATTAGAAGACTGGTATCCTGAACTGCACGATTGTCTGCTGCTCTGTGTCACCGAGACCCACACGCGTGCCGAGATCGAGCGGCTCGCCAAAGGACTGGGGACGAGAGACTAGGGACTGGGCAAAACACCGATGGACGGACAACATTCGTCGCCAGAAAACACTGCCGTGCAAGAACCCAACACCCAACACCCAACACTCAACACCCCGCGCAAAAGAACGCTCCTCGACGAACCGCTCATTAGTGAGCGAGGCTCACCGGGACGGGCAGGATACTCCCTGCCTGAAGATGACCTGCCAGCACGTGACCTCGGTCACGATCTCCCAGCGGATCTCTGTCGTGATGCACTCAATAGTTTTCCCGAAGTGAGCGAAGGTGAAGTCGTCCGCCACTTTACGCGCCTGTCACAGTGGAACCTGAGCGCCGCCACGACTCTTTATCCGCTCGGCTCCTGTACGATGAAGTATAACCCGGTGGTGAACGAACTGGTGGCGCGTTTGCCAGGACTCGCCCAGTTGCACCCACTCATTCCCGAGGACTACGCTCAAGGTGCGCTCCAATTACTTGACGACCTTACTCGTTGTCTCGCTGAGATTAGTGGGATGGACGCCGTCAGTCTTCAGCCGGCAGCGGGTGCACAGGGTGAACTCACAGGGATGAAACTGATTTACGCCTATCAGCGCGATCAGGGGCATCCGCGCAAGAAAGTGCTGATCTCAGGCAGCGCCCATGGGACGAACCCAGCGTCTGCCGCATTATGCGGCTACGCAATCGTGGAGGTTCCCACCAGCGCGACGGGCATCCTCGAAGCAACAACGGTCGCACGTTTTGTTGATAGCGATGTCGCCGCCCTGATGGTGACGAATCCGAACACCCTCGGGTTATTTGAGCGTGAGATCGTGCAGATTACTGAGTTGTTGCACGCTCGCGGTGCGCTGGTGTACATGGATGGTGCGAACCTGAACGCGCTCATGGGTGTGGCGAAACCCGGGCATATGGGAGCGGACGTCATTCAGTTCAATTTGCACAAGACATTTTCCACACCGCACGGCGGTGGTGGCCCAGGATCAGGACCAGTCGGGGTCAAACAGATGCTTGAGCCGTACCTGCCGATTCCTCGCCTTGTGCACAACAACGGCAGTTATCAGTGGAGCGAGGCATTTCCCCGCTCGATTGGTCGGGTGCGCTCTTTCTATGGTAACTTTGGCATTCTCGTGCGTGCGTATGCCTACATCCTGGCGATGGGCTGTGATGGTCTCACTCAGGCTACACGGATGGCGGTGCTTAACGCCAATTACCTGCGGAAACGCTTAGAACAGACCTATCATCTCGCGCATGCCACGCCCTGCCTGCACGAGTGCGTGTTTTCTGATGAGTCTTTTCGCCATACTGGCGTGAAGACTCTCGATATTGCCAAACGGCTGCTCGACTACGGGTTCTACGCCCCGACCATTTATTTTCCCCTCGTCGTCAGTGGGGCGCTGATGATCGAGCCCACTGAGACCGAAAGCAAAGAAACACTCGATGAGTTTGCCGACGCGTTGATAGCGATTGCCCAAGAAATCAAAGACAATCCCACAGCGCTGAAGGAAGCACCACTGGCAACGCCAGTGAGTCGTCTTGATGAGACCCGCGCCGCCCGGCATCCGGTGCTGCGGTGGGAGAAAACGTAGAGCGTAAAATGTAATGAGCACACGGGAGCCAGCATGAAGAAGGCTGAAGGGCTGTCCCCATCTTTGCCTGCAGCCTACAGCCTGTAGCCTTGTGCTACTGACTACTCCTGCATTCATCTTTCCGCATTCCGTATTCACCATTCATCATTCACTTGAGCCCCGCCTTGCGCAGGGCGGTAAGAAAGCGCTCTACGTCTGCTGGCTCCTTGTAGGGCATACTCTGCTTTAAACTCTCCAACGAGAGATTGGGAACAAGCCGCCGGATTTCCATTGTCTCAGCTTGAGCCTCTTCTAATCTGCCTAACTCTGCGTAGCAAGCCGCCAAGTTTACTCGGGCATCCACAAAATTAGGGGCCAGGGCAAGCACTTTCCTCAGGGGAACAAGCGCCTCCTCATACCGCCCTGCCGCGCGATAGGCGAAGGATAAA
>CAZCWX010000509.1:0-5277 GCA_964502465.1 uncultured Enterobacteriaceae bacterium | reverse complement strand
AGCGATCTTGATATCCTGCTGCACGAAGGGGAGGGCTCTATGCTCGAGTACAAAGAGGCGCTCTCTTCTTCGTTCGCTCGGGAGCTGGTTGCTTTCGCCAACAGCATAGGTGGTAAAATCCTTCTCGGCGTTCGTGACGATGGCACGGTTGTAGGAGTGCGCGACAGTAACGGCCTACGCGCTCAGATACAGGATATGGCCCGCAATTGTGACCCGCCAGTGAAGGTGCTGGTCGAACCGATAGGAAACATAATGGTGGTCACCGTGCGAGAAAGTGACAGCAAGCCAGTCCAGTGTCGAGAAGGATTTTTCTGGCGACAAGGAGCGAGTACACAGAAACTCTCGCGCGACGAGATCCGTGATTTCTTCCGCACCGAAGGCGTGATCCGCTTTGATCTCTCCCTATGCCTGCGCTTTCGCTACCCGCAGGACTTGGACCGCGAGAAGTTCAACGCCTGGCTCAAACTCTCTGGCATCACCGGGCGGCCACGCACCGAGGACGTACTGGTGAACATTGAGGCGGCTGAGCGCGCTGGAGGCAAGCTCCACTTTCGCAACGCTGGGGTGCTCTTCTTCGCAAAGAACGTCCGCCACTTCTTCAACCAGGCCTACATCACCTGCCTGCTCGCCAAAGGCGCCGACAAGGTGCACATCCTCGACCGCAAGGACTTTGACGGCGGGAGCGTCGCCGACATCGAGGACGCCCTGCGCTTCATCGAGCGCAATACCCGGACTGCGTATCGCATCGAGCGCCTGAAGCGTGAGAATATCCCCGAGTACCCGATGAAAGCGCTGCGGGAGGCCATTACCAACGCCGTGATGCACCGCGACTGGTTCATTGAAGGGGCGAACGTCTTCGTCGAAATTTACACCGACCGGATCGAAATCATAAGCCCCGGCAGTCTATCCAAGGGCATGACACTCGCCGACCTGGGGAGTAAAAGCATACGGCGTAACGCGCTCATCGCCGATCTGCTCCACCGCATCGACTTCATTGAGAAGGCCGGAACCGGCATCAAACGCATCCGCGACGAGGCGCGCGGCGGCGGTTATCCCGAGCCCGTATGGGAGGCCGATGGCTTCGTCACCACGATCTTCCGGCCCAATCCGGAGGTGCGGACGGCGGCCGAGGCACAGACGGGGGGGGCCACCGGCAAAGTCACCGCACATGTACCGCACATGTACCGCACAAGTCCCGAGCAAGTCGCGCTGCTCGAAGCCGCCAGAGAACCGAAGCTGCGGGAGGAGCTTCAACAGGTCGCCGGCATCCGGCACCGCCAGCACTTCCTGTTGGAGTACCTACGGCCCCTGCTAGAGGCCGGGCTGCTGGAGCCGACTATCCCCGACAAGCCGCGCAGCAGCAAGCAGCGCTATCACCTGACGTCGTTGGGGATGGAGTATCTGAAGAAGGTGGAGGAGACGAAGTAGATGGTGAAGATCCAGATCACTAAAACCGAATTGGCGTACCCATGAAGACTCTTCAAGATCTTCAACTACCGAAGAACGTTCTTGCGGCGCTGCAGACGGCGCGAGACCGTATCAACGCGGAGTTTGCGGTGGACCGGATCGTGCTCTTCGGCTCGGTCGTGCGGGGAGAGGATGATGAGGAGTCTGACGTGGATCTACTGATTGTCCTGAAAGACCCGCCAAGTCATCAGGAGCGTGACCGTATCACGAGTGTCATTCTGGATATCAATCTTGAATACGACACTAACCTGAGCGAACTCATTGTAGATCGACAGACATGGGCTCTTGGTCTTCCCTCGGTGTTACCGATCCATCAGGCGATTCAAGAAGAAGGTATTCCCCTATGAGCGAGGAAAGTACCCAAGCGGAGGCCGTCTCGGAGCCAAGCCAAATATCATATGCGCCAGGGCAGGGGCGCGGGAGACGACAATGCCATCAACCTATCTGAGTCTCCACTACCATCTCATCTTCAGTACCAAGGAACGCCGGCACCTTATTGCTGACCCGTGGTGTAACCGCCTCCACGCATACCTTGGTGGGACCGTGCGCACGCTCGGTGGAGTGCCCGAAGCCGTCGGCGGGACCGCCGATCACGTGCATATGCTGGTCGGGTTGCGCGCTACGCATTGTCTGGCCGACGTGCTCCGCGAAATCAAGCGTTCGTCGTCGCAGTGGGTGCACGAAACCCTTGGAGTCTCTGAGTTTTCCTGGCAGGATGGGTATGGTGCGTTCACGGTGAGCACATCAGGTATCGGAGCGGTGAAGCAGTATATCCTGCGGCAGGAGGAACATCACCGGAAGAAGACGTTTCAGGAGGAATATGTGGAGATCCTCCAGAGGAGCGGGGTGGAATACGACGAGCAGTATTTGTGGTGAGATCCGGCACCCCTCCGGGGTGCATGAGAGAGAGGAGGAGGTAGGCACGTGCCGGGGGTTTACCCCCGGTTAATGTCCAATGCCCCTTCGGGGCAGACGGGGAGGGTGGCACGCCCCGGCAGAGGCGTAATGATGGTAGCCGGTGGTAGGACCACCGGTGCGGGAAGGGAGGAGGAGAGCACCCCGTCAGGGGTGCGAGACATTAGCCGGTGGTGTAACCACCGGCGTGCAGATCCATAGATTCATGCGCCCCGGTAGGGGCGCAGGAGCGCATCGGGGGTGTGCGGAGATAGGATGCAACATGGCCAAGATTGACATCACCAAAACCGAACTGGTCTGGCCGGGGAAGTACAACGAAGATGGCACGCGCAAGGAAGTGCCGCGCGTCAGCCTGCCCTTCCAGGTCATCGAGACCATCAACGAAAGCCGTGCGACACGAGAAGCCACGAAATTCCAACCCTCGCTGTTCGACATCTACGAGGGCAAAGAGGGCGACACGTTTGAAGAAGGCTGGCAGAACAAGCTGATCTGGGGCGATAACCTGCTGGTGATGGGCTCACTGCTGGAGAAGTTCGCGGGGAAGATCGATCTGATCTACATCGACCCACCGTTTGCGACAGGGGCGGATTTTTCGTTCAGCGCGCAGATCGGCGAGTCAGGCGAGGAGGTGTTCAAGGAACAGTCGGTCATCGAGGAGAAGGCTTACCGAGATACGTGGGGAAGAGGGCTTGAGTCTTATCTAAACATGATGCGCCTCAGGCTCCAACTGATTGGAGATCTGTTATCTTCCCATGGCTCTCTATACGTCCACTGTGATTGGCATATTGGTCATTATCTAAAAGTCATGCTCGATGAACTATTTGGTACGGATCGCTTCATCAACGAAATCTGTTGGAAGAGGGCAACTTCGGGCAGTAGTAAAGCTAGAGCGAAGAGATTTGGAGCCGATCATGACGTAATCTACTTTTATGGAGGAAGCGACACGTACACCTTCAATCCTATTTACAAAGACTATCCTGTTGAGGAGATCCAAAAGAGATTTGGCCAAAAAGATGAGCGTGGATACTATAAAGACGCGCAATTGAAAACCTATTCTCAAGAAACCCTCGATCGTCTGAAACGAGAAAACCGCCTCATCGTTACTTCAGGCGGCAAGTATCGATACAAGATATATTTGGAGGACGTTGAGGGAGTGTTGGTAGATAGCATTTGGGATGACATCCCTTTTGCGAACTCCATGGCAGATGAGCGTGTCAATTACGCCACACAGAAACCTGAGGCTCTCCTCGAGCGTATTATTAAAGCTTCCTCAAGTGAAGATGATCTAGTAGCCGATTTCTTCTGTGGCTCTGGCACTACACTAGCTGTTGCTGAGAAGCTCGGTCGCCGCTGGATTGGTTGTGACTTGGGACGCTGGGCGATTCACGTCACCCGCAAGCGCCTGCTGGAAATCGAAAACTGCAAACCCTTCGAGATCCTCAACCTCGGCAAGTACGAGCGTCGCTACTGGCAGGTGGCGACTTTCGGCGAGGATATGGACGGTGATGGGCAGATTGCTCTCTATGAATACCTCGCTTTCATTCTGAAGCTTTACGGTGCTCAGCCTATCTCTGGCCTGGCGTACCTGCACGGCAAGAAGGGTAAAGCGATGGTGCACATCGGCGCGGTGGAGGCGCCTGTCACTATCGATGAGATCAACGCTACCATCGATGAGTGCGTCAAGCTTAAACAGTCCGACCTGCACGTCCTCGGCTGGGAATGGGAAATGGGCCTCTACGATCTGATGGTGGCTGAGGCAAAGAAGAAAGGGGTGAAGCTGCTTTTATTGCAGATCCCGCGTGAGGTGATGGAGCAGCAGGCGGTGGACAAGGGTGACATCCAATTCTTCGAGCTGGCCTATCTTGAGGTAGAAATCAAGACGCCGAAGAAGTTGACCGCTGCGGTCGCACTCAAGGACTTTGTCATCCCCAACACTGAACTGATTCCTGAAGAGGTACGCGCGAAGGTCAAGAAGTGGTCCGACTACATCGACTACTGGGCGGTGGACTGGGACTTTCAAAATGACACTTTCATGCAGGGCTGGGTGACCTACCGCACGCGTAAGGACCGGACGCTTGCCTTGACCTCTGACCCGCATGCGTATGAGAAGCCAGGCAAGTATCGAGTGCTGGTCAAGGTGGTAGATATTTTTGGCAATGACACCTCGCAGGCGTTTGAGGTGCAGGTGAGGTAAAAAAGATAACAGACGTATTTCGTGTTTCGACAAGCTCAACACGAACGATTGCCTGCGCTGTAGAGACGTAGCATGCTACGTCTCTACCTGGGTTTTTACTCCCTCGCCTGCCTCGCAGGCGAGGGTCGGGGTGAGGGCCAGACGGGCTGCAGATTACCGAACGTCCCCTCTCCCTAGCCCTCTCCCACGAGGGGAGAGGGAAATTTTAGGAACTTGTTATGGCTAAATCAGACCACAGAAGATTGGCACACTCGCCTTGTCACCCTGAGTGCAACGAGGGGTCTCTCAGAGAGATGCTTCGCTCCGCTCAGCATGACAGCACCGAAGTAACCATCCAGTGAAGTGTACCAAAGTCGTGTGGTCCGATTTAGAGACGGAGTTGGCAACGTATCTTACGGTAGGCTGTAGATAGAATTGACGTACTCTTCCGCTTCGCTGGCCACCCAGAGGAGATGCAGCCATTCTGCCGCTTTGCCAATCGAGAGCTTGCGCGACACGATGATCAGCCCTGGAGAAGTGTAAGGGGCAATAAACCGGGCGAAGTGTTCCGGCATCGTCTTTCGGTCGTGCGACACCAAGATGCGGCCCTGTTCTGCAGCCAGTACCAGCACGCGGTCATCCGGCACCCGCCCATGCAAGCCGAGAGCAGGCGCGGTCTGAAAGTCGATGGCTGCCTCTAACCGCCTGGTGGCGACGACGAT
>CAZCWX010000508.1:0-2504 GCA_964502465.1 uncultured Enterobacteriaceae bacterium | reverse complement strand
CAAGGCCGAGCTTGTGGTCCAAGATGCCAAGTCGTACCAGAAGCTGTTGGACACGCTCGACCGGGCCGAGGCGATCGAAGGGATTCAACGGGGGCTGGAGTCGATGAAGCAGGGCAAAGGCCGCCCGGCCAAGGAGGTCTTGGACCGTTTACGCAAGAAGCACGCGATTCCCTCCGCATGACGTACCGGGTCGTCATCGAGCCGCCGGCGGAAGCCGAGCTGGAGGAGGCGTATCGGTGGATCGCCCGCGAGGCGCCGCAGGCGGCCGCCCGGTGGTATAACGGGCTGGTCGAGGCGATCAATTCCCTGGCGTCTTTGCCCGAGCGTTGTCCGCTGGCGCCGGAAACCGACGCGTTTGATGAAGACATCCGGCAACTGCTTTACGGAAAACGCCGGTACAAGTACCGGATTTTGTTTACCATTGTTGGCCGCCGTGTCCATGTGTTGCATATTCGGCACGGGGCGCGCCGGTATCTGGAAGGAAAACGCTAGGCGCGCATCGGGGGCTTATAGGTAAAGCGTTAGAAGAGGTCCGCTATGACGAAGAAAAAATATCGCAGTAGGGCGCTGGGTGCGTTGCATGAGGCGATGGCGGATTGCAGCACTGACATGACCAGGAAGAACACCCCCAAGGCAGAAAAGAGCAGCGGCAACATCTTTGCCGACCTCGGGATGCCGCATCCGGAACAGGAGCAGTTAAAGGCCCACCTGACTCTGCAAATCTATCAGACCATCAAGGAACGCGGCCTGACGCAGACACAGGCCGCCGCGATTCTCGGCCTCAAGCAGCCGCATGTGTCGCTGTTGATGCGCAACCGCTCCGGGACCTTCTCGGTCGGCAAACTCATGGAGCTGCTTACCAAGCTCGACCAGGACGTACAGATCACCGTCCGCCCCAAACGGAGCAGGCAAGCGGAAGTCTCTTTTGTAGCCAGATGAGGCGTGCTGCTCTATTGCGGCATCGACGTGTTGCGCTGGACCAAGTAGCGCACGTCTTTGTGTATCGACCCCGCAGGGCAGGGGGCCGCGGTCTCACATCTCCGCTCAACCTCATCGAGCGTGACCTGCTGGCCACGCTGCTTTCCCATCCGATCCTCTTATCACATTTGGGGTGTATTCCCCTAGCGTCACGCCGCCCCGGGCGGTATACAGAGAGGGGACATAACAGCCCTTCTGTCCTGAATAATCCTCCAGCCTCAAGGCCGCCTAGGGTTTTTAGCGCAGAGGAGGAAAATCTCCCTGTGGGCTTCGTCTCAGTTGATATCTGTTAGTCCCTCCTTTGCTTCATTCGAGCGTTCCTGAAAAGATTATTTTTCTTGAACAGGTTTTGCCAGTCGGCAGACATAGCCAGCGGGAGGTAACGTCTATGGGAGGAGCGTGGGGAAAGGTCGAAGGGCAAACTAAGCTCGCAACTTGGTTGGCATTCCAAAAGGAGAGGAAAGAACTCCGCTCGGACTCTGACGATACGGAAGAGGAACTGTATAGTGGCAGTCTCTATCTTATTTTTCCGGGAACGAAAAAAGACGCCTTTCGCCGCATGGTGCGCAAGGAGGATGGTTCCGGATGGATTTTGGAGTATCATCTTCACAATTAGACAGAAGGAGGTAAGCCGGTGACCAAACTTTTGTCTGACGTGCTGAGGTAGGAGCTGGAGAGAGAGGCACGAAACTCAACAAAAGGTTCACGGTTGCCTTGGGTCTTTCAGCCGCTCATATCGACGGCACTGAAGCAAGGACCGTCGCTTGAGATTGACTTACGCATGGCCCGGGACGGTGTCAGTAACTCAACTGGGAACACCGGGACTCCCAACTCGTGTGACACGAGGGACGGCAAGCTAGCTATGGTATGAGTATCTCATCCCTACAGGGTGAGCCTGGGGATATGAAAATTCTTAAAAAAGAGGGCAGTTTTCAGTGCCAGCCGTTTCGATTTTTGTTCCGGCGCGTGCTGCTCACCGTGCGGGGAGAAGCGGGGGAGAGGGGAGAAGGCAGACGTTCTATAGTCCTGCGGAGAGGTGAAGCCGGGAGGTCATGCCGTATGGAAGCCGGGAACCAGAAGACGTACAGCAGTCCGCAGCGCAAACTGGTGAAATTCTTTGAGCACAGTCGGGATCGCTGGAAAGCGAAATCGCGGGCGGCGAAGACGGTGCTCAAACGGCTGGGGACGCGGCTGGGGCGGGTAGAACGGCGCAACGCGGCGTACCAGGACCAACTGGCGGCCCTGCACACGCAGGTGGCGGAGTGGCAAACGCAGCACGAGGAGACGAGGCGGGAGCTAGAAGAGCTAAAAAAAAAGTATCCGGGGATGTGAGCAGACGGCTATCTGGAAGGGTGCGGGAGGGAGAGGTCGTGCGGCATCATCAGTATGGCGTGCAGCAGGTGCTGGTGGTGGTCTCCCTGGTCTTATCCGCGGCGACGAGTTTGCGAGGGGCCGGACGCGCGGTAGCTGTGATGCAGGCAGGCGCGGGCAGGGTGCCGTGGAGTCCATCGTGGTCGAGCACACGG
>CAZCWX010000507.1:0-6403 GCA_964502465.1 uncultured Enterobacteriaceae bacterium | reverse complement strand
GTTTAGCGAATCCCTTTATCACATAATCCCTACCATTAAAGAGACACTTGCACAACTAAAGAGACACTTGCACAACCACGAAATTTTGAACGATATTTTATCTCAAAACTGCACTATTATCGAATTTCTGAAGTGTCCTAATTTTATTTCTTAGGTGTCCTAATTAGGACAGTACCGGACTGTACTGCTCTCTTGCATTCTCGCTCTGAGAGTGCTTTAGGAAAGCGACTTCGCACCAATAAGGAGCAGACGATGCAGAAAGAGCCTGTCACTATTGCGGTTCCTGAAGCAACCCTGGTCGATCTCCGGGAGCGCCTGGCGAAGATGCGCTGGCCACACGATTTTGCCAACTCGCACTGGGAGTATGGCACCAATCTTACGTACCTCAAAGAGTTGGTGGACTACTGGCTTCACCACTATGACTGGCGGAAGCATGAGCAAACCATCAACTCCTTCTCTCATTACCAGACTACGATTGAGGATATGCCCATCCACTTTATCCATGAGCCAGGGAAAGGTCCTCATCCCGTTCCGCTGATCCTCAGTCACGGTTGGCCCTGGACATTCTGGGATTTTCACAAAGTGATCCGCCCGCTGGCTGACCCGGCTGCGTTTGGTGGGGACCCCAAGGATGCGTTCGACGTCGTTGTCCCGTCTTTACCAGGCTATGGATTCTCTACCCCTTTGACCAAACCCGGTATCAACTTCTGGCGCACAGCGGACCTGTGGGTCACGCTCATGCAAGACGTCCTCGGGTATAAGAAGTTCGCCGCCCAAGGGGGAGATTGGGGTGCCCTGATCACTGCCCAGCTTGGCCACAAATATGCAGACCGTCTGATCGGAGTCCACATGCACCTGATGGCTCCGCTCAGTGTCTTCATTGGAGGTATGCCTGAAGCTTCAGAATATGGTCCAGATGAGCAAGGCTGGTATGAGAAAAATCTGCACTTCTTCACTGCCGAGAGTGGCTATTCGGCACTCCAGACCACCAAGCCGCAGACGCTGACGTATGCCCTCAACGACTCACCGGCGGGCCTGTGCGCCTGGATTGTGGAGAAGCGTCGCACCTGGAGTGACTGTGACGGGAATGTTGAGAAACGTTTTACCAAAGATGACCTCCTGACCACGATGACGATCTACTGGGCGACCCAGAGCTTCGGCACCTCGGCTCGCTATTATTACGAGGCAACGCATAATCCCTGGCAACCTGCGCACAATCGTACCCCTGTGGTAGAAGCGCCGACTGGTATCGCGGTATTTCTCAAAGAAGTGATCTTAATGCCACGACGGTGGGCCGAAGGGTATTACAATCTCAAACGCTGGACGGTCATGCCTGCTGGCGGCCACTTCGCGCCGATGGAAGAACCGGAGCGGCTGGTCGAAGATGTTCGTGCGTTCTTCAGGCCGTTACGAGGCTAGTGAGCCTATGGTCTATGGTAAATAGCGCGCTCACTGCGTTCGCTCTATGGCCTATGGCTCGTTCGCTCCACTCACTCTATGGCAGATAGCTCTTACCATAAGCCATAGACCATATGCCCGCCCTCACGTTTGCCCTGTCTGTTGCGCCCAGAGAGCCTGGGCTTGTTCCCACCCAACAACGGCGAGGGTGTTACCATCCGCATGAAAACTACATTGGGATCACCCCTGGGACAGTCACTGCCTCCACCAACCGCAGACTTTCCCGCTCAGGCCACGTGCTTCGCCCGCATCTGTAACGTCTGGCGTAAGAAGTCACCAAACCCCATGCCTGAGGCTGCTGCCTCATCCCGCCAGGCTTCCCATTGGTCCAGTGCTTTCTCTGCCTCTTGTGCCTCGTGATCAGATAGGCGCGTGAGTGGTGTGGTCAACTCCAGCCGACAGTTGGAGGTCGGATCAAAGAAGTAAACCGATAATAACACTTGGTGATCGACCGGCCCAATCACCTCGATGCCTTGTGATTCCAGCCAGGCTTTCCAGGTATAGATGTCATCCACCGAATCGAGATGCATGGCCAGATGATTGATCGTTCGTAACGGCTCAGCAGGTGGTAGTTCTTCGCCGACATCAGGGATCTCGAAGAACGCTACGGTCGATCCGTCCCCCAGCTCAAAGAAGATGTGCAAGTACGGATATGGTTGACGGGTCGAGGGCAATTCGGGATTCCAGATCGAGGAGGTGAATTTGTACCGCATCACCTGCGTCCAAAACTCCACCGTTTTGCGTGCATTGCGCGTATAGTAGCCGAGATGGTTGATCCGTAGCGGGCGCGTTGGTGGTCGCATGGCATGCCTCCTTATTCTGGCATCAGCCTGATTCTTTTATCGATGTGCAGGAGTGGCAGGCGAATAGAAATTCAGCACACTCTAACACTGTTGAGAGTTAGACAGCAAGTCGGATCTTCCTTAGAACGGGAAGCATTTTCTGTATAATCCCTCTCAACGGGAAGCAGACACCGTTCTCGGCTCCATGGGGATATCACGCGGGATAATATGCAGATCTTGTCTGCGGAGTTCGACCAGGATTTGTTCCTCACGATCGAGCGCGAGGCGATGGTACACATAGGCAGGCAGCACGAGTTCCAGATCAGAGGCGGCGGTGCTGTGATCGAGCCGGAGTTGTAACGTGTACGCTTCTGTCTGTATCTGTTTGCCAACAATTGTGCACCAGAAGAGATTCTCCCGCTCCCGTTCAGCAAAACGGTCTGGGCGAACGATCATGATTTGAGTTGGACGGATGCACAGGTAGACTGGCGAACCGACCGCAAACGGTGCGGGAGGAACGGCGATACGGTGCCCCTGCCAGGAGAGCCAGAGGGTTTGCTCTTCAACTTGTTCTACCACCGCAGGCAGAATATTCCCTGTGCCAACAAACTCGGCAACGCGCGGTGTTGTCGGATGAAAGAACACCTCTTCGCGCGTCCCCTGCTGAATGACACGACCCTTGTCATACACCACCACGCGCTGACCAAGCGTAAAAGCATCGGCAAGGTCATGCGTCACCAACAACATGGTCATTCCCCAGCGTTGCTGAACCTGCGCGAGTTCCTGACGCAAGGCGCCGCGCAAGAGCGCATCGAGCGCAGCAAACGGCTCGTCAAGCAATAGTAACCGTGGCTGCACAGCCAACGCGCGCGCGAGCGCAACGCGTTGCTGCTGGCCGCCAGACAGTTCACGCGGGCGGCGGTGTTCCAGGCCATGGAGTTCGAAGAGTTCGACTAGTTCAGCCACCCGCCGATTCCGTTCGTGCCGGGACATGCTTCTGAGACCGAACGCGATATTTTCCGCGGTAGTTAAATGCGGGAAGAGCGCATAGTGTTGCGGTACATACCCAACACGCCGCACTTGCGGCGGGAGGTCAACATGTTGGGCACTGTCATACACGGTCTGGCCATCGATAATAATGTGGCCAGCCCCCGGATGTATGGTGCCGGCAATAGCCTGCAAGGTCAGGCTTTTGCCTGAGCCAGACGGGCCAAAGAGCACGACAAGCTGATGATCAGCAGCGAAGGCGACGTCAAGGTGAAAACCATCAAAATACTTTTGGATTGTTACTTCAAGCATAGGCGCGACAGGAACTGAGAAGGGTGAGATTAGTAGAGATTATTCTAGACGCCGTACTCCCCACAGCGCGAGAAAAGAGAGGGCTGTCATCAGCAGTACCATCAGATTGGCAAGGGCGTACTCACGAGCCTGTACGGCATCGTAAATCGCCAGGGGCAAAGTCTGCGTGCGGCCAGGAATGCTGCCGGCGACCATCAATGTGGCGCCAAATTCACCCAATGCTCGCGCCGACCCTAAGGTAAAGCCAGCGAGAATCCCACGCCGAGCCAGGGGCAATGTGACTCGCCACAACACGCCCAATTCTGAAGAGCCCAGGGTGCGGGCAACCCGCTCCAATGCTGGATCAACACTAGCAATGGCCGCCTTTGCCGCTATGATCATCAGTGGCAGCCCGACCACGGCTGACGCAATCGCCGCCGCTTGCCAGGTAAATAACACCTGGACCCCAAACCATTCGACTAGCGGACTCCCGCGCCCCAGCGCCAGCAGTAAATAATATCCGATCACACTCGGTGGGAGCACCAGCGGAAGATTGATGACCGTTTCCAGGACGGTTTGGCCAGGAAAACGAGCACGCGCCAAAAATAAGGCTAAGGGAAGTCCCACCACTACGATCAAGAGGCTTGCTACCACGGTCACCTGAATGGACAATACGACTGGATGCCAACTCATTTGACGGCTTCCTCCCCAGGCAAGACAAAACCATACTTCCGCATCACCGAGCGACCGGTTGGTCCGTTAATAAATTCCGCAAACTGCCGCGCCTCTTGCTCGTGGCGCGTCCCTTTGATCACCGCTAGCGCCTGATCAATCGGCTGATGCAACGCTTCTGGGATCAATACCCACTGCCCTGCTATTTGAATACTGAGAGACAACGCCACAATGGCGACATCAACGTTTCCTGTTTCTGCATACACAAGGGTTTGTCGCACATTCTCACCGAGGACGAGCTTCGGCTGTACGGTCTCCCACATGCCGGCAGACTGCAGAGCCTCACGAGCAGCGATGCCATAGGGAGCGTGCTGAGGATTGGCGATCGCCACCCGTTTCACTTCAGGCCGGGCCACCTCTTCGAGGCGCTCGAAGCGCAGCGGGCTATCAACGCGGGTCCATAAGGTAATCCGCCCACGTGCGTAAAGCGCTTTGGTATCAGGAAGAATCAGCCCCTGCTGCTCCAACTCGTCAACAAACGCAACGTTGGCGGCGGCAAAGAGGTCCACTGGCGCCCCTTGCTCAATCTGTTGAGCCAACTGGCCGGTGGAGCCAAAGTTGAAAATTGTCTTGATGGCAGTTTCTTTCTCAAACAACGCCCCCAACTCCTGGAAAGCAAACATCAAATCAGCCGCAGCTGAGATAGTCAGCTCCACCGGCGGTTGAAGCGGAGCCTGCGCGTGACTTTGATACGGTACCAAAAAGCCCCCCAGCATGAAGGAGAGAAAAACGCAGGCAACCCAAAGAAAGACTGGACGATAGGGGAGTACCATACCTGCTAATTTCCTCCTTCTCAGACCCTTTTCTGGTTCCACTGTGTTCGCGTTTCAGTCTGCGGCGACTACCAGCAGAGTAGTCGTAGTCGCAAGCTCGTTCTTCATGTCCCTGAGGAGAAGACTCTAGCGGACAGGGGTTTAACACACCAGAGTGTATCCTCACCGAGCGGATCGCAACGTGGGATAAGGACCTCAGCGACCTTTTGGGGGTATGACGCACAAGGGAACTTTTGTCAGCCATGCGCAGTTGAATCTTTTGCTGAGCAGGAGCATCAAAACAGATATGCAGAGACGACATTTTCTCCAACAATTGTGTACCCTCACGCTGGCGTGGCTGGGATTCTCGGCCTGTGCACAGAGCGAAAAAGCGGACGCCATAGCTGAGGAACAAGGAAGCCCATCTATTGTCAGGTTGAACAAACCTCTATCGGAATGGCGTTCGCTCCTGACGCCTGCGGCCTATGCCGTGCTCTTTGAGGAGGCAACCGAACGCCCGTTTACAAGCCCATTGAACGATGAAAAGCGGCAAGGCACGTTTATCTGCGCGGCGTGTTACTTGCCACTGTTTGAGTCTAGCACCAAGTTTGACAGCGGCACCGGCTGGCCAAGCTTCTACAAGTCTATTGACGGTCGTGTCGGTACAAAAACCGACTATAAGCTGATTCTTCCCAGAACCGAGTATCACTGCATTCGCTGTGGTGGTCACCAAGGGCATGTGTTCGATGACGGTCCGCCTCCGACAGGTCAGCGCTGGTGTAACAACGGTGTTGCCCTCGCTTTTGTACCCGCCGGTGAATCACTTCCAGCATTGAGGACATAACGATGAAAAATTTACCATTCATTGCAAAACCCTTCTTTGTTTTATTGGTGATTCTCGTGTCTGGGCTCTTTGCTCTCGCACACGCTGAACCAAAAAATCCCCCTCAGTCAGCAGCCAATGAGAGTCTAGAGACCGCAACGTTTGCCGGAGGCTGTTTCTGGTGCATGGAGCCGCCATTCGATGAACTAGCAGGGGTGATTTCAACAACGTCCGGGTACACGGGCGGTCAAAAGAAAGATCCGACCTACGAGGAGGTGTCTTCAGGCGGGACTGGTCATACAGAGGCAGTCCAGGTCGTTTTCGATCCCACCAAGATCAGCTATGTGGAACTCTTGGAGATGTTTTGGCGAAACATTGATCCAACCACACCAAACCGGCAGTTTTGTGATATTGGCTCACAATATCGCACAGCGATCTTCTATCATAACGACGAACAGCAACGCCTGGCTGAAGCCTCGAAAAAGGCCATAGAGGAATCCGGGCGACTCACGAAGCCGATTGTCACTGAGATCGCCCCAGTCTCGGAGTTCTACGTGGCTGAGGAATATCATCAGGAC
>CAZCWX010000506.1:0-20124 GCA_964502465.1 uncultured Enterobacteriaceae bacterium | reverse complement strand
TAGCGTTGCTTGATAGATCTTTACGAGTTGGGCAAAGTCTACATTTTTGGCGAACGCCAGATCGATCGCGCCGACGTAAGGAGCAAAGCCGTCTGCGGTAATTTGAGGACGGTTCAGAATCCGCGCCCGTAAGTCTTCAACGAGGGCTTCCGTGTTTTCCGCTGTCCGCTTCCCGACTACATAGGAAAGGATCGCTTTCTGATTCGCTGCGATAGCCAAGAACAAGTAACAATCTCCCATATCGGAGGAGTCTTCATCGGTGACGTTCTTCTGTTTCTTCCCGATAAAGGCCCACTGTTCATCTAACTCTATGGTAGAGACCTGAAGATTCCGCATTGTGGCGTCATGGAGCCGTTGACAGGCACCGCCGATCTTCACGCCTAGCCGCATGATCGTATCACGGTGCGTGTCAGTCAGTCGCTCTACTGAACGAATCGAACAGCCTTCCGTCAACGCCCCGATAATGCGGACTTGTTGGTCATGAGAAAGAACGTTCATTTTTGGCCCTTGCTTTCTTCAGGGAGAAGAACCAAAATGAACAGTGGGTGTAGCAACCCTGTCTTTTGGCTTCGGCCTGAGGACACGCCCTGTCGGTAGTTACCGCTACCAGCAGGGCAAGTTACAGGTTAGCGGCGGGTGTCCGATTTGAACGGACGGACGGTGGGTACACACCGTCACCAGATTTACAGTCTGGCGCTATAGGCCACTCAGCCAACCCGCCACAGAACAAAGGCCAGTAGATTCGGTTTACCGACCAGAATTTGCTGGCCCTTTCCATCCCCAAATTTATATCATAAAATATATAAAAATAAATGGGGATTGAAAATAATATCAAATAATATATATTCTAAACTATGCGGATGTGGTTGTTCTGTGAGTTCGTCACAGAAGGGGGAAGGGGTACAATTACAGAATGGTATAAGGGGTTATTGGTAGAGGCCCAACGGGACTTTGAAGACAGGGTGCGGTATCTTGCGAATGTTCCCCGGCGATTATGGTCGCTCCCCTATTACCGCCAACTGACAGTCCATATTGGCGAAATACGTTTTAAGGCTAATCGGACTCAATATAGGCCACTAGGGTTTTTCGGGCCTGAGGAGGGTCAGTTTACTTTGTTAATGGGTGCTCGGGAAAAGGACAGAAAATTCATACCCAAAGACGCTATCACACAATCGGAGCAAAGAAGAAAGATCGTGCTCGTAGATAAAAGGAGGATACGAGAATATGACCCCTACATTACTAAAGAAGATGAAAAATAAAAAATATCGAGACTTGTTTGTTTCAGGACAGATCAAGACAGGCATTCCTTTTCAGATTCGAGCGACACGAGATCTCAGAGGATGGACTCAAGAAGAATTAGGAAAGCTAGCAGGATTGCCACAATCTGCTGTGGCCAGATTAGAAAATCCCGACACTCTTCATTCGCCCAATATAAAAACGCTCTTAAAGATCGCCTCAGCTTTTGATGTGGCACTTATTGTTCGGTTTGCTCCCTTTTCCGAGTTGATGCACTGGGTTGAAAGTGTCCCCTATGAGGTGAAGGGGCTCTCTCCTGAAACGCTGGCCGTAAAGAGTTTTGAAGAGAACATTGAGTCTTTTATCAATATAAGTACAACGATCACACAGAGATCAAATATAAAAATTGGGTTGCCAGAATCCACATCATCGCCAAAAACATATATTTTCCCCCCCCTAGGCACCAGCTGTGAGGAATCCCATCAACTGCCGTGAACATTTAAGGGACCCTCCTACGTTCATGAAGCTCAGTAGCAGAGAAAGGTCATAGGTTATGGAGAGCCAAAAAAAGGAAACACCAAATGTGCAAGCGAATCGGCCATACTCAGAAGAATTCACCGCTCCCGACGTAGCAGATCAAGTCGAGTATTTTTATATTAACAATACGCAGTTTTCTGGTTCTAATTGGGATATTCGACTTGTTTTTAGCGAGACGCTTCCCTCTGGAAAAATCCGGCCACGTGTTGGGGTGGTGATGTCTTACCAACATGCAAAAGCTTTGGCCGAGACATTAGCCGTGAACATTGCAGGACTCGAAAATGTGATGGGTGAAATAATATATAAGCCACTAAAGCCTAATCTCCCTCCTCCCCAGAAAAAGACTGACCTACAAAAACCAACACGAAAAGTCTCTCTAGAAGAGGAGGGATAGAAGGCTTGAGGCAGGGGGGGACTCTAGTTTGTTCTCAGGATAAGAATTCCCCCTAGTGCATGACAGATCAACTTAGGACACCCCGCCTCTCAAATTAGGACACTTCAGCCCAAATTAGGACAGTACCTACAGTCCGCGCCTGTTATCCCCCAGGCTTAGTGCGTGACGGCTTCGGTTGCGCTATTGCTTTCCAACTGCAGCCCTGTCTGTGCCGCGATGGCGTGGAGTTCCTCGCCACTGATCGTTTCCTTCTGTAAGAGCACAGCTGCCGCTTGTCGTAAGAGTGGGAGTCGGGCGTTGAGAATTTGCGTCACCCGTTCATGCTGGGTGTCGATGATGCGCCGCACCTCACAGTCAATCTCTCGCGCGGTGTCCTCACTATAATCGCTCCCCCGCGGCGATTGACCGGCTTGGAGGAAGAGCGGCTGGCGTTCCCCATCAAAACTCATCTGCCCGAGTTTCTCACTCATGCCGTACGCCTTAACCATATTCTTGGCAATGTCCGTGGCCTTCAGCAGATCATCCCGTGCCCCAGTGGAGACTTCCTGGTAAATCAGCTCTTCTGCCACCCGACCGCCTAAGAGCACAGCAATTTTGTTCTCTAACTCTGCCTTGGTCATGAGAAAGCGGTCTTCAGTGGGCAGTTGCAGCGTGTAGCCGAGCGCAGCTATCCCTCTCGGGATAATGGAGATCTTTTGCACGGTATCAGCACCGGGCAGAGCTAAGGCCACTGAGGCATGGCCCACTTCATGATGCGCGACGCGTTCTTTCTCTTTTTTGTTCAGTACACGGTTCTTTTTCTCTAATCCGGCAATGATCCGCTCCACTGCCTCTTGCAACTCAGCGAGGCCGACCCGTTCCTTGCCACGCCGCGCGGCTAACAAGGCAGCTTCATTGACAATGTTGGCCAAATCGGCTCCCGCAAATCCTACTGTCATAGCAGCAATGACCTCTAAGTCGGCATCGGGTGCTAAGGGCACTCCACGCGCATGCACCTGGAGGATAGCGAGACGACCTATTTTGTCAGGCCGGTCTACTAGCACTTGCCGATCAAAGCGCCCCGCTCGTAAGAGGGCTGGATCGAGAATCTCCGGCCGGTTGGTCGCCGCCATCAAAATCACCCCGACACGCGTATCAAAGCCGTCAAGCTCGACCAACAGTTGATTCAGCGTTTGCTCCCGCTCTTCATGCCCCACCGGCCCCATACCCCGCGCTTTGCCTAAGGCATCGAGTTCGTCAATAAAAATGATGCACGGCGCTTTCTGTTTGGCCTGCTCAAACAGATCGCGCACGCGGGCCGCACCCACTCCCACAAACATCTCCACAAACTCAGAGCCACTAATGGAGAAGAAGGGCACCCCGGCTTCTCCGGCCACGGCCTTGGCTAACAAGGTTTTGCCAGTGCCGGGAGGGCCGATCAGCAGAATGCCTTTGGGGATTTTCCCGCCGAGACGGCGAAATTTCTCTGGCGTCTTCAGAAACTCAATGACTTCTTGCAACTCTGCCTTGGCTTCCTCGACACCCGCTACGTCAGCAAAGGTTACTTTGACTTCTTTTTCTATGTAGATCTTCGCTTTGCTCTTGCCGATGGCCATGAAGCCCCCGCCAAGGCCCTGCCTTTCGGCAAAGCGACGCATCAGAAAGAGCCAGAGCCCAAAGAATAAGAGAACTGGCACCACCCAAGATAGGAGGTCGTGCAGAAAGGAGTCTTCAATCTCGCCAGCGAATCGGACGTTATAGGTAGCCAGTTTATCGGCCAACTCAGGATCAACCCGTACCGTCAGGAATTGGGCAAGCTGACCTTCTTGGGGATCTCTGAGTTTACCCTGAATATAGTTTTGGCTGATGCGAATCTCCTCGACACGGCCGTCTTGGAGATAGGCTTGAAACTGACTATAAGGAATGCGCTCGACCTGTTGGGTGGCTTGCGCCCACAGTCCATGCAGGATGATCACTCCCCACAGTGCAATAAAAATGTACCAAATGTTAAATCGCATTTTCTTGTCCATCATGTTATCTATTATAGTTAACACGTCGATCGATACCAGAGATGTTGGTATGGAGACTTGCTTTCAGCACTCAGCGGTCAGCTTGGGAGAGAAAGAACCGGGGAAGCGGGGAGTCAAAAACTTCTTGTTTCTCCGTTTCTCCCATTCTCCGTTTCCCCGCTTCCAGACTTCCTCATCCTCCTGTGTGCTGCTTTTCTGGTTCCTGTTTTTGCATGCTGAAAGCTGAGAACGGAAAGCTGAATGCTCGCTCTTCCTTGTTTACGCCTAAAAAAACATGGTAGAACAAAACATCTTTCACTGAGAAGGAGGGTTCCTGTATGGCTGTGCAGACTGGGATGGTGAATATTGGCAATGCACCGCAACTGCCCGCATATCTGGCTCAACCCGAAGGCAAAGGGCCGTTTCCAGCGGTGATCGTCATCTTCGAGGCTTTTGGTTTGAACGAGAATATCAAGGATATCTCTCGGCGTTTTGCTGAGACCGGCTATGTGGCGCTTGCGCCAGACCTCTATTATCCCGAACAAGAGCGAGTGGTCGCATATGGCGACATGCCAAAGGTATTCGCGCTCGCAAATACGCTGCCAGATGATCGGGCCATGGCGGATCTGGGCCGAGCAATCCAGTACCTGAAACAGCAAAGCAACGTGAAGGGGAACGCTCTCGGTGTCACTGGCTTTTGCATGGGTGGGCGACTGGCCTTCCTAACTGCCTGCGTGCATGCGTCAGACATCGCTGCCGCGGTACCGTTCTACGGTGGCAGCATTGGCAGTGCGGGCCGCTTTAGCGGACAGACGCTGGTGCCGCTCGACTTGGCGGAAAAGATTCGCTGCCCACTGATTGTCAACTACGGCGAAAAAGATGCGTTTATTCCCATGGAAGAGGTGCGGGCAGTTGACACCCGTCTGAAAGCACTTGGCAAGCAAGCCGAGGTCAAAGTGTATCCGGGAGCAGATCACGGCTATATGTGCACCGACCGGGCATCTCACCATCCTGAGGCGGCCAAAGATTCGTGGGAGAAGATGATCGCGTTTTTTGGGCAACACCTGAAATAAGCACTCAGCATGCAGTTATCAGCTCTCAGCTTTCGGTTCCTTTCTTTGGTGCTGACTGCTGAGTGCTGATCGCTGACAACTTTCTGCTCTTTCCTATGAACCTCAAACTTCTGCGCATGACTATGGTGCTCGCCCTCCGCTCGTTGTTGCGGAACAAACTGCGCTCAGCGCTGACGATGCTCGGCATTGTCTTCGGCGTGGGAGCGGTGATCGCTATGGTAGCCATCAGTCAGGGAGCGGACGCGTTTATCCAGGCCCAAATCAACAGCCTTGGCACCAATGTGATCACCGTTGTCCCTGGTTCGATGATGACCGGTGGAGTGCGTTCTGGGTATGGGAGTCTGTCAACGCTGACGGTTGCTGATGCCCTGGCCATTGGCAAAGAGTGTCCATCCGTTGCGGCAGTGACCTATATTAAGCGCCAAACTATGCAAGTGGTGGCTGGTAGCCAGAACTGGAACACGACGATTCAAGGCGTAAGCAGTGACTATCTCACGGTGCGGAGTTGGCCGCTGGCTGTTGGTCGTTTTTTTACTCGCCAAGAAGAAGAGACCGCTGCACGGGTGTGTCTATTGGGCGACACCGCCGCGAAAAACCTCTTTGCTTCGGGCCAGGACCCGATTGACGCCATGATTCGCATCAATAATGTACCGTTCCGTGTCATTGGGGTGCTGACTGCGAAGGGCCAAACTGGCTGGGGACAAGATCAGGATGATACGCTGCTGATTCCTTTTTCGACTGCTGAGCGGAGGTTGATTGGCAGTGAGATTCTCGGTGTCGTGAGCCACCTTCTGGCCTCAGCCTACAGTCCAGCACTGACAAGCAAAGCTGAAGAGGAGGTGAGGCAACTCTTGCGTGCGCGCCATCGGATTCCGCCAAAACAGGAAGATGATTTCAACATCCGCAATCTGCAGGAGATTGCTGCGGCTTCTGCAAGCTCCAGTCAAGTGATGACGCTTCTCCTTGCCTCTGTGGCTTCAATTGCGTTGTTTGTCGGCGGGATTGGCATCATGAATATTTTATTGGTGTCAGTCACTGAACGTACGCGCGAAATCGGTGTACGGATGGCAGTTGGCGCGAAGGCGCGACATATTCTGTTTCAGTTCCTGGTTGAATCCACGGTGTTGAGTCTCACTGGCGGACTCATAGGTATTGCTCTCGGAATTGGCAGCGCCTGGCTGATCGCTTCTCTAGCGAACTGGCCGAGCCTCCTCTCTCCAACTGCAATGGTAGGGTCATTCTTATTTTCGGGAGCTGTCGGGATGATTTTTGGCTACTACCCTGCCTACAAAGCCTCACGACTCGATCCCATCGACGCCTTGCGGTACGAGTGAGAACATTGCAGAAGCGTAGAGGGGCGATGCGCGAACCGCTCCTAGCAATAACTGGCTGCACGACTGGTTCGGAAGAGGTTGAGGGCCTAGAGAATGCAACATCGTCATGATCTCCCACGACACCTCCATGACTCCCCGTAGCCATTTCATTCGCGTCCAAAGTACCGATTTGCATTATCTCGAGTGGGGGAGCCCAGCCAATCCGTCGCTCGTCCTGCTCCATGGCGGTGCTGCCCATGCCCATTGGTGGGATCATATTGCACCCATGCTGGCTCGATACTATCGGGTGCTCGCGCTCGACCTGCGTGGGCATGGCGATAGCGGTTGGATCGTCCCACCTGCATATGAAGTGGAGGACTATGTTGTTGACCTGGAAGAAGTGATTACGACGCTCAATCTCGCTCCGCTCATCCTCCTTGGTCATTCACTCGGCGGCTTCGTTGCCCTGACCTATGCCAGCGCTCATCCCGCCGCACTACGGGCGCTTGTTGTCGTGGATATCGGTGCTCGTCTCGGGGGGAGTCGCTTTATGCGTCTCCTGCGCTCGGTGCCGTCGCCGGTATACCAAGATGAGGCCGACTTACTGCGTCGTTTCCGCCTCCTTCCTGCGGAAACACACGCAACTCCCGCCCTGATCCAGTACATTGCTCGATCCAGCGTGCTCTCGCAGGTTGATGGCGGCCTGAGACTCAAGTGTGATCGGGCGACGCTGACTCGTGAGTCACGGGACCTCAACGCTCGTCTGGGACAGATCACTTGTCCGACTCTCTTTCTAAGAGGAAGAGACAGCCTGAATCTCTCGGCTGAAACGCTGAGCAAACTGGTTGCACTGTGCCCACAAGCCCAAGGGGCAGACATTACTGGGGCTGGTCACCATGTCTTCCTCGATCAACCCGCTTCCTTTATGGACGTAATACACGGATTTCTCGGCGAGGTTGTTCGGCAAAAGCTCAACGCTGGGATCTCACCCTGAAGAAAATGGAGGTCAACATGAAAGATGTGATCGCGCAAGCGACCCAGACGATCCGCACGGCGAGCAAAACGATCGCGCTTACCGGTGCAGGCATTTCTGCTGAGAGTGGGATCCCCACCTTTCGTGATCCCGGTGGATTATGGGACAAATATGATCCAGAAGAATACGCGACGATCGAGGCATTCCGTCGCGACCCAGGGAAGGTGTGGCAGATGATGCGGGATTTCACCGCCCTCAAGACTGCGCGTCCGAACCCCGGCCATTTTGGCCTGGCGCAGCTCGAACAGTGGGGCTTCTTACGCTGTATCATCACGCAGAATGTGGATAACCTCCACCAAGAAGCCGGCAGCCGCGATGTCATTGAGTTCCACGGCAACATGCGTCAAGTGGTATGTCAACGCTGTAGCACGGTTTTGCCCATGCAGGAAATCTCCTTGGATAGCCTACCTCCATACTGTCGCTGTGGCGGGGTATTTAAGCCGGCTGGGGTCTTCTTTGGCGAGCCGATTCCGCAGCAGGCCCTGTACCGGGCCTACGAGGAATCACAAAGTTGCGACCTCATGTTGGTGATTGGCACCTCAGCGGTGGTTTACCCGGCTGCGGATATGCCCCGTGTCGCGAAAGAGGCTGGTGCTCGAGTCATTGAGATCAATCCTGAGCATACCGACTTGACTGGAAGGGTCACCGATCTCATTATTCAAGAGAAAGCTGGGATCGCGATCCCCCAAATTGTCGCAGAGCTGAAAGCCATGGCTTCGTAGGAGGGTGCAGTTATGTTTTGGTTTGGTTTTCTGGTTGGTGCTGCCGCCGCTACAGCGTTTATCCTCTATGGGAAGGGTGAGTACCTGATCCGGCTGAGTGAGCAGATTAAACAGACCGCTGATCGTTTTTGGGCCTGGCAGCGTGGGCGAGAGGCACAGAAGTAAGGGACCAAGCGAGTGCTCCACCCCATCCCGCAGGTCTGATGCAAATATCTCCAATGCCGGTTCCACTATTGTGGTGCGGGCCTTTGGCCTGCACCACGCCCGGCAGGCAAGGACGCTTGCACCACAAGCATTGCCCAAGTTCTTCTTGCGCGTGTCCTTGGATCCTATCCGAATAACCGTTTCCAAGGTGTCATGTTGAGCGCAGCGAAACGTCTCAACCTTGCGCTAAAAGTAGAGATTCTTCACTCCGCTGCGCTCCGTTCAGAATGACACCTCCGAGGCGGTTCATACAGAAAAGCGCAATTCGTGCTCGCGTGTAGTATACATGTCAAATCTCACCGGCTGCCCCTGCTGGTGCATCGAGAGCGACTTTCTGCTACGAGAAGGGGCAAGAATCTCGGCAGAAGAGTGCCATGGCTGGTGAACTTGCTTCTTTTGACGCGGCAGTCTAAGCCGAACTCCTGCACGAGGGATAGGCAAACCCGCAGGGAAAGGGCTACAGGAATGAAAACGGTATCTGTTGATCCTACTCCAACGGTTGGTGCAGCGACCGATGTTGCCCCACTTGGGCATGACGCAGTGAAACCTGCACACGAATTGACCGCTGATGAAGATCTCGATGTGGTGGATTGGGAACGGGTAGCGGCTATGGAGGAATTCAAAGCGTTGGTGCGAGCCAAGCTGAAGTTTATTGTCCCAGCGACGCTCTTTTTTGTAGTGTATTATTTTGCCTTGCCGGTGTCAGTTGGGTATGCGCCAAGATTAATGGAACAGAAGGTACTGGGTGGAGTGAACCTCGCCTATCTGTTTGCTCTGTCGCAGTTTTTCATGGCGTGGATTCTTGCCGCCTTATACCTCAGGGCGGCGGGGAGATTCGATGACATGGCCGGACACCTCATCGCCAAACTGGAGAAAGCACAACGAAGGAAGTAACCCTATTCGGTCACCCTGAGCTGGTCTCAGGGTGAGCACATTGCTTCTTTTCTGGAAAAAGCTATGTCTACTGCGCTCTTGATGTTCTTGAGCTTTATCGTTGTGACCCTGGCTATTACCTACTGGGCAGCACAACGGTCGAGCGGTGCCAGTGCCTTTTTTGCTGCCAACCGACAGATCTCCGGCTGGCAGAATGGGGTTGCCGTTGCCGGTGACTATATGAGCGCCGCCTCGTTTCTGGGAATCGCGGGTATTATTGCGTTCCAGGGATATGATGGCTTCATGTATTCCGTTGGTTGGCTCGTTGCTTACCTGACTGTGCTTCTCATCGTGGCGGAACCGCTGCGGAACGCGGGGAAGTACACCATGGCTGACGTCCTCGCCTATCGGCTGAGCCCACGTCCGGTGCGGGCGATGGCAGCCCTGAGCACGCTCACCGTGAGCACTTTTTATATGATTGCCCAGATGGTTGGTGCAGGAGCACTGGTCGCCTTGTTACTCAAAGATTCAGGGATCAGTTACCACACCGCGGTCATTGGGGTTGGGGTGCTGATGATCACCTACGTGATTTTTGGTGGCATGCTTGCGACAACCTGGGTGCAGATCATTAAAGCTATCCTCCTCATGAGCGGTACCCTGTTGCTCAGTGTACTGGTATTGGCGCACTTTGACTTCAGTTTCAGCAAATTTTTTCAGGCGATCTCGCAAGTGACCTACCATGAGAACGGAGTACAGGTCACGAAAGACTTTCTCCAGCCTGGCCTGCGCTTCAAACCGCCATACGGTGCGCTCGATTTGATCTCGCTCGGTTTGGCGCTGATCTTTGGCACGGCCGGGCTGCCACACATCTTGGTACGCTTTTACACAGTGCCTGACGCCAAAACCGCTCGTATTAGCGTGGTTTGGGCCATGGCGCTGATTGGCAGCTTCTATATCATGACCACGTTTCTTGGTTTTGGCGCAGCCACCATCGTGGGCCGGGATACGATCGCGGTGAACGGTGGAACTAATATGAGCGCACCCCTGCTTGCCCAGACGCTTGGTGGGGATATCTTCTTTGCGTTCGTGGCGGCGATTGCTTTCGCAACGATTTTAGCAGTGGTCGCTGGTCTGACCATCAGTGCCTCGACGTCCTTTGCTCATGACTTTTACACCAACGTGATTCATCATGGCAGGGAGCGCAGCCCTGACGAAGAGGTGCGAGTTGCCCGGATCACCGCCTTCGTGGTGGGCGCAGTTGCCATGGCGATTGCCATTTTGCTCGGTCCCAATGCCAACGTCGCTTTTCTCGTGGCTCTGGCCTTTGCCGTCGCGGCTTCGGCGAACCTGCCGGTGATTGTGCTTTCGCTGTTCTGGAAGCGCTTCAACACCACGGGTGCAGTAGCAGGCTTAGGGACCGGGTTAATAGCCTCGATTGTTTTGATCTTGATCAGTCCAAGTATTAGGACAGTTGATCCGTTGTTCCCGCTGGAGAACCCTGGGATTCTGAGCATTCCTCTTGGGTTTCTCGGAGCGTTGATCGGTACCTTCTTGAGCCGCGAGCCGGCGGCTGAGGCAAAGTTTGCCGAACTGCTGGTGCGAGCCAATACTGGTTTGGGAGCGGAGAAGGCGACAGGACATTCAGGTGTGTAACCAGAGGATAGACACCGCAGCGTTTTGAAAATAAATGGACAGGAAGGGGGAATTATGCCTCTTGACTCAGCACTTGTTGGCACTATGGGTGAGCCGGTTCTCCACGCAATCGACGCCCGTTGGCTGATGGCGTACGCTGCGGGCCTTGGGGATACGCTCCCCTGTTACCTGGATACCTTGCGCCCTGAGGGAATTATCTCGCACCCCCTCTTTCCGGTATGCTGCGAATGGCCAGCACTTCTCGCCATGCGTGGGCGTGCGGTCGCTACTGCCTTGACTGCGGACGAACACCTCCGTGCTGTCCATGCGACCCACGACTTGGTTATCCACCGCAGCGTACGACCGGGAGACCAACTCACGACTCGTGCGACAATCGTTGGTGTGGAACGGCGTAAGCCCGGCGCGTATCAGGTGACACGTCTCGACACCACAGATGCTACTGGGGCTCTTGTGTGTTCAACTTGGCAAGGTGGACTGTACCGCGAAGTTGACGTAGCTGGCCCCGACCGACCGGCGTCTGATCTCCCATCGGTGCCACACACTAAAGCTGTCCACAATGGAGTACGAGCAGAAAGTCCTCTTCCAATTTCAGCACTGGCTGCGCATGTGTACACCGAATGTGCACGCATTTGGAACCCTGTCCACACTGATACGGCGGTTGCGGCTCGTGCCGGGCTGCCTGGACTCATTCTACATGGAACGGCGACCCTGGCGCTCGCTGTCTCACAGGTGGTGGAGATTGAGGCGAATAATGATCCACAACGGATACGGCGAATCGCTGGCCGTTTCGGGGCGATGGTACTTATGCCGTCGGAGATTACTATACGGATTCTCTCTCGGGAGGTGACCGCAGAGGGAGATGTGGTGTACTTTGAGGTCCGCAATGATAAGGGACAGCCCGCGGTGCGGGATGGATTGATGGTATTGCAGGCATAGCGGGGTGCTGGGGAATCCTGTGTTGATACAGAACAACGAGGAGGCGGGCGAGCACTGGACCCGCGGTGGCACAAAGCGTCGCCCAAGAACCCCCAGTCGGCAACTGCACACACGGCGATCCGTGGCACTCAGACCTCGGGTTACCGGCTTCTTGGCCGCATATCGTCAGAACAAATATGAAGTGACATCATCAACCCAGTGATCTTTACCGCATCCGGCCCCCAGTACGGCATAGCAGTCTGCCTCGCCTGGAGCGTTGTTGAATCAACCGGTTGGTCGTCTAAATGGAAAATGCCGAAGATGGCACTCAGATGTTAGGCAACAAAGCTGTCGGGGCGTACGACCATACGCCCCGACGAAAGTGCATCAATTCAGCCTATAACAGGTGAGCACATTCTGTCCTAACAGTTTCGGGCGTGCTGACTCAGGGAGAAGATGCACGAGTTCAATGAGATTAGAAATATACTCTGGTGGATGATCAGCATGTGGGAAATCACTGGCCCAGAAGAAGCGGTCTTCGCCAACAAAGGGGATGACTCCAGCCACAGCCCGTTCATCCGGATCGCCGGAGGCCCAGCACTGTTGGCGGAAATACTCGCTGGGTTTGTGTTTGAGCGGGACACTCTTACCGATGGGGGACTCATAGACTGCATCCATACGCTCGATCCAGTAGCCGACCCAGCCGGCGCCGATTTCCAGGATCACGACACGCAACTCGGGGAAGAGGTCGAAAACCCCGTACTGAAAGAGCGAGGTGAAGCCAGCGCGAATCGCATCCCCCAAGACTACATTTTGATAAAAAGCAGTATCACTCCCAGTCATACGGCCAAAACGAGTTGGCGCAGCCCAAAGCGGCTCGAAAGCTGGGTGCAGTCCAAACGGCAGGCCCAATTCCTGCGCGGCAGCAAAGACACGGTGGTGGTCAGGGTGACCATGAGCCTTGCGGCTCCAGATGAACGGCGGGACGAAAAACCCCTTGACGCCCTCGCGCGCTGCACGACGAAGCTCCTGTTCGGCAAGCTCTGGGAGTGCGAGTGGTATATGGGCGATGGGCAGGAGTCTGCCGTTCGACTCGGAACAAAAATCGACGATCCAGCGATTATAGGCCCGCGCATAAGCGACAGAGAGATCAAGATCCTCACATTCTGTTTCCCACAGGAGACCGAGTGTGGGATAAAGGAAAACGCGCTCAATGCCTTCTATATCAAGGCGCTGTAGTCGTTCCTTTGCGTCCATTGAACCGAACGAGGCGTTATCAACATAGCCGAGACCGATCGGCTCACGGGTGTACTCAAACCCACCAAGTTTATCCATAACACCCAGGGTGGCTGGGGACCCGTTCCGCACCAGTTTGGAAGGCTGGCCGTTGATTTCGAGATATTCCAGCCCACGGTCGTCCTTGCGGATATGTACCGCACGGTCCCGGTACTTGGGTTCGAGATATCGCTCCCACAGATCAGGTGGTTCGAGGATGTGACCATCGGCATCAACAACGCCAGGATAAGGGATGCGCGGCAGATTGGGCGGGGTCATCACTTGGCTCCTTTTTGCAAATGAGGCGATCAACGCGATATTACCATTGTGCCTCAAGTGTGCAAGCGATTGCATTCGCAGAGCAGTACCCTGTCGTCAATACCGGATAACCTTCATGGCCACCCTCTGTTGCCTGCAACCAGTGCGGCACTACTGTGCCACAGCCTCCACCATCGTGGTATAGTCTCTCTGACCGTATGACAATTCTTGGAGCCCATTGTGATGCATCGAGGTCTGATATTGCTGGTCGTTATTCTTCTTGCTGCCTGTGCAACTTCGCCTCTCGGGCGAAGCCAACTGCGACTGTTCCCGCCAGGAGAAATGGTTGCGCTGGGAGCCACGGCTTTCGATAAGCTCAAGGCGGAAACCCCACAGTCGCGAGATCCACGGGTCAACCGCTACGTCCGTTGTGTTGCCGCTGCCATTACCGCGGACTTGCACGCGGCTCAGGGGCAACCAGCGTGGGAGGTTGTGGTCTTCGCTGACGATTCAGCGAATGCCTTTGCGTTGCCGGGTGGCAAAATTGGAGTGTACACTGGTCTCCTCCAGGTTGCGGTGAACCAAGATCAACTAGCGACAGTCATTGGCCATGAGGTTGCGCACGTGCTGGCGGACCATCCGAATGAACGCATCTCCACGATGTACGCGACGCAGCTCGGGCTTCAGCAAATCGTCTCTATCCTTGGCGGTGCGTCCTCTCCCGGTCAGCAACAGTTGATGGGGCTCTTGGGAGTCGGCGCTCAGGTCGGGGTCATACTGCCCTTTAGTCGCACGCAAGAAAGAGAAGCCGATTTACTCGGACTCGATCTGATGGCTCGGGCCGGCTTTGACCCGCGCCAAAGCCTCGACCTCTGGCAACGCATGGCACAAGCCGGCGGTGCGCGACCGCCTGAGTTTCTTTCTACCCATCCGTCGTCTGAGACGCGGATGAAGGATCTCAGCGAGCGCTTACCTGTGGTGGTACCGGTATATGAACAGGCTCGCGCGCAGGGCAAGCGGCCGAATTGTTCTTAACGCGAACGGCGGGCATTCGTTATGGCGTAGGTGAGTGAGCCGAAACTCTGGAGAAAACGTTGGCTGTTCTGCTGCAGGCCTGGGGAGCACGGCTGAGTAGGAAAAGTCGCCTACGACATGGTAGACGCATCCGTCACTGGCACAGGTTGTGATCCATTCAGAACGCTACGCTCCTTCAGATATGCGCATTTCTTCCGTTCGCCCGTGAAGAGACTGTAGCCTTCCTTGCCTTCGAGATAGTGCAGCAGATCGACGAGGTAGTTCTGCGCCTTCTCCAGCCGTTTCCGACCCGGCAGGTTTTTCACGTTCTTCGCGTTGCGCAGCGCTTCGAGGCTCTGCTGCACTGATTGACTATCGGACAGGGGGGGCGAGGCAAGGCGTTCCTTGAATTCGTAGGAAGAGATAGTGTCGAGTTCGATACCGTGCTGCCCTTCCATCCTACTCATTACCATCTTGCCCATAGCTTTCTGTTCAGGGTGGAAGAAATTGAACGGCCCTACTGGGAGATCTGCGTCCGTGGTAGCGAACGCGTCCCGCACGGCTTCCGCAAGCTGAGTCACCACCGGGTCCTGGGCGTAGGGACTGTAGCGGTGCATCGCCGCCGCCCAGCCGAAATACCGGACAATAAGGTAGAGGGTTTCTTCGGCATAGGACCCGTCTGGATAACGCTTCTGGAGCGTGCGGAGGCCGCCCAGCTCTAGGATGCTGTAGATGCGGCTCTGCAGGTCTTCGCAGGCCGACAAGAACGGATTCACATACAACGCCGCCAACCTAGCGCGCTCATTCGTGCGATCCTGTTCACGCTCTTGCGACCACGTCCAGATGGCCCATAGCCCCATCACCACTGGAATAAGCCACTGCATGGGAGACTCCTTATTTTGCCCAAAACGTTCTGGACGATTTTTCGGAGCGTCCAGAGCATAGCAGCGGCCTCTCCACCAAGTCAAGTTTCACCTCATCAGTGGGTGCCTGACCATTGCTTGGTAGGCTGCACGGGGGCATGGAAATCTTGTGGTGCAGGCGTCCCGCCTGCCGCTTGGTGCCGCCGAGACAGCGGCACTACAACTCAGTGGCGCAGGAGATGGTAAGCGGCTCGGCCTACATGGACGAGCACCGTCGCACCAGCCCAATACAACACTGCTTGCAAGGCGACGAATGGCACCTCGAAGAGAAAACCCGTAAGCAGGACCAGGAGATAGAGACTGCGCTGACCATTGATGAAATGAAAGTAGTGATCGAAATCCGACATCTTGTCGAGCGGTTTCTCCTTCAGTTGCGTAAACATGGTTCTGAGAAGAGCGTCACACACAACAAAAGCAGTGATGGTCAAACCAATACTCCAAGCAGATGAATGATGGGTGCGGGATAACTGTGCCGCTACGGCAAGGTACCAGGCATTCTCGTAGAGGAGAGCAAAAATAGGATCGAGCTTGCCAATCCGTGAGGTCATCAGTTTGACACGAGCGAGTTTACCATCGACGCCATCCAAGATCATGGCGATCCACGCAAAGAGGACCGCGAGAACAAACCACCCCTGGTAGAACAACGACGCCCCAACCAGTGCGACAGCCACCGTGAGGAGTGTCACTTGGTTGGGTGTAATCGGCGTATGGCACCACTGCTGCACTAACCAATTCTCTATCGGTGGGTTGATCAATTGCTCGATAACGTGTCTTGGTCGTTGGGAAACACGATCAAGGAGCAGGTGCCACCCGTGCTCGAGGTCATCTTCGCTGCAGATTTTTTCACAGTAAGGTACTGCCTCGCCATGCAGCTCTGCATCGTAGAGCGGTACTGCTGCCAGCGAAACACGGCCCGCTTGCTGCAACAGGGCTGGGCCGAGGGGTAAGTCTTCTGGTCTCAACCAACCGACGCGCCACAAAGGAGACGGATCCTTGCCATTCCCCATTGCGACAAAGCAGGGGGGAGACTGGCAACGTAAGGTTTCCAACACGCGTCGGTCAAGCAGTAAATTTGCGTCGAGTAAAAAGAGCGGTTGGGAATCTGCCAAATGCAGAAACGGCAAGACCGTGAGGGGGTCGGCTAAGGACACTTCGACCTCACCGTCATGAGTATCCAACTGTAAGGGCCGTGGAACAGCCAATGGAGGTAGCGTCTCTCCCGCAGGGTGCAGAATCAGGACCGTTTTCACACCAACGGCTTCTAACAGCCGCAGGTTGCGCTCCAGCAGGGTCATCCCGCCGAGCCACCACCATTCCTGGTCAGGAGATTTGAAAAGAACGGCCTGCATGAGATATCGAATGCAATGATCCCGATCTTGCTGGTAGTTAGAGTCCATGCCCCTCGGCGCAAGCGACAGTACCGACCGCGCGAACAAAAGGCAAGGGAGGAAACCAGGGGGAGGCATGAGGTCTGAGTGCTTTGACTTCGCTTACGCTACGCTCAGCACGAACGGGGCTTTCTTGTCGCGCTTGTTTCTTCCGTGATACCCTCTATTTCATTCTCTATTTCGCTTAGAACAAGAGAGAGTTATGAACCGCGCTGTGATCGCTTTGCTCACGGACTTCGGTACCCAAGACGCATTTGTAGGGATTATGAAGGGAGTAATTCTCAGCCTCAATCCTGAGATCCAGCTTGTGGATCTGTCTCACGAGGTGCCGGCTCAAAATATTCTTGTCGGCGCCCTCCTGTTACGAAGCGCAGCCCCGTTCTTTCCGCCTGGAACGATTCATGTTGCCATAGTAGACCCAGGCGTAGGCAGTGAGCGACGCGCGCTCCTCGTCGAGACCCAGCAGGCTTTTTTCCTTGGGCCAGACAACGGACTCTTGAGTCTGGTGGTCCCTGCCGAGGCGGTAGTCCGCATTATCCATCTGAGTAATGAAGATTTTTTTCTGGCGCGCCGCAGCCATACCTTTCACGGGCGGGATGTGTTTGCCCCAGTCGCTGCACAGGTGGCGCGTGGCGTTGCGGTGGAGCAGTTCGGTCCTTCGATCCCACAGATGGAGCGGATTGCTCTCCCAGCGGTTGAGCGCAAAGACACTGAACTCATCGGCAGTGTGATCTATATCGACCACTTCGGGAATGTCGTAAGCAATATTACTGAGGCTGATGTACGCCCCTTTTCAAGGGAGCGCCTTTTGGTTAGCATAGACAACGTGCGAATTAAAGGTGTTGTGTCTACCTATGCGGCTGTAGAGATCGGCGCACCAATGGCGTTGATCAATAGTTGGGGCATGCTGGAAATCGCCGTGCGAAACGGTTCCGCGGCTCAGCAGTTTGGGATCCATCTGGGATGCCCAATCCATTTGACAATCTGAGAAACAGAAAGCTTTTTCATGCCGCTCTCTCAACCACACGGGTTTTCCCATGACCCTGACCATCTGAGTAGATATCGCCCCTGGTCCCAAGGCGAAACGCTGCTGCCTAAGCGACGTGTCCCTGTCCTGCACCTCTTGCTCTTCTTTGCTACCCTGGTGACAACCTGTATGGCTGGAGCATTCCAGCAAGGTGCGAACCCATTTACCAACCCGGTGACGCTCTTATCAGGGCTCCCCTTTGCCGCAACCTTAATGGCCATTTTACTCTTTCATGAGATGGGGCATTATTTGCTTGCACGGGTCCATGGTGTCCGAGCGAGTCTTCCCTACTTTATTCCTGGCCCACCGTTCTTCGTCGGGACGTTTGGCGCTTTTATCCGCATGCAATCACCACCGGCCAATCGCCGAGCGCTCTTTGATGTCGGAGCAGCCGGTCCCTGGGCCGGAGTGATCCTTGCGATTCCTGCGGTGATTCTTGGGCTGTCGCTCTCTGAGGTCCGGCCGCTCAGCCCTACGGAGGGAGGAATCATTCTCGGGGATTCCCTCCTTTTTTCTGCCCTCACTTATCTGGTGCTTGGTGTGTCCGCCGATGATGTCAGTATTATTCTTCATCCTGTTGCCCTGGCAGGCTGGTTCGGGCTCTTCGTGACGTTTCTCAACCTCCTGCCGGTGGGGCAACTCGATGGCGGTCATGTGACGTACTCGCTGTTTGGTCGCACGCATCGCTGGATTTCTCGGGTCGCGTTGGTTGCGATTTTGTTGCTCGGATTCCAAGGCTGGCAGGGATGGTTCGTCTGGGCGGTGCTGCTCTCGCTGCTCGGTATCGATCATCCTCCGACACTGGATCTGTTTTCTTCGCTTGATCTCCGGCGCAAGCTCTACGGCTGGTGTACAGTTGGCCTGTTTGCACTCACGTTTATCCCAGTGCCGATCACTATTGTAGAACGTCCACTCATGCCTACGAGTGATATCGTCCCGATTGCCTATCATTCACAGCAACCTGCGGCCTCGCAGCCTTTCCTGTTTGCCTATCAACCGTGAACGACCGCCTTTCGTGGAATCAATATTTCCTGACTATCACTCGCCAGGTGGCTGAGCGCTCGACCTGCACCCGCGCCAAAGTTGGCGCGGTCATCGTGCGCGACAAAAATATCCTGGCGACCGGCTATAACGGTGCCCCTGCGGGCCTGCCTCATTGCACTGAGGTGGGGTGTCTCATCTATCAGTCGAGGACACCGACGGGTGAGGTTGAGGAAAACTGCTACCGCACGATCCATGCTGAGATCAATGCAATTGCGCAAGCTGCGAAGAACGGGGTAAGCATTCGTGATGCCGATATCTACGTGACCCATACCCCCTGCATTCACTGCTTGAAAGTACTGATTAACACTGGCATCAAACGCATTTTCTATGAGAAAGAATACAAACTCCACACCGTGCAGGAGTTGCTCGGGTCCACCGACGTGCTGCTGCAACACGTGACGGTGTAGGGTCTTTTTCTCATATCGCAAAGAGCGACGAACGAGGTCACTGCGGTGGAGTTGACGAAGGAGCAGTCGTGGCTGGTTGCTCCTGAGCGGGGGGCGGTGTGGCAGATCGTTCATAGGTTGGGAACTGATACACCGCGGCCAGGAGGATCAGTACGAGCACCAACAGCGTAATCAGTAAGTCCAGGAAGCTGAAACCTGTTCCATATTGCGGATTGCGGATTGCGGATCAAGAACTGTATGCGAAGTTAGTGCAGACATTCCATCTGTCCTCCATAGACAGGCAGCGAGTGTCATCAGTAAATAGAAGCCTCGCCGTCCGGGCGGCGTTTCCAGCGTCTATGAATCCATAACCAGTGGTCGGGATACTGCTCGACCATCTGCTGAAAGACGGCAGTAAACTGCGCGGTGGTCGCACGTAAGTCGGCGGCCTGGTCTCCAGTGCGTACCGGTTCAACCGCTGGGAGTATAATAATGCGGTGGCGCCAGGTGCCAGGTTCACGCACGAGAAAGGCGGGAATCACTGGCACGCCAGAGGCGAGGGCGAGTCCCGCGAGTCCGGTAGAAGTCGAAGCTAAGCGAGAAAAAAACGGCACGAAGACGCCCATCCGGCCTGAAGCATTTTGATCGATTGCCGCCACGACCAGCGCTTTCTGCCGGATTGCGCGGAAGACTTTAAGCCCGGCAGTGGTTTTTCTAATGACTTTGTTCCCACACCGCTCACGCTCCTGCACAATGACCTCGTCGATCAGGGGATTGCGGAGACGACGATGAATAATGTGAGCTGGAAAGCCATAACAGGCATGGGCGTAAGCGAGCAATTCCCAGTTGCCGAAATGGCCGGTCAGAA
>CAZCWX010000505.1:0-4016 GCA_964502465.1 uncultured Enterobacteriaceae bacterium | reverse complement strand
TCTATCGCGCAGAGCTCAATCGAGCACCGCTGGCGCATGAGGAGTGGAACTACTGAGAGACAGGCAAAGCACTTAGTGGTGCTGGAACGGCATCGAAGGTCGGGGGTTGGTTCGGAGTTGTTGTAGCAGTGTTGTGACCCTGCAAGTTTCGCTATCATAACCCGCGAAACATCAACCTAGTGAGCAAAGGGTTATGAATGCCGCTGCATCTTTATCCCGACCTCTACTCGTCCGGTTCTGTGCCGCAGAGCTGGAGACCAGCTCGAGGTGGCGTGCTCAAGTACCCGGTACGGAATCGCGCGGTCCTGCGAGAGTTACGGCGGTTGCGCCCTGGTCGGTGGCAAAAGGTCATCAAACAAGGGAATAGTGGGGAGGTCCATTATTTTGAACACCACTCCGGTCGCATTGCCGGGGTCAAATTCTTCTCTAAGACGGTAACCCGATGAAACAACAGCAGTCTTCCCGTATCCTCCTTGCGGCTACCAAGGGAGACCTTGGACAGCAGCAAGAACTCTTTGCGTTGTTGAATTTAGGCATTGTCCAGTCCCTGGCGAGTGGAGTCTTGAGTCCCACGGAGGCGGTGGAGCGTTTCTACCATGCAGAGAACTGTCTTTACGTCCGGAAGCATTTCCGACAGAAGGCCGCCAACACGATCATGAGTCATGGGGTTCAGTTGCCAGATCTCTTTGAGTGTTTGTCGGCGGAGGAGGCGCAGCGGGAGTTTTACCACGAATTGGAAACTATTCGTTCGCTCTGCTTACAGCTCTTAGGCAAGAGGCGATCCTCCAACGTTGCGGCTCGTGCCGCAGCATAAGCAGCCCGCGCTCTCTGGACTGGCACGGGTTTCCATCCGCCGCAAGACGACTAACGCTCGGGGGAAGTGAAGAGTTGACTATAAGAGAATAGGTGAAGCGGGAGAGCAAGGGAGATATAGTGCTTATTGCCCTTCTCTTAGTGGACTAAACGTAGTTCACCTCAATCTGGATGGACAGTTATGGATCAAGTCAATATCCATCAAGCAAAAATCCAGCTCTCGCGACTCCTGGAACGTGTAGCAGCAGGAGAGGAAATCGTAATTGCCAAAAGTGGGAAACCCCTGGCTAAGCTTGTGCCCTTTCGCGAGGTGGTGCGCCGGCCTGGTCGCCTCAAGGGAAAAATCAAGATTAGTCGCGATTTTGCTGCGCCGTTACCTGCCGCGCTGGCCACCGCCTTTCGTGGGGAGGGGGCGTGAACCGCCTCCTCTTAGATACGCACGCCTTTTTGTGGTGGCTCGCTGAAAGTCCGAAATTGCGGCGAGGGGCGCGAACAGCGATTGCCGATGCAACGGTGCTTGTGCATGTGAGCGCCGTCACCATTGGGGAGATAGAGCATGCGGCGGAAAACAGCAGAGAAGGCAGTTACTTACCAGGCGTCCCCGGCCTCTCGCTCTGTTCTGGGGGGTCCTTTTTCTTCTCCTGTTTTGTTTGTGTTCGTACGGGCTTTCTGTTATGCCCCTGTCGGATGAACGAGAAAGGGGAGCCGGCTATGGACTCGGTCACACGGAATCTGCTCTCGGTACCCATCTGCCTCCTGCTGCTTTGCTCCGCTGCTTCAGCTACATCCCCGTTGCCGAGTGATCCCGCCCAGTGGACGTGCGCTGATCCCCAACCAACGCCGCAGGAAATCGAGCAATGGTGCGCTGAAAACGTAGGGAAGGGCCAGCCTGCTGATCTGGGGGTGCCTGGTCCCGGCACCTTGCTCAACCTCGACGAGAAGAACGCCTATGACCTCGCGTTGCGTCGGTTCTATGAAAACCGCGACTACGCGCAAAAGCTCAAGTGGCCTCATGATCAACAATGGCGTCTCACCGGCCCGCTGGTTGGTCAGTTGCCCGATGGGAAAACTCCTGTGCAGTTAGAAAGCTACGGGGTTCACCCTGTAGTCCGCATTTATTACTCGCCAGAAATGGTGGACTGGCTCTGTCACGGTCGCCAAGGTCCTATCAAGGACGGAGCCATGATCATCAAGGAAATGCTTTCCATTAACTCGGTCAAGATCACTGCCGACGCCAAACAGTGCATGGCCGTTGATCAAGCGAGCGCGGAGCAGAGTCTGCAGAAAGGCAATCTTTCCTGGGCGGTGATGGTCAAGGCGAATCACGCCTCGTTGGATGGGTGGTACTGGTCGAGTCCAAACAAGTCTCCTCTCGGCAATCCTCCACTCCTTGATCGGTCTGCGGTGACCGACAAGGATTTCTTCGGCTCAGGCGAACCCATCAAGCGTAATCCCAACTGGTACCCCACCAGCGACCTGTTTCAACCGCTTGCCGATGGGGCGAAGAAAAAAGCCGATGTCGTCTATCCCTACAACATGTACGGGGCGTACTGCCTCAATTGTCACGCTACGGCGCAGAGCGAGTCCACCTATTCATCGTTAGACAACATTCTCACTACCGGCCTGCAGTATAAATTCTTTCCCTCCGACTCGCCCAAATCCATGCTGCTCACGTTCAGCCGTACGTTCCATACCGGCCACGCTGATCTCGGCGCCTTCTTCCAACAACTCGAGAAAAGCGCGAAGCCCAAGAATTCGGCGCTGCAAGCGCCTGCGGGGTATCACAATCCGTTTTCCTCTCCGCTTCCCGCCCCGAGCCCGGCGTTTCTTGCCTTCTACAATATGTTGCCCCCGCTCGATTTCAACGCCGCGCTCCGGTTGCGGCTCCCCGCGGAGACCTATGACCACCACATGTCAAGCCCTAATGGTCCAGGGCAGTTTGTCACTGCGGATCAGTGCGTGGGCTGTCATGATGCAACGCAGAATAACTCTGCGACCCCGAATATGCTGATTACCGACACCGATAACCTGCTGCTGACGGTTCCGGCGGCTAGCTCGGTCAATTTCTCGCCGTACGGAGAGTGGCGGGTGTCGCCAATGGGACTGGCTGGACGAGACCCGATCTTCTTTGCTCAGTTACAGAGTGAAACCAATACCCTGCCCGAGCTCTCCGCTTGCATTCAAAATACCTGTCTGCACTGTCATGGCGTGATGGGCCAGCGGCAGTACGCCCTGGATAATCCCGACCCCTCAGCTCCGTGCCGCGATTTCTTTGCGGTTCCACCACCGCCGGCCGTGCCGTTCGGCAAGCCCTTCGCCCGACGCGTCATCGATCAATGGCAGGGCACGGGGCCGAATGCAGAAGCCACGTATGGGGCCTTAGCGCGCGATGGGATTTCGTGCACGGTCTGTCACCATATCGCGGATGAGAGCCTCGGACAGGAGACGAGCTTTACCGGGAATTTTGTGACGGGCTCGGGGGAGCAGGTGTTTGGTCCCTACGCGGATGATACTATTGTCACAGACCCGATGAAGCACGCGCTTGGGATGACCCCGCAATTTGGCAAACAGATCGGCTAACTCCGATATGTGCGGCTCCTGCCACAATATCCTCCTTCCCGTCTTCAACAATGATGGAACCCGCCATCGCTTCACGGTGAACGGGCAGACTATCCAATCAACCTATGAGCAGACTACCCATTTGGAATGGGTGAACAGCGATTTTGCCAAGCAGGGAGAGAGCTTCCAATCGTGTCAGGACTGTCACATGCAGCGACACTATCCTGGAAAAAACGGGCAACAAAAGCTCCTCACCAACATCAAGATCGCCAACAGCGAAGACGATACTTTCTCGCCGACCACCCACCGCCTCGCCAACAAAGATATTACCCTGACGCCGCGTCAAACGTTTGGCCGTCATGCGCTCCACGGCGTGAATCTCTTCCTGAATGCCATGTTCCAGCAATTCCCCCTGATTCTGGGGCTCCGCCAGCTCGACTATATGGTTACCAGCAGCGCCCAGCCGGCGTTGATTACCGGCCAGAACTCGATGCTCCAGATGGCGCAGCAGGAAACCGCCGCCGTCAGTATCACCAGCCTGGAGCGGAGTCAGGAGATCCTCAAGGTGACGGTGATGGTCACGAACAAGGCTGGCCATTACCTGCCCTCCGGCGTGGGATTCCGACGGGTCTTTCTCGAATTCC
>CAZCWX010000504.1:0-8820 GCA_964502465.1 uncultured Enterobacteriaceae bacterium | reverse complement strand
ATACTCCCCCTATAGCCCAGCCACGCTGAAAAGGCAAAAGGCAGGGAGAAGTTGTTAGTTGTCAGCTCTATACGGCAGGCTACAGGCCAAAGGCTGTAGGCTTTAGGGGCCCCTCCCTGCAGCCTGTAGTCTGGAGCCTTAAGCATTTCCTCTTGTTGTTGAAAGCTGATGGCTGATAGCTGATAGCTTTTAACCAAATGATGGTTGACACACGAGAAGCAATCACTAAAAATGCCGGAGCACAAAACGTTACATGCGGCCAGAGGGCGGCTCAGCAGAGGTCTGTTACCGGAAAAAGAGGGTGGACGCTATGGACGTGCTCATTACCTGCCCGTCTCAAAGAGACCGCAACGCTCTCGCGCAGATCAGCGGGTACAATTTTCACTTCCTGGATGCGCAGCTCAATCCCAGGACCCCGTCTCCCGATCTTGACCTGCTCGCATATATTGATCGATGCCGAGCGTACGTGAGGGCGCAGCACATTGATGCGGTGTTTTACTCACGGGATGTGGCTGACTTGGTGGCGGCGGTCTTGTGTGAAGAGTTTGGTTTTCCCGGCCCAAGTGTCGAATCCGTCTTCCTCTGTATGCATAAATACTATGCGCGCCAGTGTGAACCCTCACCAATCCGCTGCACCTACATCGATCTCTGGGATGAGCACCAGGTAGGGATCTCGTATCCCTGTTATGTAAAACCTCCCTGGCTCAATCTGGGAATTTTGGGGTTCAAGCTTGAATCTCCACAGGATCTGCAACAGGCGCTCTCGATTGCCCGCCGCGACTATGGCGCCTGGTCACCACTCTATTACCCGTTTTTCCGTCGATACATCGATGCACAGAAATATCCTTTGGCAACACGGGACATTATGTTGGTTGAGGAATTTATTGATGGACCTCAGGTGACTGTGGAGGGGTGGGTCTATCAGAAGCAGCCGTATCTATGGGCCATCACTGATACCAATACCTACCCGGGAACGCGGGTGATCGATAACTTTTCCCTGCCGTCTCGACACCCCGTACATATGCAGGCGCAGCTCGCCACGCAAGCCGCCGAGGCTATTCGCAAGGTCGGTCTGGATAATGGTTTCTTCAACATTGAGTTCTGGTGTCATGAAGACTCCGTTACCCTGACGGAAATCAACGGCCGAGCGGCGACCTGCTTTTACAATCTCTATCGCTCGTGTTTAGGGAGCTGCATATACGAAGCCGGCCTCGCGCTGGCATGTGGTCAGAATCCTCCACCGCCCGAGACTCGTAGCAAGAGGGTTGGCGGACAGTTCAACCTCATTACTTTTGCGGAGGATTGGGCAGACAATCTTGTGGATTTTGCCTGTGCGCGGACGATTCCGCAATTAACGATGTACTTCTCTCCAGGAGACTGGATCAAGCAGATGAGCGAGTTCGGTATTGTCCTGGCGCAGATCGACCTGTTTGGCAGCAGCTATGAAGAGATTTGTGCAGAAGCTAACCGTCTGCGGCAGTTGTTGCTCAAACAACCTGAGAGTTCGCCATGGGAACGTTCAGTGGTCAGTGGTTAGTAGTCAGTGGTTAGTAGGACATGGATAGCAACCTGTTTCCTGACGACTGGGTACTGGCAACTGGGAACTGATAACTGACAACTAAACATATGTGCCGCTTTGTTGCCTATCTTGGTCAAGCTGTGACACTGGCGCGTGTGATTAGCGCACCCGAGCATTCGCTCGTGGTGCAGAGCTACCAACCGGTTGAGATGACCTCCGGTGTTGTCAATGCCGACGGGTTTGGTGTCGGGTGGTATAATCGTGCGCTCGATCCGACTCCGTGCGTCTACACGAACCCAAGCCCGATTTGGAGTGACCGCAATCTTGTTGGCCTCAGTAAACACATTGCCTCCGATTGCATCTTCGCGAACGTACGTAGTGCGACCGCTGATGTGGCAGTGGACCAGAGTAATTGCCAGCCGTTCGCTTCCCAGCAACTCTTATTCATGCACAACGGCTACATTGATAATTTCCGCTTCACGCTAATGCGTCAGATACGGGAAGCGTTACGGGATGAGTATTACACTGCGATTGGCGGGACCACTGACTCAGAACACATCTTTGCGCTTTTATTGAATACTCTACACGGTCGGCCTGTGACACTGTCAACGTTGGTTAAGGTTGTCAGCAAGACGATCGGGCAACTGTCTCTCTGGGCTGCCCGTATCGGAATTCATCTGGCGCTGAATATTGCTGTTACGAATGGCGAGTGTATGGTCATCTCGCGGTTTGCCACCAAAGACCTGGCCCCATCTTTATATTGCATTACCAAAAGTTCTTTTTTCCCCAATGCAGCAGTTGTTGCCTCAGAACAATTATTTCCCAGTCCACAGTGGATTACCGTTCCGGTTGGCAGTCTGGTTGCTTTCGATAAAGGACTTGAACCGCACCTTCATTCTCTTCCCTATAAAGGATTTGCATGAAATTGCGGGGTATTCCAACATCAGCTCCTCCCACGTGAGTTTCGAGGAAACCCTTTTCAACTAGGTTATGAACTATGAGCACTGTATCTCTGGAGAAGAACGGCCTGCGTATTCGTGTCCCGGTAGTCATCCATTCGCGACTGCGCGAGGATGTTACTGTTGGTTTACAGCAACAGCAGAAAACTCTTCCCCCTCGATATTTCTACGACGAGCGGGGCTCGCAACTCTTTGAAGAAATCTGCCGGCAGCCGGAGTATTATTTAACACGAACAGAAGCGGCAATCTTGACAACCCACGCGGCTGACATTCTGGATGTTGTGGGAGCGTGCAGCATTGTCGAGTTGGGCAGTGGCAGCGCGACCAAAACACGCCTGTTGTTGAATGAAGGGACGCGGCGAGGCTATCAACTCCATTACATTCCCATCGACATTAGCGAGTCGATGCTGCGAGCGTCCGCGCATTTGTTGCAGGCCGATTATCCGCAGATCCACATCGATGGGTTAGCAACAGACTATTTCAATGGCTTATCCGTATTGCCTGATGCGTCATGCCGGCTGGTATTATTTCTCGGCAGTAATCTTGGGAATTTTACTCTTGCAGAACAGGAACAGTTCTTTGGGCATCTGGCTGCGTCACTGCAAGACGGTGACTATCTTTTGTTAGGCTTGGACCTGAGAAAATCTGTTGATATTCTTGAAGCTGCCTATAACGACCGGGCGGGGATTACTGCCTTATTCAATATCAATATGCTTCAGCGCCTCAATCGCGAGCTCCACGCTAACTTTCATCTGGCGAATTTTGCTCATCTTGCCTTTTACAATCGAGAGTGCCACCAAATCGAAATGCATTTGCAGAGCACCGCTGCACAGGAGGTGCACCTTGCTGATCTTGGGTTGCGCGTGCCGTTTCGCGTAGGTGAGACGATTCATACTGAGATTTCCCGAAAGTTTGACCCTCAGGAAATCCGCCTGCAGTTGGCCATGTATGGCTTTCAATTATGCGCGCAGTGGACGGATGCGCGTGAGTGGTTCGTGGTGAACATATTTCGCTTTCTGGGACGGGCAGCATCTGGACTGTGAGTTGTGGAAAACAGACAAAAGCCGCGGATTCTTTTTATCGCGACCGGCGGGACAATTAGTATGCTTAAGCACCCACAGACCGGTCGTAGCGTGTTTACCCGTTCTGCTGCAGATCTCCTCGCACTGACCTCCATAGCGACGGAGGTGGAAGTCCGTTGTGTTGATTTCACTGGGCAATCTCAGACGTATTGCCAACCCGAAGATGTGCTGACGTTCGCCCGTTGTATCCAGCGCGAGACGACAAACGATCGCGATGGGATCGTGATCACCCACGGTACTGATACCCTAGAAGAGGTAGCTTATTTCGTTGACGAAACGGTGGTTGCCTCTGTGCCACTTGTGTTCACTGGAGCGATGAGACCAGGGTGGGCCACCGGATTTGATGGAATCAGCAATCTAGAAAATGCGTTGCGAGTGGTACAGAGGGCGACGTCTGAATATGGGGCGCTCGTAACAATGAACGATGAAATCTTTGAGGCGTGGAGTGTGTACAAGGCTGATAGCGGAGCGATTGACGCGTTTGCCGCACGTCGAGGGGCAGCGATTGGCCGCATTATAGGAGATCAGGTCGAGTTCGCCTGGCATCCGGTTCCTCGTGCTCGTTTCGGCAAAATTCCAGAGTCACTCCCGACAAGCGTCCCGATTTTCACTCTGGGAGTGGCGGACGATGCTGCCCTGTTGGATCGCATTCACGAGGGCTCTGTACAGGGGGTGATTATTGCTGCGATGGCAGCAGGAAGTATTCCACCAGGAGCACGGCAGCGCATCCTTACGCTTGCGGAAACTGGCCTCCCTATCGTGCTGTGCTCCAGTGCGACAAGCGGACGCACGGCTGAACATTATTACTATCCTGGTGCCTACGATGACCTCACCGCTGCTGGTGTAGCGATCGAAGATTATCTCACCCCGCGGAAAGCGCGTATTCGCCTCATGCTTAGCCTCGGCTTGCATATTCCGTATGTGCCATTTGGACAGGAGTTCATCACTGAGAAGACGAACACCTAATGGAATAGGCGGAGTGAAGCGACTGCTTTCTCAATAAGAAAGGACAACGCTGGGTTGTAGTTGGCACCCATGGTGGTGCAGAAACCGTGTCTGCCGAACCATTTAAGGCGATTGAATTGGATATGAGCCGCTGGTGGTTGGAATAGAATCGTTCATCTATTCTTCAGGCCTTTATCGAGAAGCAGGATCAAGATGCCTGCTACGGCAATAGCACCGAATATCAGAAGCCCAACGTCATAGGGAGTCATGCTGTTCCTCCGTCACTTTCCGACCATCCAGCATATAGCCGATAACGACGAGGGTAAAGCCAATAACAAGTCCCCCTAACACATGCAGCAATCCATACGGTTGGGCTTGAACGAAAGGGGCAATAATGAAGAAGGTGAAAGCAACTTTCGCCATATCTCAGAAGAACTTCGCCAAGTTATCCTTTTGCTTTTCTGTATGGAGGACCTGCAAGTCTTGAGGTCCTTCTTTTTGTCTTTTTCACTACCACCAATCTATGCCTTGCCGGACGAGTACTTCGCTGCTGCGCGGCTTGGCCAAAATCCGGCGAGCGCTTTGTGAGGTAAGCTTCACTGGAGACTTCATGGTCAGGTGAGGTGAGGCAGGCTTTTTGGCCTTTGAGATAGGCTTCGAGGAAGCGGTTGTATGGAAGATCGAAGCACTGCAAAAGCAGTTTCTTGGACTCACGAAACGCTGTAGGGGCGGTTTGTAAGAACAGCTCCGCTGCCTCGTTCAATGCAGCCTCTAGTTCCTCTGTCTTCACGACCTTGTCTACGAGTCCCCATTCGAGGGCTTGCTGAGCAGTGATGCGTGCAGCGACGAGCGCCAGGAGTTTCCCGCGATTCATCCCGAGTGCACGCGGCAGGCGGAAGGTGCCAAGGCCAGGGATAATGCTGTGGCGAACCGCGGTGAGGCTGAAAAACGCATCTTCAGTCGCGATACGCATGTCACAGGCTAAAGAAAACTGCAGACCGCCACCGATGCATGCGCCGCGGATGCCACAGATGAGCGCTTTGTCGTACAGGGTCTCAAACACACGAACGGCATCTTCCCACTGGCGGAACCACGGGTGTTTGATTTCGTCTCGCGAGAGCGCTTGCAGATCGATTCCTGAGCAGAAGCCACGTCCAGCACCAGTCACCAGTACCACGCGAATGGTTTTTTCCTTCACTAGGGCTTTGCCTATAGCAAGGAGTTCTTTGACAAACAATGGGTCGGTGGCATTCACAACCTCGGGCCGGTTAAATGTGACACGCGCAATTGGCGGGTTCTTTTCGAAGATGATGCGATCCATGTAGCTCTTTCTCAAAAAGCGCTCAGCGGTCAGCAATCAGCTCTATATGGAAGGCTACAGGCCGCAGGCTATAGGCTTTAGGGACCCCTCCCTGCAGCCTGTGGCCTACAGCCTCAAGCCTTTCCTATTTTTGCTGAAAGCTGACTGCTAAGAGCCAAAAGCTCTCCTACTTCTTCGCCCACAAATCGGCATACCCTTTGATCTCGACCTCCTGAACCTCCTGAGTCATGAGCAAAGGCGCCTCAGTATCGAGATTGATAGCGACGAACTCCAAACGGGCATCCTTTTGCCAATTCTTGATGCTGTTTTCCCAGACACCCGGTTGCGGACCATGATGCAGCCCTTGTGGGTTCAACGACAGAACTCCGGACGGAGTAGTGCCACTCCTGCGACTCAAGGTGAACTCACCGCTGTGGACGAAGAAGACTTCATCGTAATCGATATTACGGTGATACCAGGGAACCCGCAGCGCCTTCGGATCACCTTCAAGTGGACGTGGAGCGAACGTGCACACGACAAATCCTTCCGCCTGGAACGTGCCATGGGCGCTTGGCGGAAGGTGAATGCCTTCGCTCATCAAAGGCCGAAAGTCTTTGACATTGAGTTTAAAGACGGAATGGGTGCCTTTCCAACCAACCACATCGAGCGGACAGAAGTCATAGAATACCGAGGTGTACTCTCCGCGCCGTCGTACACGCAGTTCCCACTCGTCGCGCTGTTCAGTGACTGGTTCAGGCTCTGGTGTTTCAATCACATCGTAGTCAAATGGAGCATAATGACCAACACCGGCGCGGTCGGGAAAACCGATTGTCCCGCGTGATTGAATGATCAGGGTAAAATTGTCTCGTGTTTCTGGGACGACTCGGTAGGTGGTGCCCTTCGGGATCACGATGTAGTCCCCCTCAGTATAGGGCAGAGGACCAAAGTCGCTTTGCAGCACCCCACGACCCCGATGAATAAAGTGAATCTCATCGCCGTCACCGTTGCGGAAGCAGAACGGCATCGGCTCTGAACGGCGGGAAATGCACAAGGCCACGTCGTTATTGTACAGCAGCCTGATGGGCTCGCCACGAGGATCATCGAGATCAATTGGCTTCAGGTCATAAGAGGAGAAGGCGCGTGGTTTCAGGGGTCCTTCGATACGCTTCCAATCGGTGGGTGGGTGGGTGTGATAAAACTGCGTCACTGGCCCGAAGAAACCCTGACGACCGTGCTCCTCTTCATAGAGCCCTTCGGGAATGGCGACGTGCGCCTGCTTGGGGACTTTGCCCTTAGAATATTGGATCTTCATGGGACCCTCCTTTTTTTAGCAGTCAGCCTTCAGCAGTCAGCTTTCAGCAAAAATAGGAAAGGCTGTCGCCTTCCATATAGAGCTGATCGCTGATTGCTGAGAGCTGAGAGCTCAGTTTCATTGAAACCTCGGCACGACATATTTGGCAAATCGGTCAAGTGAAGCCAATACCTGCGGGTGAGCAAGGCCACCAAAATTGGCGAGCAAACTGATATTGGTGACTCCAGCCGCCTGAATCTGTTTGATGCGCTCAGCACATTGGTCTGGGTCGCCAAAGATGACCTTGTGCGGATACAGATAGCCTTCGTAATCAACGGCTTTCATGAACTGTTGTAGCCCTTGGTACGCCTGATATTGATCGGAATATGCGGCTTCCTGGTTCGAGTCCGCAACGGAGCGAACATAGCGGATCAGCGCTTCTCGGGGCTCCTCTTTGGCTTTTGCTGCAGTTTCACCACAGTAGAAGTGATAGACTCCTAGCACCTCGGGGTCAGTTTTATAGCCATGGGCTGTACGGGTATCACGGAAGAGCTTGATTTTCCCGGCTAAAAATTCAGGGTCCGGCGAGGCATAGGGCACGACCATGAGGTTGTACCCCATCCGTCCGGTCCACTGGAATGACTCGCCAGTAAAAATACAGGCGACATAAATTGGCGGGAGCTTCTGCACCGGCTTTGGGATGACCTTGAGATTCCGCACAGTGCGGAACTTCCCCTCATAGGAAAAGCGTTCCTCGGTCCAGGCTTTGAGAATGATGTCATGAGCTTCTTCAAAGAGCACCCGACTGTCCGCCATGTTGCGTTCAAAGGCGTCATATTCCATCTTCTGAAACCCGCGGCCGATGCCGAATTCCAACCGTCCACCAGAGAGACAATCAAGCATGGCATATTCTTCAGCTACACGGATAGGATCCTGCAAAGGGAGTAACACAATGCCCGAACCAATACGAAGCTTCTTGGTGCGCTGTGCGACCGCTGCACCAAGCACCGGCACCGAGGGAATATGTCCACCATAGTGGTGAAAGTGGTGCTCGGCAAACCAGACCGAATGAAACCCATGCGCTTCCGCCCAGTCAGTCTCGGTCAGCATATCTTGATAGAACTGTTCTTCGCTGCGGTGGAATTCTGGAAAGAAGCTCGGGAGGTGAAAGAGGGAGAATTTCATTGTGGCTCCTTGTCCTGTTTTTTCCCTCTCCCGCAAGGTGGGAGAGGGTTGGGTGAGGGTCTTTGCGCCGTGAAAAATAGTTGTGGTTGGAAACTTTGTAGGCTCATGTATGAAATCTGTGCACTGGTTGCGAGAGGCAGCCCCCCACTTCTCTGGATGCCCGTTTCCACGGGCATGACGTCATTCCCGCGTAGGCGGGAATCCAGGAATTTGCACAAATTCTGGACACCAGCCACTTTGTATTACCCCACCAGTTGCTTCATACCTTCGAGCAATCTGTCAATTTGCTCATCTGTGCCGATGGTCATACGCAAGCAATCACACAGATCAGGTGAAGAAAAATAGCGCACCACAATCCCTTGCTCCTTCAACCCGAGGTAGACTGGTTTCTGGTTCACTTCTGCTTTCCGCGCCAGGACGAAATTTGCCTGCGAGTCATAGACGAAGTATCCCAGCTCTCGTAGTGCCATGGTCAAACGGGTACGAGTTGCGCAAATCTTTGCAACATTCTGTTGCATCCATTGATAGTCTTCCAGGGC
>CAZCWX010000503.1:0-2523 GCA_964502465.1 uncultured Enterobacteriaceae bacterium | reverse complement strand
CGGACCGCAGGCTTACGCATCTCGGTGAGTGAGAGCATGGATGCACTGCAAGCTATCGGTGCAGTCGGTGTCGAACGTGACCTCTTGCGCGAAGCGTTGGCCGCGAGTCTGGTCAAAGAGGAAGACGATCGTCCCATCTTTGAGGCAACGTTTACCCACTTCTTTGCCGCACCAGGAACGCGACGGAAAGGGAAATTCAGGGAACAGTCCGGTGCCGGTGAAGGGCAGAAAGCAAAGGCTACCGGACAGACACACACTCCCGAGCGCCCACCAGAGCAGCAACGTCCCCGTGAACCCTCTACCCACTGGAAGCAACCAGCGCAGCCCAGCAGCCAACAGCAGGAGCAAAAACGAGCGACATCAATACCAAATGAATTCGACAACAGAGAGCAGAGATGGGGGAGCGAAACCCTCATCCCTGGCCCCCAATCCCCAGCCCCTCATTTCCTGGCCTCGCGCAAAACCCTCCTGGAAAAACCGTTTAAGCTGTTCGACTCACGCGACGTCGAAGCTGCCAAAGAGCTGGTCGAGGACCTGACTCGCCGCTTGCACGGCCACCTCAGCCGTCGGTACAAACGCAGCAAGCATGGACGGCTCGATGTCCGCCGCACCATCCGTGCCTCAATCTCCCGTGGCGGTGTGCCCATCGAGTTGCTATGGCGTGGACGACGGCCCGGCAAGCTCGATCTGATCGCTCTGTGCGATCTCTCTGGGTCGGTCGCGGTAGTCAGTGATTTTCTCTTGAGTCTGCTTGCGCCGGCGGCAGAATACTTCCGTCGTGTACGCACATTTGCCTATGTCGATCGGTTGTGTGAGGTCTCGTTTGAGCATGGCTATGTGGTTCCTCATACGGAACTTGATCTCTATGCTTCTTCGGATTTTGGCAAAGTGTTGCAACAGCTCTGGCAGGAACAAGAGGGCATACTGACACGCAACACGCTGGTCCTCATTTTGGGAGATGCACGCAACAACCGTCGCCCACCACGACCGGATCTTCTTGCGCGTATCCATAATCAGGTGAAGAAGCTGGTGTGGCTCAATCCTGAACCGCGGGGGCGCTGGAACACTGGGGATAGTGTCATCGTGCTCTACACGCCGGTTTGTGACCTGGTTTTGGGGTGTGGGAACCTGCGAGAGTTGTTGACGGCGTTGAAGCGAAGCTTGTAACGCTGATTAACGCAGCGCTTTCACATACTCGCGAAATTGGTGGTTGGTGAGCACCGCATAGCCACCGCTTTTCTCTTCCAGATAGCGGATCACGGCTTCTCCACTTAAGCCGAGGAACCGCTGGAGGGTACAACCGATCAACAAGCTAGAACGGTTGACGCTTGCGACACAATGCACCAAGACTTTTTTGTCGGTATTCCGAAGAAGGTCAGCGAGCCAGGCACTCAGACTCTGCAGCACCTCCAACTCAGGCAGTTCTCCGTCATCGACTGGCCAGGTGACAGAGAGCACGCCTCGCATGGGCACAGTGTGGCTTTGTCCGGTCAAATTCACGACGACGGAGATCCCTTTTTCTTTGAGCAGACGTTCGTCTGGTAAGCCGGATTGATAGAGCCTTCCCGGTACAATCTCGGTAAGCCGAGCAGTCCGACCAATCGCGATCCAACCAAAACCTTCACGTTCTTCATACGCCGCCTCTCCTGGTTCTTTTCCCTCCTGTGCCGCGTGAATGAAAGGGTGGTCTGCCACCGCATGATTGAAGCGTTGTTCCACATTTGGCAGGAGCGTCGCGCGGTTGCGGGCATAGTTGATGGCGCATGCACCAAGGTTGATCGGTCCCTGGTGTCCCTGATTCCAGGGGCTATGGGCTGGGTCGCCAAACATGTGAAAGACGAGCTTAAAGAATTCACCCTGCCGATTATACCCAATGGTGTAAAAAGGCATCCACAACTGGGCATCCACGTAAAAAATCCGCCGAGCGTAGTGGTGACCGGGGTCTTTGGAGATGGCTTCGAGCAGATGAGCTCGACGGAGTTGATAGGGGTCTGTTGGGTACCATCCGTTGCGTCCACCGAAGTGCGGAGCACTGTGCGTAATGCCTACTGGCGCAAGAACGACAGTCTCCCCTAAGTAACGCCAGGTCTGCGAATGAACGCTGCCATTGTAGCCGTAACCATCTTCGCTATGGTAATCGCTTCCCAAAGCGGTGACTCGTTGTGGCGCATAGACCCAGGTGTCATCGCTCTGGCGATCGTCATCATAACGATAGGTGACACTCTGCCACCCGTGCAATTCTGTCGGTTCTATCATTTCAGAGACGGTAACATGATAGAGGTGCAGTGGATTAGGGAGCAACTCTGAGGGACTCAGGATTGTGCAGTGCATCAGCCGGAGGCGCCGCATACGCATCTCAAGGCGGCGCTCGACCTTGGCACCGTGCAGCGCCGTCCACAAGACACGCAGCTCTTCTGTATCGCCGCCGAGCGAGCGAAAGCGCAGATTCCATGCCAACTTGAGGCCCGCATCGGGGTCAGACCGATCGAGAACTGGGAAGGGCAGGCCAGCCGTGTAGTGCTT
>CAZCWX010000502.1:0-3022 GCA_964502465.1 uncultured Enterobacteriaceae bacterium | reverse complement strand
TCGCTTCAATGATTTCATCACGCGTTCCAGTCAATGTAGTCGCACGGATCATTTTCTCGGTCACGATCGACTCATGTTCTTTCTTGAAGCCCTGCAGATACTCGCTGTAGAGCTTGAGGTGGCGAGTTTCGATGGGCTCGTCTGGTATGCGATAGGCATTCTTGAACGCCATAAGGTCGTCGCGGAAGTCCGCAGGAAGGTCTTCCGGATTGGGACAGGAAAACGCAAAAATGTTACTCGACGACGTAACGAATGGTCCAACCGCCTTGCGGACTCGCGGTGTTTCCAGCTTCTCACCCGGTTGTGTTACATGAAACGCGGTCATGCATAGGGCATAGATCTTCTTGGGATTGCGGCCAGCCCGCTCGGCACCGGTCCGCACATGGCTCATGGCGAAGTCAATCAGGCTCGGACTCACGGTTCCGAACAAAATAACGCCATCGGCAATTGCGCCAGCCAGTTCCAATGATTTCGGTCCGCTGGCAGCAACGTAGATCGGCACCTTTTTTTGGATGTTGATGGCGCCGCTCTTCGGATTGAGAAATTTAACCATGCGCCGCCGCTCCCCTTCCTGGTAGGGAACTATCTTGCCAGCAAGCAGCCCACGGCACACTTCAATGTGCTCACGCAACTGGCTCAGGCGTGCCGCGGGCATGCCAAGTGTTCGTCGCGCAGTATTGCCGGTGCCGATTCCCAAAATCGCACGCCCGGGAGCCAGCGCATTGATCGAGGCAATTGCGCAGGCAGTCATGGGTGCAATCCGCGACGCCGGATTGGTCACACCAGGACCAAGAAAGATCTTTTTGGTATTGACGGCACACAGCGCCAGCGCCGTGTACACATCGCTCGCCAGCATTTGTGTATCGTACAACCAGGCATGGGTGAATCCACGCTTCTCGGCTAGCACGACATCAGGGTAGACTTGCACACTGCCAAAGAAGACAAAACCAAAATCCATTCCTTTCCTCCCGTCACCACTGTTGAAAGCTGATTGCTGATCGCTTTTTTACAGTTGCGGAATCACCTTCTCCCCAAACAATCGGATTGCCTCTAATGTTTTTTGGTGCGACGGGCCACCGGGCTGGCGAAACCGGATAATCAGGTAATCCGGTCGAATCTCCTCTTGCCAACGTTGGAGCTGTTCGAGACAGTCATCCGGCGAGCCCACAATCAGCCGATCTTTTGCCGCTTTTGCAAACGTCAGTTCCTCGGGTTTCTTGACGTCTTTGAGATACTCGTCCGGCACGTACGCACCATACTGAAAATAAAAGCGGTGCGTGTACATGGTCGGTCCGCTCTCGGCCTCGGCTTCTTTCATGCTGTTGGCCATCACTGCATCGCGCATCAAGCAAATGTAGGGTTTGCGGCCAGCTTTTTCCGCAGCCGCGCGGTAGCGATTGGCGTAATCTTTGATCACCGGCAGGCACTGCACCGGATCGGCGATCCACCCATCAGCCATCCTGCCTGCACGCCGGAGCCCGGGCGGGGTCCACGAGGCCATCCAGATTGGCGGACCTGACTGTTGCACAGGCGTAGGCGTAATTAGCGTGTCTGTGTAGTGAAAGTGTTTACCTGAGTATGAAAAACGCTTGCCACTCCAGCAGTGCCGGATCACTGCCATCGCTTCTTCAGTCCGCGTCGCACGCTCGGCCATGGGAATCTCGAACGCGTCAAAATCGTGCGGTTGATACCCCACGCCAACACTCAGAATGAGGCGGCCCTTGGTCGCCTGATCGATGACTGCGCAATCTTCGGCCACGTGCACGGGGTGATGCAAAGGAAGGAGCAGCACGCAGGTACCAATCTTGATCCGCTGCGTTTTCATGCCCACCAGCCCCGCCAAGAGGAGCGGGTTCGGCAGATAGCCGTCTTCTTGCTGGTGGTGTTCGGTAAGAAAGCAGCCGTCCCAGCCACTGGCTTCAACCGCTTGCGCTTCGGCCATTATTTCGTCGATAACCCGAGCCATATTCGCACCAGAGGGGGGATCTTGTGTACAGGGGAGATAGCCAACTGGCAGCATGACAACTCTCCTTTCCCTAGCAAGCTGGAATCTGTGGTCCTTAAAGCAAATACAGGAAAAGTTGTCTACCAAGGCATTCTTCAGCACTAGTTTTCCAACGCATCCGCCTCCCCACACACTTGATAGACCAGGATTTCTTCTTTGATATTCTTCAATGGCGTTTTCCCCAGGTCCACGAGGGAAAAATGGTCTGCGACGCACCGCGCCGTCTCCGCACTGATCAGGATCATCCCTCCCACAGCGAGTTGCGCCAGCCGCGCAGCGACATTGGTCACTGCCCCTGTGGCAGTATAGGTCCAGTGCGTCCCGCTTTTCCCCTCTAATTTTTTTGCACCGACAAGCGCCAGGCCGGAATCGATCCCCATATGTACCATAATCGGTTCAATATACTCTGGAAGTTGCTCGTTGAGGGTCTCTGTGCCTCTGAGAATGGCCAACGCGGCTTTCACACTTTTTCTCGCATGGCAGTACGGATCAACATCTGCGAAAGTTGTCATCAACCCATCGCCTGACGTTTCGTTAATCTCCCCACCATTTTCACAGATACAGTCCAAAAAGTACGAGAAGTATCGCTCAACGATGGCATTCACCTGCTCATGTGCCAGGGTATCGATCAGCCTGGCGTAGCCGCTGATATCGATAAAGAGCACCGACACATCGTTCTCCCTCGTCTCCAAGGCTGGGGTCTCAGGATTTTCCTCGATGAGGCGTTTAACCGACTGCGGCACAAACTTGGACAGATGCTGTTGCATGCTCTGTAAGAGGCTAACCTGGTCCTTGATCTTCTGTCTCATCTGCAACGCCGTGCGAACTCGCGCCATCAGTTCGTCAAGATTCACCGGCTTCGTGAGAAAATCGTCAGCCCCGGCTTCGATCCCTTTGATACGGTCCTCTATGTGACCTAAGGCGGTCATGATCACCACTGGGATGAGTTGCGTCTCCTGTTGCTCTTTAAGGATGCGACAGACGGTGAACCCATCCATGTCTGGCATCATAACATCT
>CAZCWX010000501.1:0-3033 GCA_964502465.1 uncultured Enterobacteriaceae bacterium | reverse complement strand
GTCAGCGCACTGCCGAATTAGAGGCGGCCAACAAAGAACTGGAAGCATTTTCCTACTCTGTCTCGCACGACTTACGCGCACCCCTGCGAGCGATAGATGGCTTCTCACGTATCCTGCTCGAAGATGCTGCGGCGCAATTGTCCCCTGAAGCCCGGCGCTACCTGCAGCTCGTGTGCGACAACACCCGGCAGATGGGCCGCCTGATCGACGACCTGCTCGCCTTCTCGCGCCTGAGTCGCCAGCCACTGCGCAAACGGCAGGTCGAGCCGGCCAAACTCGTGCAACAGGCTCTTGATACCTTACGCGCGGAACGAGAGGGGCGGCGTGTCGAGATCACTATTGGTGATCTATCCATCTGTCAGGGCGACCCGGCGCTGCTCAGGCAGGTCTGGATCAACCTGCTGGCCAACGCGCTGAAGTTCACCCGTCAACGAGAAGTGGCGGTGATCGAGGTTGGCTGCCGAACTGACAAGGCTGAGCTCGTGTACTTCGTGCGAGACAACGGCGTGGGCTTTGACATGCAGTACGCCCATAAACTCTTTGGCGTCTTCCAACGACTCCACCGCGCCGAGGAGTATGAAGGCACCGGCGTAGGCCTGGCCATCGTTCAGCGTATCATTCACCGCCATGGTGGTCGCGTGTGGGCAGAGGCGGACAACGGGGCGACCTTCTCTTTCACGCTTGAGGGGGCAGCCGAGCAGTAAACCATTGCTCAGCGGACTTGGCAAATGACGTGTGACCAAGGACCCTCTGGGCGAGAAATCCTCTCGCGGGTTAGGGTCGTGCAAGCGGCTTTTAACCCCCACGTTGCTGAGAGTCACTAGGCTCGTTATGGTGTTTACGCACCGTGGCGAGCCGCTCAGGGCATGCTATTTCCCTCCGTTCCTACTGTGTCTGTAAGGTCCGTCGCCGTTTTTTCTTTTTCGATGGCTGCCATTTCCATTCGTCAACAATAATTTCGACCGTCTTGTACCGCCGTTTCTTTTTGGCATCGTAGCGATACCGAACCAACAAGAGGCGCGGTCCATATTCCGCAAGGAGCCGCACAGTGCCAGGCTGAGGAGGAGCAACCGTTCTGCTAACTTTCATGATGTATTTCTTTCTCGTGGGGATATACCCTCCCCAACAAGGGTGCGGTATTCGGTTCATTCATATATCCATATACTCCCTGAGAGCGTGCGAACGTCAGGAGCGGTCAATTCTTCATCTATGCTGCCACTTATAGCGATATCCACAGTACCCAGAAAACTCCGTAAGCCTTGGGAAGGAAGTCTCGATACTGCAGAAATTAGGGAGCCGCTTCTCGGACTCATTGAAATTGACCTCTACTTTTCACCTCCGCCATTTTCACCGAAGACATATCTTTCAGCGTTTGTTGAAAATGGGCACAAAAATGAAAAAGTCCATCGAATATCTTTAATAGCACGCACCTGCGGTGTGACAGTGGCACAGGGCGGTTCGAAGTGTAACGCCAGGGCCTCGCGCAAATTGGCAAGAGCTACTTCTTCTGTTTCCCCCTGGCTTGCCACGTCAACCTCTAAGCATTGGGCAACAAACCAATTGCCCTCTTGCCAGACACTCGCTGCAAAGGTTCGTTTCACAGATTTTGCTCCTTTTCCTTTTCTGCCTTTTCGTTTTTTCCCTCTATCTCTTTACCATCTTCGGTTCGTGAAAACATCCGCAAAGCAAGAGGTCGAGCAGCAGACCGCAGAGGCGGTGAAGAGGCTTGAAGCCATCATTCTGCTCGTTTTTCAAACTGTGCTGAAAACTGGTGCTTCGATAGACCTTCAACGGCTGGAGGGCTTCTTACACAGCGTCCAGGAAAGCGTCAAGCCTTTGTAGGATGAGCTAGAAGGACGGCTGTCCCGGTCTATTACGCTGCTCGGCAACTCGCGGGATGAGATGAGGATGCAGCTCGGTAAAAGGTTGTCACAGGACTAACCAGTATTTAAATCAACACAGGCAATGCCCAAAGTACGTCTTTACCTGAGACTCAAGTTAAGTCATCCAGGCGAGTAACAATGCGGCGCTGCTCAGAGAGGGGCCAGTGCGAAGGAATAAGGAATGCTCATTACAACTTCCTGAGGTATCTTTTTCATGGTGGGGCTGGGTAAAGATCCTACAGGATAAGCCTGGAACAGGGCGGCGACACACCTTGCAAGCCGGGATGATACGTCGGTACAGGTCGCGCCTTTCCTTCTTCATCGACAATACCTGCGATGCACCTGGGTCGTGGTGAGCTGGAGTTCTAAAAAATTTATACTGATGCATTGACATTGCGATCGAGGGGAGCATGCACGAGCAGAGGCCACTGAGTGGTTGTCGCTGAAGAGGCATGGTAAGGTGCAAAGCATGCACGAAGCCGATCCGATGAAAAAGATCATTGCCCCCTTTCTTATTCATGGGATTTGTAAAACCGAGGCTGAAGCCTTGCAGATGTTGGCCAGAGATTACGTACAGCGGCAGGTCAAGCGGTATGCCGAACGAGTGGCACATTTCCGCGCCTTCTATCACGCTTCAGTAGAGCAATTTGCGCAGCAGGTGACTACCCTGTGTCGGGGGGGAGAGGGGATCGCCGCACTGGCTCATCTCGACAGACACGAACAGATCATGCAGGCAGAAGATGATCTCGAAGAGTGGGAGACGGCGGAACAATTCTTGGCGCGCTGGCAAGCGATAGAGGCAGATTTACAGCATGCTGCCGCTGCTTGAGGCATTGCTTCGCGCATCCCCCAAAGTCCTGGCTTTTCACGTCATCGATAACGATCCTGTTGACCAGGGGCGCTATCCCAACCCACGGCGATGAGCTTCGGGAGCACGAATTTTCGGCAGGTATCGGCTTCAGTCATAGAGGGGCTCTTTATCGGATATCGGTAGTTCTCCCGCTTCGCTGCAGGGTTCGCTTCTCCCTATCTTATTCAGCAGGGAGCGGCAAGGTTTTGCCTAGACTCTGGCTCAGATGTAAGGATTTCCTCTTTAGATCAAGTTCCTCAAAAAGTGCATTCTTCACCCTACTCTGCCAAAAATTCCTGT
>CAZCWX010000500.1:0-4020 GCA_964502465.1 uncultured Enterobacteriaceae bacterium | reverse complement strand
CGCCTGCGATTGTCTGACTGAGTGTGAAACCTATTTTCAGAACGCCGGTTCCGCCGCATTTACTGTATCCTTTCATCTGTCACAACAAACTCGCACAAACCGCATTCCTGGTATAACACCACCATCACGTCAGCCCCCGCTTTGGAAGGCTTTTATTCGCATCCCCTTCCCACCATACCGCATCCCCTATATCCCATGCTGGGAACAACAGCACCGCCTGAAGGCGTGGTTCCCCCAGAACCCCTATTAGAGCCTATCCGAATAACCCCCAACAGGCTGCAGGAACAGGAGAACATCGTGCTTCGACAGAGCCTGTCCTGAGCTTGCCGAAGGACTCAGCACAAACGGCAAATCTTCAGCGATTACAACACCGCACCCGTTCGCCCTGAGCTTGTCGAAGGGTGAACGCAGGGAGGGTCGCCGCTTAATGAGCAGTTATTCGGATAGTCACTTAGTTATTCTTCCACCAAGGTCTGCATTTCACCGCGCCACTGTTGGTCAACATAATGGACCAGATTGAACGGGTCGGGAAGAACGCCGAGGCGCTCCCGATCCGTTCCTTACGACGGAAGAACATTACCAGAGCGTATCATCTCGCCAAAGAATTTGAACATCTCACCGGGCTCCCAGAAGAACGCACACGCACAACCGCTCCGAAAGCACCGGAGCACCTCACCCTTGAGCACTGGCAATCGCTCATGCCGCATGAGCACCCTGCTCTGCTATGAACGCGTCGTCAGAGTGTCTCCCACTGTCGGCCTGCTTCTGTAGCGTCCTCGTGGCCAGCTCTCTGCGATGGAACCTCACTACTTTCAGCGGACTCCTCCTCGCAGAGGGAATCTGCAACAAAGCTCTCTATGGTGTCGCCAAATGCATGTTCGCGACAGAGCTTAGTGAAAATCATTATTGTAAGCCAATTTGTTGTCACCTACGTGGACAGGAGTTCTTCCCGTCGCATCCATTCGTTAATCTTCTGTGCGCTTTCCGGGGTGGCCAAGTATTCACTCAGTGGCAACGCGCTCACTTTCTCGACAACATGGCGACACACAGGATCTCCACAGCAGAGCCGTTCGAGATCAAAGGGATCGAGCCATGTTTCCGGGCCATCCCATAAGACGTGACAAAAAGAACACTGGTAGGAACCTCTTCTCTCTCTTCTCTCAGACACGCCAGACCTCCTTGTGATTACCATAGCACAACCTCCTGTAAAGATTGGTTGTCCATAATCTCGTTCAGTATGTTCTCCACCTCCTTCCGGTCGGCACGCTTCGCTTGTCAATCGAGGACTCTATATCTCCTCCCCTGCGCTCTTTCTTCTCGGCACTCTCGGGCGGTGGCAACCACCGCGTGATCATGTCTTCGATGACATCACGCGGGACGCCGCACGGTTGCCGGGAGACCCGAAGCAGCGTGTCTCGGTTCCGTTTATTGACACCTGCAATTTGCCCGCAGGGTATACTCTCCATGCTCATCCTTCAGCACACTGGACGGGAAAGGAACACGCGATGCCGTCTCAATTGTGGCGATAAAGGAGTTTACGAAGTTCTGCGGTGCTCTTCAGGAATGGCGCTAATGACGGGCATGAGGGCGCTCTGGAAAGATATATCTTCAAGCTGCATTCTGATCTGCTGGTCAGCTTTTGCCAAGGTGTGGATACGATGCGTTCTTTCCAAGAACCGCTCTGCCACAAGTCGATCTTGCGACAGCAAACACTCGGCTGCGAGGAGACGATGAAGTTCGTGCGCACATCTCTGCAGGCTTTCTTCAGACACGAAAGAAACCGTTCTCCTGCCTGTAGACCTGAGCCAGCATCATGATTGGCCCATAGGGCGAATGCCAGGCCCCAGGCCAGCCGGTAATTCTGCGGGTGCAGGTATGGCGAGCCACAGGAAATCGCCAATGTCGCCTTATCGATACTTCGGACAGTTTTTGAGCGGAAGGGAATGACCAGAAAGGCCACGAACTGCTTGAATGTGAGTGAGCAACTCCCCCTCAAGAGGTTCATGGCCAATGACAATTGTCACTGACATATTGAAACAGATGCCGACCGTCCGTCAACCACAACGGAAGTGCCTGACGGTGTTATTTGCCACAATCCTTGCCCTGCGCGGGCGTGTCACCGGTCGCAATCTAAGGCGGTACTGCGCCTACTCCGAGCGTACGATCGCGCGGCAGTTCCGCGCAGCCTTTGCTTGGCCAGACTTTCCTGAGCGCGTCCTGACGGCGGCCCGCGATCCCCGCGCGGAAGTCCTCTCGGCCCAGGATGCCTCGTTTATTCCCAAGAGCGGGAAACAGACGTTCGGGCTGGGGCACTTCTTCAACGGCTGCGCCAATCGGGCGGAACGGGGGCTGGAAATTTCCACGCTGGCCGTAGGGGATGTGACGCGCCGGTGGGCGTTCACGCTCGCGGTGTCTCAGACGCCGCCCGGCGAGGACAAGCCCCGGCGCCCGCAGGCAGAGGAGGAGACCCGCATTGATTTCTCCAAGCAGCAACTGCACGCCCAGCGGGCGCGCTTGCCTGAGCGGGTCAACTATCACTGCGTCGATGGCTACTTTGCGAAAAAGAAAGATATTGATGAAGTCGTGGCCCTCAAGCTGCCCCCACTCACGAAGCTGCGCGCCGATGCGGATGGTCGGTTCCTTTATCCCGGTCCTCCCCCCCAGCGCCGCGGGGCCAAGCGCAAGGATGAGGGCAAGGTGAACTTTCAGGACCTCCCCCGCTTCGAGGCTCTGGGAACGCGGGAGGCGCACGCCCATGTCCATCTCTACACCACCATGGTCTGGCACGTCTCGCTCAAGCGCACGCTGCGGGTGGTCGTCCTCGTCAATCGTAAAGATCCCGCCAAGCCCCGCTATATTGTCTTGGCCTCGACTGATCTGGAGCTGGAGGGTCGCAAGCTGGTGGAGTACTACATCGCACGGTGCCAGATCGAGTGTCTCTTCCGCGACAGCAACCAGTTTACCGGTCTCGCCGCCTGTCAAGCCCGGGCCAAACCGGTCCTCGATTTTCATTGCAATGCGGCGCTGGCGACGCTCAATCTGGCGCGGGCCGAGGAACTGCGGGCCCAGACAGACCAGAGCCCACAAGTCTTCTCGATGGCAAGTTGCAAACAACGGCATTTCAATGAACGGTTGCTCAACGTCTTTATTGAGCACTTAGCGCTCGACCCCACATGGGTGAAAAATCACCCCACGTATGAAGAACTCAGAACGTACGGCGCTATCGCCGCCTAATTTCTGTCCGAACTATTGCTTATTTCTGGCATCTGATGAAGCCTCATTTGTGACGGGTGCGTTCTTTGTTGCCGATGGCGGCCTGTGGGCGCACTCCGGCATGCCGAGCCTGAGCGGCCAAGGACCGGATTGGTAAAGGACTCAAACACACGCTGCAGAAACTCGGCAGAACAAAGAGAAGAACGACTGCGGGTCCAGCTGAGATATCAGGAAAAAGAGGACCTCGCTGTATAGTCCCGGTCTTCTCTCAACAGAACGAATAATTCGATCTCCGAAAGGGGCTGTGGCGGGCTGTTGAGATCGACCACCGAAGGCTCTGTCGCAGCCGGTTCTTCGCTCATACTTTGCGTGACGCTTGATCCCCAAAGGGAGGGTGAGGAGGAGCAGCGGTGGAATCGAAGTGAAGTCATTTTGCGAAAGAGATTATCCTGTGGGGGTGCGGTGGCATGTGGTCTCCGCCATCTCGTATCGACAACTCGAAGAAACGAAGAGACAACGCGGGGCGCCTGGCCATCATTCCACACTCAATTGGACTGCGCCGGCGACATCCTTCTGCCCCTCCGGTTTGACAAACACCTTGGGGGCGAAGAGCGGTTTGGTCGGCAGGTCTCGCCACGCCCGCCCCACGATCTCTTCCGACTTCCCCGCGCCGGACCTCGAGCCCATTATGCACTATTTCCAACACAACCAGGCGCGCATGCACTCCGGCACGTATCGGCAGCGAGGCTATTTCATTGGGTCGGGGGCGATTGAGAGCGCGGGCAAACAACTGACGGCTGCACGCAT
>CAZCWX010000499.1:0-3469 GCA_964502465.1 uncultured Enterobacteriaceae bacterium | reverse complement strand
TGAACCGTTCAACTATTTCTGAACCACAATGATCATTATGCTGCTTGCCAGCTGGCATACTCAGAAAGGAAGGAAACACTTCGTCGGGCCGAAGCAGAAGGGCAAGCCGGACTACGAGGGACACCTCAATGGCCGCATGGTGAGCGTCGCCAGCGTGCTGCGCAAGGTCTCGATGAAGCAAAGGCGCGCGGCTGGATGGTCGTGAGCATGAAAGACGATTGGAACCGTGTGTTCGCTTTGCAGAAGCCATGAGCCAGCCAGCACGAGCCCAAACCATGAACCCTCGCCCGCACTCTCGTACAACTCGTCGTGCAGCGTATGGACTGCACCCGCTTGCTGGCGCTCGCGCGTGCTGGCACTCACTCCTGCGCTGGCAACTCCGTGAACGGGTTGAACACTTTTAGACCGGGACGGCGAAAGTGTTTGTCGTTACCGGTGACGATGGTGAGGTTGTGACGGCGGGCCGTGGCCGCGATGTAGCTGTCTTCGACCGGCATCGGCTGGCCAGCGCGTTCCAGCATGGGCTTCTGGTCGGCCCACACATGGGCTGTGGTCACATTGAAACCAAGGATTCTGCCCTCCATCACTTCGATGCTGCGCCGCAGCCACAGTTGGAGTCGCGTGCGCGTCCGGCCTTCTTTCGTGCGCACCCAGTAGGCGATTTGGGCAATGACGATCGCGCTCGTGTAGCACTCGTCCTGTTCGCGCTCCAGCCATGCGATGACTGCGCGGTTCCCACCGGTCTTCACCGGCTGGCTGAGCACGTCGGTATCCAGCAGCCAGCTCACAGTTTGAGCTTCTTCGGCAACTCCCGGCTGCGCGGCGGCACATCATCCATCGGCACAGGGCATTGCTTCCAAATTTCGAGCCAGTTGGCCTTGCGTTTGACGCGGCGCAGGATCACGACGTCCTCCTCGGCATCGAAACTCGCGTCGAATTGGTCACCGGGCATGGCTGGCGCCACGGCGGCGGGAATGCTCACGCGGCGTTTATTATCAAGAGTCACGATCATGGTGGGATATTCCCACTTTTGACCCACGTCGTCAATCCACTCCATCTCTGACTCACCCGCATTTCAGGCGGTATTTTCTTCTGTACTAGGGTTCTTTCAATTGAGAACCGCTATGGGTCCGGCTGCGAAGAGTACTCTATTTTACGCTAGTGCCGCCAGTAACGCCTTTGCCTCTCGCAAGTCGGCTGTATCGAACCCCTCGGTGAACCATCCATAGATTTCGGCTAACATCGGCCTCGCTTTTGTGTGCTTCCCTTGGCTCTGCCACAATCGCGCTAAGCTCATCACCGCCCGCAACTCCAGCGACTTTGCTTCTTGCTGACGGGCAATTGCAATGGCCTTGTGAAAATACGCCTCCGCCTCTGATTGCGGAATGCGGAATGCGGAGTAACGGTTGCAGACTGTGAACCTTGAACCTTGAACTTTGCACTCTTTTCGACGCTGGACGCTGGATGCTGGACGCGAGACTGCGCGAGCGTCAGCTCGCCTTTGATCCGATACACCTCCGCGGCCCAAAAGCGGTCGAATTTTTTCTCGGTCAACTGTATCGCTTCGTCGATCACTGTGAGCCCTTCTTCGCCCTGCCCGTGCTGTCCGCAGGCGATAGCCAAGAAGGAGAGAAAGTACGGCAGCAGCACTTGACTGCCCGTGGCGCGATACTGCGTCAGCCCCTCGGTGAGCAACTTGATACCTTCAGCCAGATCGCCCCGCTGCACTAATATGCTCCCTCGCTCCAGCTTTTCTCGTGTCACATCGGGCGCAAGGCCATGCTTGCGCCCGAGATCGACAAATGTCTCAATGAAGGCCCAGGCCTGCTCCAGTTCGCCGCGGAATTGCCGCACCCACACGGCAGAGGATAAGACAACGGCTAAGGAGAACAGGTGCCCCAGCTCCTGGGCACGTGCGATGCCGCGCTCTGTGCGGCGCCATCCCTCCTCCGGCCACCCGCTCAGGCACAAACTCCAGCCGGACATGACGAGCGCCAAAGCCGCTGGATCCCCACCGAAGGAAAAGCCTAACGTCGCGTGCGCCTTGGGGTCATACAGATTGAGCACCTGCGCGTGGTGTTCCCGCGCCTGGGCGTGCGCCCCACGCGCCGTCTCAGCCGTACCTAACTGTGTATGAAGTTGGATGAGGCTAACCGGATCCTCAAGCCGCGCAACCAGACAGCATTCCTGTTCCATTAACTCTTCAGTCTCTACGCGGTCGGCCCGTATCATATGGAGCCGCGCGAGGCCGACCAGAATCGGCGCGAGCTGGACGGGATCATCCACCTCCTGGCACAGCGTCCGCGCTCGCTGTAAGTTCCGCTCCACATCCGTCGCGGACAGGCCTTGAATGGCCAGCAAGACCGCGTTTAACGGGATCCGCAACCCTAGTTCCTGCTGCATGCGCGCCGGAGTGTCCGGCAGCGCAGGCAGTAACGCTAACCCCTGACTGAGATGTTGCTGCGCCTCCAGATAGGCATGACGGCGTAACGCATTTTCTCCCGCCTGCTGGCGGTAGAGGACCGCACGCTGATAGTCCTGCCCCCGCTCAAAGTGGAGAGCGACCTCGCCCGCCATCTCTGGCGCACGCTCCCCATAGACACTGGCAAAATACTCACCCAACTGTCGATGCCAGCGCATCCGCCGCCCCAGTCCGATCCCGTGATACACGACATGCTGATACAGGGCATGGCGAAAGCGATAGCGCACGGTGACAATCCCATTAAGCCATTCAGCGATCTCTTGCGCCTCGATAAACTGCTCCCGGTTGGCCAGCTCTTCATAGAGGACTTCGATCGCTTCCAGGTCGCTACTGAGCACGGCCGCTGTCTCATTCGCCGTGAACATCACCCCCACGACGCTTGCCGCTTCCAGCGCCTGCTGCACCGCTTTGCTGAGCCCCTCAATCTGCCTGGTAATCAGCCGCTGCACGTGGTCAGGCGTGAGCCCTTCGACAGCAGTCGGCTCCACCCGTAGCTCCCACCCGTCTTTTGTCTCCACCAGCAGCTTCTGCTGCAGCAGATAGTCCACAAAATGCACCACAAACAGGGCATTGCCGTCGGTGCGGCGGTGAATCACCGACCATAAGGCCGCGACGACTGGACTTCCGGCCAAACGTTGGGCCAAGTAGCGCTCGACTTCCGCTTCGGTCCACAATTCCAGCGCCAGCTCATGGCACTGCCCCCGTCCAATCATCTCCTGCTCAATCTTGCGCAACGGATGTCCGCTCGTCACTGTCTCCGCGGGCCGATACGTGCCGATCACCATGAGTCGCGTTTGCTCTCGCCGTTGGCCCATATACGACAATAATTCCAGAGTGGAAACATCACTCCAGTGCAGGTCTTCGAAGATGAGGATCAACGCCTTCTCGGACGCTAATCTCTCCATGGCTTCTCCGAACTCACGCAACATTCGCTGGGCGTTGCTGCCGTAGAGCTGTCGTTGCAACGTTTCGCGCTCGCCGGCCTCG
>CAZCWX010000498.1:0-3972 GCA_964502465.1 uncultured Enterobacteriaceae bacterium | reverse complement strand
GTGCATCCTCCAGCACCGCGCCCATCAGCATCATCACGCCATGGCCGCTGCCGGTCAGCGCCGGGGTACAGGAGAACTGCTCTGGCAAGATAGCCTCAGCAGCAAGCACCTGACTCGCCACACTCAGGTCATAGAGGTGCAACGGCAGTGCCCGAGGCCGGGACGATGTGGGGTGCTGAGCAACCCGTCGGTATGTACGCATAGAGCGCCCTCCTCATATTTCTGTCTTGTCACTCTTGTCACTCGTCCCTCTGCCGTCACTTGCTCCTGAGGAAGGGAGCTTCATCCGTTATTCTTCCACCGGTGTGATCACGGTCACCAGGATCGCGTTCGATGCTGGTATAGTACCTGCCTTGGATTTTTACCTTTTTGGCGTTCATGTCCGCCGCGTTGAGCTGCTTGTCTAACTCCTCCGTCAGCCCGTAGAGGGGGTGGATATGCCCATCAGCCATCACCAGGGCATGCTCATGATGGCCCTCTCGTTCGCAGATTTCCTGGTCCTTTTTGTCTTGGGAGAAGTCATGCCGCAGGCAATATAACGTGCCTTCATACTCCCCGAGAGTCATGACTGCCCCGTAACTCCGCAGCATGCCCGGCGGAATCGTCCCAGGGGGTGTTTTCTGGGGAGTCTGTGCCCAGAGCGTAGCGCCCAGCACGATGGCGAGTAGCAATACCCCGTAGGCCAGACCTCTTCTCTGCCACTGTACGTTGCTTGTTGCCATAAGATTCTCCTCTCGTTTGCAAGATGTTGCTGTTGTTTTCCCTTCCCCAGGTAGGTCGCACTCATCGCACCGCGCTTGTATTTTTCTTGGCCCAGCAGCGCGCTGGGGCGGTGAACGTGTCCTCCCTATGACCATCACGGTTCCGCCTCCAGCTGTGCAGAGAGACGGATGCGGGAATCACCGCGCTGGACTTCGAACGCGACGGTGTCACCTGCTCCAAAACGGCGCATGAGGTCGTTGAACTCGTGCGCATCTCTCACTCGCTGTCCTGCGACTGCGACAATGAGGTCCCCAGGTTCGTCCTCGCGCCGAAAGCCATAGTACACCTCAAGTTCGTTCTTATGCTGAACGCCATAGTACACCTGGTGGGCAATCGCGAGCGGCATGGCAAGATATCCCACCGGAGAGAATGCCAATAGGACAATGGCAATCTTCGACACTTACCCTATCTTCGACACTCGCCCCGGCTCCGTTGGGGGAGGCGAGGTGGCAGAAAAGCCCGCCCGCTCCGCTGGGCTGCCTGGCACGACCCCAAGAACGCGGACCCCACCGGAGCCATCCTCCACCGTCGCATACAGGACCCCTAAATACCCCGGACGCGAGGGCCGGGGCGGGGCAGCAGGTGCAACCGGGGGCTCGTCGAAGACCGGTTGCGCCTCGAAATCCGCTTGCCACGGCAGGGAAGGAAGAGCACGCGGCGCCGCAGGCACCAGGATTTCGATGACTTGAGGCGGGCCCACCTTCTTCTGTTGCCCAGCAGACCGAGCGGAGGCTGCCGCAGGACCACTCGCCGAAGTTCCAGCGGCATCGGGAAACATTTCCCCGTGCCCCACGGCGGGAACCCCAACAAGGAATGCGATGCTCCCCACGACAAGGCACGCTCGTCCTCTTCTCCACACACTGGTCATGGGACCTTTCCTTCTCCTGTCAGAGCGCCTCCCCCACGGCGGGTTTCACCCGGGGGTGGACGAGAGAAAAACCCGGCGTTACTGCGGCGTGACCGTGCTGACGAGAATGGAGTTGGAAACCGGGTAGAATTTCCCCTGCATCTTCACGGTCTTCCCGTGCAGCTCATCGCCGTGGATCTGCGCGTGCACGGCATCGTCTACCCCATAGAGCGGGTGGATATAGCCGCGCTCCATCACCAAGACATGCACATGCCGGCCTTCTTGCTGACAAATCGCTTTGTCAGCTTCAGATCCCGAGAAGTCATGTCGCAGGCAATAGAGCGTCCCCACCCACTCTCCCTGGATGACGCCTGCGGGGAAGAAGCCAGAGGCGCTGAGCATCTCGCGGTGCTCTTGCCGGCCCCGGAGTTCTTGCGACGCCGGGGGATGATGGTCCTGTGCGCTCGTGGCTCCGCTGTACCACAGCGCAAGGCTCATAACTGCAGCTCCGCACAGGGTGCGAAAGAATGTTGTCCAGCGTGTGGTGTCCATGGTTGCGTTCTCCTTTCTGAGTAGACTGACTTGACTTTCGGGTGCTGTCTTATTCCTTCCGGCCACTCAAAGCGCGGTGCACAACACTCCTACTTAAAAGACGGGGGAGCTGGCCATTTATTACACCTCCCACTGCAAACGCTTGCGCCAGACGGCGTGTCGTATCCGCTCGGCGTACGCACAGCCGCAGTTGAAGAACCCGTGCTCCGGACAAGTCAGACAGGTCTGTTCCAGTCGTCGTCGGAGCGCCGACCGACCACGATGCAGACGGACGGTGAGATTGTTGACCGTTATCCCAAGGTCTGTCGCGACTTTCTCTCGTGACTCTCCATCGAGATCAACGCGACGAATCACTTCGGCATACTCCGGCTTGAACGTCGGGAGAAGCTTGTAGAAGCAGGTGCAAAAAGCCTGCTCGGTTTCTTCAGGCATGGTGGCCAGTGCGGTCGCCACTAGCGCAGCTTCAGTTCTTCTGTACGCTGTCTGCTGTCGGTAGTGGTCAGCGATAGTGGTCTCAAGCACGCGGTACAACCAGCCGCGGAGTGAAGTGGGGTGGCGGATATCGAACGCGCGGCTCAGACTGCGCACGTAAAATGTGCTCAACACTTCTTCCGCTTCATCCCGACTGCCGAGGCGGCGTGTCAGGAACTGTAATAACTCGTGGTGGCTCTCTGCCAATGCACGACGTACCGCCTCCCCACTAGCTCTCATTTCACTCTTTGTTCTTTTACGAGGACGCCTCGGTGGCGTCGTCGGCATACCACTGTTCACGGCTTCGTCCCCAACCTTGTCACGCACCAGATAACCGTGCATTTTCAAACTCGTTTTTCCTCTTCACTCCTCCAGGGGTTGGATGTCTCCTACGAGGATGAAGCCGGTGTCCGCATAATACCGACCCCACACCTGTACTTTCTTGCGATACCAGTCGTGGGTGTTGACCTTCGTAAAAAGGTCTTCGCTGGTGAAGATCAACGGATGCACCATCGTGTCTCCCTCCATGGCGAGCGCGTGGCGGTGGCCTTCTTTCTTGCACACCTCTACGTTCTCTGGAGTCGGCATGGTGTCACAACGCAAGCACACGAGGCGGCCAGGGAACATCGCGTATTTGTACTGACGCCCGAGGTAATACTGTCCCATCTGGCTCCCCATGCCCAACGATTGCGGGGGGAGGGTATGTTGTTCCGCCTTCTTCATTTCTGGTCCAGGTTGTTCGTCTCCCCGCAGAGGTGCATATACAAACACCCCCGTTCCCACTAACGCGAACAGTACAAGCGCTCTCTGTCTCCACGTTACAGCGTATGCCATGGTGCTCTCTCCTTTCTGCGATTTTGGGACCGACCTAGTCTCCCCCAGGGTGAGCCTCGTGCCCCTCCGGTGCTTTCTCTTCAGCCTGCTGTCGCTTCTGCATGTGGCGACGCATTTGCTCGTGCCGTTTTCTCATCTGGGCGTGCATCTTCTCGCGCTGCTCGACCATGGTTGCCAGCAGGTCATCTGTCATCTGCTGGTGTTTTTTCATTTCGGTCAGCAATTGCTTCTCATCAGTGATGCCGTCCATCGTCTTGGCGTGCTCACGCAAGGCGGTCAGTTGCTGTTGCAGCTCCTGCGTCATTTCTTGGTGCCTCGCTTCCATCTGTTCCTGCATCTGCTGCATCTCCGCCATCATGCCTGGCTTCTTCTCTTTGCCCATCATCCTCCCGTGCATGCCCATGCTGCCTTCCCGTGTTTTCTGCTCTTGCGGAGCTTCCTGCGCAGCGATGAAAGCGGGATACGACAGTACCAAGCTTCCCATGAGCAGGGTCATGACAATGCCA